>NZ_FR885298.1:35081-46337 GCF_000436315.1 Parabacteroides sp. CAG:2 | reverse complement strand
TTCCGATCTCGGTGTTACGAACGATCGTTTCCCGCATGAGGTAGGAGAAGGACAGGGTAATATGATGGGTTTTGCCATGACCGGGGCGCAGGTCTCTACGGAAGATATGGAAGATGTGGATTTATACCTCCAGACCTTGGGGGTACCCGCCCGTCGGAATGTGGATGATCCTACGGTTCTTCAAGGAGAGCAACTTTTCTATCAAGCGAAATGTCATTTATGCCATGTGACTTCCTTGAAGACACGCCCTCGCGGATCTGTCCTTTTGAATAATACGGAATTGCCTCAATTAGGTAATCAGGTGATCCATCCTTATTCGGACTTTTTATTGCATGATATGGGTGTTGAGCTAGGGGATGATTATCCCAGTGGCTTGGCCAACGGTAATGAATGGAGGACTACCCCGTTATGGGGATTGGGATTACAAGAGGTCGTAAACGGCCATACCTATTATTTACATGATGGCCGTGCCCGGAACCTGACGGAGGCTATTATGTGGCATGGTGGGGAAGGAGCTGCGTCGCGTACCCTATTCTCTCGCATGACAAAAGACGAGCGGGCCGCTCTGATTAAATTCCTACAAAGTTTATAAATAAATAACGCATAGAATCGAAATGAAAAAAATATATAGGACGTTGCTTGTGGTGCTTCTATCAGCAGGTGTTTTCTCCGTGAAAGCTCAAGATACAAAGAAAGAGATGGATGATAAATATGTAGAGAACGATGTGGTTTCACTAGCGGGAAAGAAGGGCTTTTCTTTTTCTACCAAGGCCGGTGATTTTTTGTTTAAGCCCTATGCGTTGGTACAGGCAAGCGCTTGCTACAACCGATATGACGACCAAGGGCTGGAAAGCCATTATGCCAAGAGCGTAGCGAACTCCGGTTTCGCGATCCCTAACGCTATTCTCGGTTTTACGGGTAAGGCTTTTGGACGGGTTACTTTCAATTTATCGCTGAATGCCGCTAAGAGTGGAGGTGCTTTATTGCAACAGGCTTGGTTCGACGTAGCGATCAAGGAGTCGTTTCGTATCCGTGTCGGTAAGTTCAAGACACCGTTTATGCATGGCTATTTAAGTACTTTGGGGGAGACGTTGTTTCCGGTACTGCCTTATTCCGCTTCCCAATCCGTATTGCTTCCTTACGACGTGAATTATGTCATACCGAATATGTCCACGGGATTCGACTTGGGTGTACAGGTACATGGTTTGATCCATGATAAATGGAATTATCAAGTCGGTATTTTTAATGGTACGGGTATCGACGTGAATTTGGCGACTAAGACAAACTGCGATGATCATAAATGGTTGCCTTCGCTGTTATATGCGGGTCGTCTGGCCTTTATGCCGAAGGGGGAGATGCCAACGTCTCAAGGCTCACCGGAGAATCTGAACGACGATAAGATGTCTATCGCCGTATCTGCCTCTTATAATGCGGAGGCCGAGTTCTTGACCAGTAGCGACACTCGTGTGGGCGTTGAGTTCGCGTGGATCAAGAACCGCTGGTATGTGGCTGCCGAAGGTTACTATATGAATATGCATTTTACCAAGATCATGCAAAAGCCGGATAAGAATTTCTGGGGAGCTTACGCTCAATTGGGCTATTTCATCACTCCGAAATTGCAGGGTGCTTTGCGATATGATTTCTATGATCGTAACGCTACGGATGAGGGTGGTTTGTTGAATATGCCCGCCGCTGGTTTGAATTATTATTTCTTTAATAATAATTTGAAGCTACAGGTTATGTATCAATATCTAGGTCGTAGCGGTCATGCTACGCAGAATGACCGGGATGAGGACGCTATTGGATTGGCTCGTCACTCCGCTACGGCTATGTTGCAGTTCACGTTCTAATCTTTGGGTATGAAACGATATAGTCAATATATAATGTATGCCTTATTCCTGTTATTCGGGCTGGGTTGTGATGAGGGTAAGATTTATCCGGATGAGACGGTTGATTCCGGGCGAACCGCTACCGTGTCACTTTCTTTCACTGGCCTGAAAGCTTGGCCGAAGGAGAATATGCTCTCGTTATGTGCTTTTGGCGAGGATAAGTCGAAACCTTTGCAAACCCAGCGTATCAGTAAGCCGGCGGAAGACGGCAAAAGACTAAAACTCCGATTGAATAATGTCACTCCGGATACGAGGAGTATAGAGGTCGCTGTGATTAGTAGGGGATTGCGGTTGGTTTACTCCTATTATACGTCTCCGGTGGATGATTCGGACGAACCGCTTGATTTGTCTGTCGGCGAATTGGATTTAGCGAGCTTCAAACGTATACAAGCGCAGGTGTTCGACTTGAATTGCTTGTCTTGTCATGGAGGAGGATCGGGATTGGCCGGTCAGCTGGATCTTAGGGACGATGTGGCTTATAAATCTTTAGTGAACGTAAAGGCGCCCCTTTCGGAAGAGGGTAAGAACTACGTGACCCCGGGTAATATAAACAATAGTTTCTTGCTGGATATATTGGAGGATAATCCGGTACATAAGGATATGTTCAATAGTTCCGGGAAACAGGAGGTCCTTGCTTTGATCCAAGGTTGGATCTTAGGAGGGGCATTGGATAATTGATAAGAAAGAAAATGATGAATTATACGAGGAGGATAGATACGGATAAAGCGGTAGAAATGCAAATCTCTTCATTCACGGGTAAAGGTGGAACAACGGAATATCAGGTGATGGTATCGATCACGGACCCTTGTTTGTCTTTCGTGGAGCAATTGCAAAACCTTTTGCGGGTTTATGTGACTGTCGTGAAGGAAGAGCTATCGAATGACGCTACCGCCGTTTTCCGCCGTTATTTTTTAAGTGACGCAGCTAATCAGACGGATAGCGTGATGGAGTGGGAGTGCGAGAGCGCCTTTTGCCCGCTCTCTATCGTTCAGCAGCCGCCTTTGAATGGAACAAAGATCGCTATGTGGACCTATTTGCAAACGGGGATGTCGGTACAAACGTACGATTCCGGTTTACTGGAAGCGTCGCATAACGGTTATAGGCACCTCTGGGGGGGAGGTGCCTTCAATAAGGCGGCCAATTCGGAATACCAGACCCGGCTTTTATTGAATGACTATGTGATGCAATTGATGGGGCAGCGTTGTACGTTGGCCTCTCATTGTGTCCGTACTTGGTTCTTTGTGCAAAACGTAGACGTGAATTACGCCGGTGTGGTGAAAGCCCGAAAAGAAGTTTTTATCACGCAGAATCTTACGGAGAAGACGCATTATATCGCTAGCACGGGTATTGAGGGACGTCATGCCGATCCTTCGGTGTTGGTACAGATGGACAGTTATGCGGTGGATGGATTGGAGCCGGGACAGATTCAGTTCCTTTACGCTCCCACGCACTTGAATCCTACTTATGAATATGGTGTAACCTTCGAGCGGGGTACGGCTGTTACGTATGGGGATCGTAAACAGGTCTTTATCTCGGGTACGGCGAGTATCGATAACCGGGGAGAGATTGTCTATCCGGGCGATATCGTAAAACAAACCGAGCGGATGATGGAAAATATCAGCGTGTTGCTGAAAGAGGCGGACGCTACTACTCGTGATATTACGCAGGCGATCACCTATTTGAGAGATATGGCTGATTATGCGGTGGTTAAGAAGTATTTTGAGGCTCATTACCCGGATTTGCCACATTTGATAGTCTTGGCCCCCGTTTGCCGTCCCGGATGGTTGATAGAGACTGAGTGTATAGCGGTCGTGCCGACGGAGTCGTCCTTTAAGCCTTTGTGAAATAATAATAAATGTACGAGATATGGAAGAAAAAGGAGTATATTTGGCTATTCAAACACCAAGACAAGTTAGAAAGAAGCCTATGTATAAAAATGGAATGTACCGGGAAACCGATAAAATGAGTGATCTGATCTGCGAGAACTATCCGATGGTTTTAGTCATGAGCCGTTTTGGTATAGCGCTTGGGTTCGGAGAGAAGAATATCGGGGAGGTTTGCCGGCAGAATGGGGTGGATGCTTGTACTTTCCTGACGGTCGTGAATTTCTTGGTCGAGGAAGTGAATACGCCTGTCGAGAATATCAGCAAATGCCTGTCGATCGAGAACTTGATCCGCTATTTGCATAATGCCCATGATTACTTCTTGAACTTCCGCTTGCCACATATCCGTCGTAAATTGGTAGACGCTATATCCGGGTGCCCGGAGGATGTCGCTTTTGTGATCACGAAGTTTTTCGATGAGTATGCGGAGGAGGTAAATAAACATATGTCTTATGAGGAACGTGCTGTTTTCCCTTATGTCCGTAATTTGTTGGAAGGAAAGAGAGATCCGAAATACAATATTACGATCTTCCGTAAGCGTCATGATCAGATCGAGATGAAGATCACGGAGTTGAAAAATATCCTGATCAAATACTATCCGGGAGCGGGTACGAATATGCTGAATAGTGTCTTGTTCGATATTTTTGCCACGGAGGAAGACTTGGCTTCACATACCCGTGTGGAGGATTATTTGTTTGTACCGGCCATATTGGCTTTGGAAAAGCAATTATAAGCATGAATCGATGAGTACAAATCTAAAGATTGCGATAGCCGAACCTTCTGTTATCATAAGGAGCGGACTGGAGAACCTGTTGAAACGGTTACCGGGTTTCCGTATCCAGATGGTGGAGATTCATTCGGTGGAATCTCTTTTCGACTCGCTTCGTATGCACAAACCGGATGTGTTGATCGTGAATCCGGCTTTGCCCGGCTATTTCACGTTGCAACATTTGAAGGAGGAAAGCGGCTGTGCCGAGATGAAATGTATCGCTTTATTATATTCTGTCTCAGACAGTGTGTTATTGCGTTCTTATGATGAACAAATTAACATATACGATAGCCCTGATGAGATCAAGCACAAATTGGAACGGTTGAACGCCGAGGTACTTCCGGATGACGAGCCGGAAGGGGATGACGAGCAACAATCGTTAAGCTCGAGGGAAAAAGAGATCGTAGTCTGCGTCGTGAAGGGAATGACAAACCGAGAGATAGCGGATCGTTTGTTTCTTTCTACGCATACGGTCATCACCCACCGCCGTAATATCGCTCGGAAACTTCAAATTCATAGTGCTAGCGGTCTTACGATCTATGCGATTGTCAATAAGCTGGTCGAATTAGGCGACATCAAGCAGTAATCGTATATTTATAAATAAGTTAAAGGGAATGTGGATAAGCGATAAAAGCGCCTTCCGCATTCCCTTTACCATTAATATAATTAAATTTAATGATCATATCTTATTAACGCTTATCGAAAACTAAAACCCGTTTATTCCTGTTTCTTCTTCAAATCATTAAGCTTATAAGAAATGAAGAAAGCATTTTTACTTGGATTAGCATTGTTATTTTCCTTATCTATGAGCGCACAACATTTTGCGTTGAAGAACAATCTTCTCTACGACGCGACTACGACTCCGAACTTAGGATTCGAGGTGGGCTTAAGCAAAAAGGTTACATTGGATGTCTCGGCGGGATATAATCCTTTCAAGTTCAATGACGGTAAGAAACTGAAGCATTGGCTTGTCATGCCGGAAGTGCGTTATTGGACTTGCGAGAAATTCAACGGTACGTTTATTGGCGTGCATGCGTTGGGCGGACAGTATAATATCGCCGGGATTAAATTACCCTTTGGCATATTCCCTAATTTGAAGGACCATCGTTATGATGGTTATTTGTACGGTGGCGGACTTACGTTGGGACATCAATGGATACTGAATAAGCGTTGGAGTATAGAAGCCGCTATCGGCGCCGGTTATGCCCGTGTACATTATGATAAGTATAATTGCGGGGAATGTGGCTCCAAGATCGAGACCAAGAACTCGAACTATTGGGGTGTAACGAAAGCGGCCCTTTCTATCATTTATTTTATCCACTAAAAAACGATCTAGAGAGATATGAGACATTTATTGAGTATATGTATCGCTTTATTGTTCCTCGGAGGTGTGAGCCTACAGGCACAGAACGGTGTGCGGGGAACTGTTAGTTTCGAGAATGTAAGCGCAAAGAAGGACGGAAGCCAGCTTATGATGAATTTTACGACCAATCTGAGCAATCTGCGTTTGAAATCCCAAGAGATGGTCATCCTGACACCGGTATTGCAATCGGTGGATAAATCGCAGTCTTACCAGTTTAACCCGATCGTGATTACCGGGCGGGCACGTATGAAGGCGTTGAACCGTGAGTTGGGTTTCGATAGTTATGAATTTCCCCAAACTCCTAGCTTGATTATCCGTCAGACGAAGAAGGGGCCGGAATTGATTCCGGTGGAATTGTCCGTACCCTATGCGGGATGGATGCGAAACGCTACCTTGATGGTGGATGAGAATACCACGGGATGCGCTTCTTGTGAGGTCTCAAATGACATCTATGGGGTGATGAGCCGTGTATTGCCTCCGTTAGCTCCTCCCGTTTATGAGCTTAGCTATGTTACTCCTCCGGTAGAGCCTGTGAAACAACGGAGCGAGACGCATTCCGCTTATTTAAACTTTGAGGTAGGCAAGTCCGTATTGTTACGTGATTTCAAGGATAACGCTACCGTGCTGAATGAGGTGAATAAGATTGTAACGGAAGTCCGTAACGATAAGAATCTTAGCTTTACCGAATTTAAGGTTACCGGATACGCTTCCCCGGAAGGTGGCTACGATTATAATATGAGATTGTCTGAGAGCCGTGCCAAGGCTTTTGTCGCTTACATGAAAGATAAGGAGAAGATGGACCCTTCCTTGATGAAAGTGAATTGGATGGGTGAGGATTGGATCGGATTGCGTCAAGAGGTTACGAAATCAGATTTGGCGAATAAGAAGGAGATTCTGGAGATCTTGGATATTCAAGATATAAACAGGCGCAAGGCTAAACTACATGCCTTGAACGGAGGTCGGACTTATAAGATATTATTGGATAAATACTATCCTCCTTTAAGACGTATTGATTATACCTTGGCTTATATCGCACGTCCGTTCGACGTGAACGAGGCCAAGCAAGTGATCAAGACGAAACCTCAATATTTAAGTTTGAATGAGATGTTCTTGGTAGCCAATTCTTATGATAAAGGCAGCGATCAGTTCAAGGAGGTATTCGATATCGCCGTTCGTCTTTATCCGACCGACCCGATCGCTCAATTAAATACGGCGGCCCTTGAGATTGAGACTGGTGCTTACGATCCGGCCATCAGTCGTTTGCAAGGTATTAATTTGCCGGAAGCATGGAATAACCTAGGTGTCGCTTATGCGATGAAGAAGGATTATACGACCGCTATGCAATATTTCGATCAAGCTGCCCAAGCCGGCGTGCAGGATGCCGCCGCGAACCGGAATGAGCTGGCTGCTTGGTTGGCCGAGCAATAATGGAGATACTTGCCTTCGAATATAAAAAAAGCCCCCGTTTCCGGAGGCTTTTTTTGTGCTTATAATTTCGCTTTCCATTCATTCATCAACTCGGTAATGGTTTCCCGTACCGAAGTGATCTTATTCGCTCGCCAAGCGTTACTGCCGGCGAAAGCGTATCCATTCTCGAAATTCCCTTTGAAGGCGTTGTACAAGGCGGTGACGATACAATACGGGCTGCGTGATATATCGCACGTCTTGATACAGTTGAAGGGACAAGCTTTCGGTTGCTTGATTCCCGCCTTCACTTTCTCAAGGAAACTGCAATGGATGGCTCGTCCGGGCATGCCGACGGGACTTTTGATGATCTCTATGTCCTTCTCCTCTGCCTGTATATAGGTCTGTTTGAAGGCTTCCGAGGCATCGCATTCCGTGGTGGTAACGAACCGGGTTCCTAACTGAACGCCTGATGCTCCAAGGTCTATCATGCGTTTGATATCTTCACCCGTATAAATGCCTCCTGCTGCGATTACCGGGATCTTTTTGTCGTATTTCTGCTCGAAATGAGAGACTTCCTCTACGACTTGAGGTAATAATTCTTCCAATGAGAAATGCTGGTCTTCCAACTGGTTTTCCTTATATCCCAGATGTCCACCCGCTTTCGGGCCTTCTAGTACCACCGCATCCGGAAGATAATCATAGTTATTCTTCCATTTCTCGCAGATGATACGTACGGCACGTGCGCTGGAAACGATGGGAACCAGCTTGGTGACGCTATCTTTCTTGAGGAAAGAAGGCAAGTCCAAAGGCAGTCCGGCACCGCTGAAAATGATGTCTACCTTTTCCGCTATACTGGTCTTCACCAGTTCAGCGAAGTCGGAAAGAGCTACCATTACGTTTACGCCGATGATACCTTTCGCTTTTTCCCGGGCCTTGCGGATCTCTTCCGCTAACCCGAGATTCCCAGCTTCTGTATAATTGCTGGGTGACAATTTCTTATATAAAAGTCCGAGACCGGCTGCGGAGATAACGCCGATCCCACCTTCATTTGCGACGGCCGAGGCTAAGCCGGAAAGAGAGATGCCTACGCCCATTCCACCTTGGATGATTGGAATACGAGCCTTTAGGTCTCCGATTGTTAATGTCTTCATTAAAAAAATAAATATAGTGTTTCAATAATCGAGGCAAAGGTAGCACAATATCCCAATAAATGTGCGAAATGGACCAGAATTATCGCGCAAATATTCTAGTCATGTGCAATGTATGGAACGAACCGATTATTTTATGTAAATTCGTCCCTGAATAATTAGGCAAGACGTCTGTAACAGGATTGTAATGTATGTGAAACGGGTGTGAAACAGGAGCGTTGTAACTTTGCGACGCAAATATAGTTTTTATAGTTAGGAATGAAATTAGGAAAAGTTATAGCGCTCATGTTAGTGCTGCTTCCATTCAGTATGGGAGCGCAGGAGGTGGATCAGTCGGTGGAAAAACGTATCGATTCCTTGGCTACGGAAGTGACTACCTTGGATAAGGTAGTCCAGAAGCTAAGCAAATTCAAGGTTTCCGCTTATATCCAAGGACAATACCAATATGGACAGGAGGACGCTACCTTGAAGGTGGGCGATAAGAACGAGAACTTGGATAAAGGGTTTAACCGGATCGGTATCCGCCGGGGCCGTATGAAGTTCGAGTACAATGATGGGATCGGAACAGGTGCTGTCCAGATCGAGGTGAATGATAAGGGAGTAAGTTTCCGTGATCTGTATATTGGTATCAAGGACCCTTGGACGAAGCGTAGCCAGTTGATGGCTGGTGTGTTCAACCGTCCTTTCGGTTATGAGGTCTGTTATTCCACGAGTTCTCTCGAATCTCCGGAGAGAGCGACTATTATCCAGTATTTCTTCCCGGATGAGCGTGACTTGGGAGCGATGCTTACCTTACGTACCAAGACTACCAGCCCATTGAGTTTCTTGCGATTGGATGCCGGTCTGTTTGCCGGAAACAGTATCAACCGGGAGACGGATAGCCGGAAAGATTTCATCGGGCGTCTGGGTGCCGAGAAGGCGATAGGCGACTGGGGAAAATGGGGAGCCGGTTTCTCCTATTACCATGGTTTTGTCTACAACCCGACTACCGAGGCGTATGAGATGCGTGGCAATCATTTCGTTAAGAGGGATATGGGAGAGACGGGTACTTATATGAAGCGCCAGTATTTAGGTTTGGATGGACAGTTTAGTTTTCTTTCATCTTTAGGAAAGACCACTCTCCGTGCGGAAGGTTTGATCGGTACCCAACCCGGTATCGCCGGGAGCAGTAAAAGCCCGAACTACAGTACCCGACCGGAGAATTTGCCGGAAAATTCTTTGTTTAAGCGCCCTTTCCTTGGTTACTTCTTTTATTTGGTACAGGATATAGGCGCCTCTCCTTTCTCCGCCGTATTGAAATATGACGTTTACGATCCGAATACGAAGGTGAGTGGAAATGAGGTAGGGGCGGAAAATAGCTTCACTTCAAAAACCGACTTGGCTCAAAGCACGATAGGTATCGGCGGTATTTATAATTTCAATAAACATATCCGTCTACAAGCTTACTACGAGTTTAACTTCAATGAGAAAAGTAACCTCGTGAAGGGCTACGAGAACGACCGGAAGGATAATGTATTGACAGTCCGTCTTCAATATAAGTTTTAATTCATAGGATTGTAATATCTGTTTCATCCCATTGAAATACCGAAGTATTTATTTTGTATCGTAAATAAAAGATAAATACAAAGTAATGAAGAAGACGATTTTATTAGCTGCCATGGCAGCGTGTTTGTTTGCTACGAATGTGTTTGCCCAGAAGATAAAGGGTAGCGATACTTGTTTGCCTCTTACCCAGACTGAAGCCGAGAATTTCATGAATAAGAACAAAGCTGCTAAGATAACGGTGACGGGTGGTGGCTCCGGCGTGGGGATCTCCGCTTTGATGGAAGGCACTACGGATATAGCGATGGCTTCCCGTAAGATGAAATTCGACGAGCGCATGAAGTTGCAAGAAGCCGGAAAGAAGACGAAAGAGGAGGTGATCGCCTATGACGCTCTGGCTGTTGTCGTGCATCCTTCCAACAAGGTATCCAATCTGACCCGGGAGCAATTGGAAGGCATTTTTACCGGCAAGATCAAGAATTGGAAAGAAGTGGGTGGTGCGGATATGAAGATCGTGGCCTATTCCCGCGAGACTTCTTCCGGAACCTACGAGTTCTTCAAGGAGAGCGTGTTGAAAAATAAGAACTATATGAACGGTATCTTGAGCATGCCGGCTACAGGTGCCATTATACAAAGCGTAAGCCAGACGAAAGGAGCCATTGGCTATGTAGGTCTTGCTTATTTGAATAAAGAAGTGAAGCCGATCCATGTATCGTATGATGCCGGAAAATCCTACGTGGAGCCTTCGTTGGAGAACGCGAGGAATAAGACCTATCCGGTTGTCCGTCCGTTGTTCTACTACTATGAGACGAAGAATGCCTCAAAGGTGCGACCGTTCATCGATTATGTGATGTCTGCCGAAGGACAAGCGACGGTGAAGAAGGTTGGTTATATCCCGGTAAAGTAAGCGGAAAATCCGGACAGCGTTGTATGAGCACATCATACAACGCTGTCTAAGGTGCTTCGACAGTACTGTCTAAGGTGTTAAGACAACGCTGTCTTATGTGTTGGGATAAGATTGTCCGTCCGTCTCTTCCAGAAACTGATCCATATACAGATTCTCGCCATCCCATACGATATAAGAGAAGAATTGCATCCAATCCCCGGCTATGAGAATACGGGAGGTACGGCTTAACATCAAGTCCAACATGATGTGGCGATGGCCGAAAATGAAGAAGTTTATATCGGGATGCGTCTTTAGATATTCCTTGGCGAAAACAACCATATATTCTGCGTCTTCCCCTTGATACTTTTT
>NZ_FR885298.1:15911-35042 GCF_000436315.1 Parabacteroides sp. CAG:2 | reverse complement strand
CTTTTCCAGTCCGCTCGTCCGGCTGTTGAGCGACCAACCTAAAGCGAACCCGAACGTCCAGCGGGGATGTATTCCCGCATATAACCATTGGCAGAACTTATTCCGGAAAATAGCCCTGATCAGACGGAATGCCTTACTCCGGAAATCTACCTCATCGCCATGCCCGAGGAAGAAACGTTTCCCCAATAAATCGACTGTCAAGGTATCCCGATGGATGATGGCACCTATCTCTTTCGGCAAGTAGTCGAACATCCAGATGTCATGGTTACCGATAAAGATATGTATTTCTATACCTCTGTCCGCTAACTCGGCCAATTTCCCCAGAAAACGTACATGGCCTTTCGGCACGACGTATTTGTATTCGTACCAATAGTCGAATAGATCTCCCAGAAACCAAATGGCGGAAGCGTCTTCCTTGATGCTATCCAGCCAACGTACCAGTTTCTTCTCGATGGCTAAAGGGTCCTTGTGGAAACGGGCTCCCAGATGTGCGTCTGAGGCGAAATATATTTTCATAGAAAACCTAATTCCAGTTTAGCCTCCTCCGTCATCATGTCCTTGTCCCATTCCGGCTCGAAGACGAGGTTTACCTCTACATTGTTCACCCCATCGACCGCTTCTACCTTCATACGGACATCTTCCAATATGAAATCGGCCGCCGGACAGTTCGGGGCGGTGAGGGTCATATCGATGCGTACATTTTTTTCCTCATCGATATCTACCTTATATATAAGCCCAAGATCGTATACGTTTACGGGTATTTCCGGGTCGTATACCGTCTTCAGCATAGCGACGATCGCTTCTTCTGTTTGGAGAAATTCGTTGTTCATCTTCTTTTGTTTTATACGCGAATATACATTAATACTTCTATATACTAAACCGGGGGAAAAGAGAATTTGTTTCACCGGATCAGCCTTCCTTCGTCTGCATAGCTATAATAACCGCTATCGGACAGGATGATATGATCCAGTATCCTAATATCCATCAGCTTCGCCGCCTTTTGGATACGCTCGGTCAAGGCATCGTCGTGCGTACTGGGGCGGAGGCTACCGGATGGATGATTATGGCATAGGATTATACCGGAGGCCAAGACGTTGATCGCCGCTTTTAATACCAAACGGATATCCACGGAAGTCTGGTTTACTCCGCCCTGACTGATTTTTATCTTTTGTATCACCTTATTTAAGGGATTGGTTAGAGCGATCCAGAGTTCCTCATAAGGTAAATCGCATAGTTGGGTACGGAATAGGAGATAGGAGTCTTTGCTGCTTCGGATAGCATCTTGAGGAGATGCCTCTGAGGTTTCCCGCCGTTTCCCTAGTTCCATAGCGGCGCAGATCGTGACCGCCTTCGCCTCTCCGATACCTTTAAAGCCGGAAGTTAATTCTTTGATGGAACGTTTACCCAATGTATTCAGATTGTTGTTTACGGAGTGAAGTATCCGTTGAGAGAGTTGTACGGCCGTCTCCTCATTGTTGCCGGATCCGATCAGTATGGCGATCAATTCGGCATCGCTTAATACGGAAGCGCCTTTTTGAAGCATTTTCTCACGGGGCCTGTCTTCTTCGGCCCATTCCTTGATGGAAAGTTTTCCTGTTTTCTCTTTCATAGTCGGGAAAGGTTTATGATTTGGTTAAAAAAATAGTTCCCGCCTGCTTATCAAGCGGGAACCGTATATTTTGACAAGACCCGGATTACTCGCGGATACGGCCTACGTAAGAACCATCAGTCGTATTGATCTCGATAACCTCGCCCTCGTTGATGAACAACGGAACGCGAACTTCCGCACCAGTCTCTACGGTTGCCGGTTTCAAGGTGTTAGTAGCAGTGTCACCTTTAATACCCGGTTCTGTATAAGTAACTTTTAATTGAACTTTTGTAGGCATGTCGGCGAAAAGAACCGTATCGGTAGATGCATCAGAAACAACGTCTACAATTTCTCCCTCTTTCATGAAATCAACGCCGTTGATCAAGTTTTTGTCGATGATCACGTCATCGAATGTCTCTTGGTTCATGAAATGATAATGCTCGCCTTCCGTATAAGTGAACTGATACGGGCGACGTTCTACGCGTACATCTTCCAACTTCTCACCGATATTGAAACGACGCTCGATCTGACCGCCTTTTACAACATCTTTCAATGTGGTACGCATGATGGTATTACCTTTACCCGGTTTTACGTGAAGGAAATCGACGCAGAAATAGAGTTTTCCGTCCAAACGGATACAAGTTCCTTTCTTAATGTCTTGTGAATTGATCATATTTATTTTCTTTATTTATATATGTTATAGAGTAATCCGTAACGATTTTTGGGTACAAAAGTAGTACATTCCTGCTAAAGTAGCAAAAAGTTTTGCGTATTTATATGGAAAAATAGTTGCAAATCAACCGAATAACCGGAACCAAGACCGCTGTCATGATACCCATCAAGCCAATCGCCAGTCCGCTTAATGCTCCTTCGATGGCCCCGATTTGAATGGCCGCTGCTGTTCCTACTCCATGGGAGGAAGCCCCTAACGCCAGTCCTTTAGCGATATGGCTATCTATTCCCAGTACCCTCATCACGATAGGGCCCACTATACTGCCAAAGATTCCTACCGCTACGACGATGACGGCGGTAAGTGAAGGTATGCCGCCCGCTTTCTCCGCTATCCCCATAGCGATCGGGGTGGTGACGGATTTCGGTTGGAGCGTGGCGATCAACGCTTGATCGGCTCCCATCAATTTACCGATGATGATTACGCTTACGATTCCGACAATGGCCCCGACAAATACGGAAGTCAAGATCGAAACGACATTTCCCTTTAGATATTGGATTTGCTCATATAACACATAGCCAAGGGCCACTACGGAAGGCCCCAACATAAAATGGATCAAATGACTGCTTTGCTGGAACGACTCATATTGAATGCCTAGGACTTCCAGTACCACGATAATCACGAAGATGGTCGTAAGCAAAGGATGTAAAAGACTGATATGGACTTTCTTGTAAAGAGCCAAGGAAGTCAGGTAGGTACCAATTACCAAGGTAAGAGCGAAAATCTCGGAATGCGCCAGATTATCCATGGTCTATTTTCCCTTTTCCAGTTTTTGTTGCACCAACGCTACGCTGGCGATGACTAAAATTGTACTTACTACGGAAGCGATCAGCAGGACTGCCCAATACTCGGAGATGATCCCGAAGGAATTCATAAGCCCTACACCGGCAGGAACGAAGAATAATCCCATGTTTTGGGTAAGAACCGTGGAAAGACGTTTCACCTTTTCAGGTTTTACTTTCTTGAACGCGAGGGCTAAAAACAATAGCACCATCCCAATTACGCTACCCGGTATGAAACCGTCGATAAAGTAGCTGATAAACTCTCCCGTGAAATAGAAGAAGAGAATGTAAAATGCTTCTGTTAGCATAGTTTTTCTACCTTTTTTGATAACCGCTACAAAGATAACAGCTATTTCGTAGATATGTTCTATAACATATTATTTTAACATTGTAGGGACGGCGTCCGTCCCTACGTGGCATCAAGCTAACGCGGAAGTAATGAACATATAAATCATCATACCGATAATATCGTTGGTAATGGTGATAAACGGCCCGGTCGCCAAGGCCGGATCTATCTTCATCTTATCTAAGGTCATGGGAACTAACGTGCCGAATATACTGGCGAACATTACGACGGCGAATAGGCTTAAAGATACGGAGGCCGTGATCCCCCGGTCTCCCAGCATGAAGAAGTTGTAAATGAACACGACCAGACTGATAATGCTGGCATTGATTAACGAGACTACAGACTCTTTTAGGATTTGCGGTACGATATTCCCTTCCTTCAAGGTATTGTTTGCCAAGCCCTGTACCACGATAGCGGAAGATTGTATGCCTACGTTTCCACCGGTACCACCGATCAGCGGGATAAATAGCGCCATCTTCGGGTTAGTGGCGAAACTGCTCTCGAAACCACCGAGGATAACGGAGTTTCCCAATCCTCCGATCATGCCGATCAGCAGCCAAGGTAGGCGGGCGGCGGTTTGGGTGAATACATTATCCGAGGTTTCTACGTCTTGCGAGATACCGGATGCCAACTGGTAATCACGCTCGTGTTGCTCGCGTACCTCATCCATAACGTCATCGATCGTGATACGTCCTACCAGACGTCCGATACTATCGACTACGGGCAAGGCTACCAAGTCGTATTTCTCGATCGTCTCCGTAACCTCCTCGATACTGTCGCTGTCGCGAACGGAGATCGGGTCTTTTTTCATGACATGCTTGATCTTGGAGACGGATGGGTGGGTAATCAGTTTCTGCAAGGGGAGCACGCCTTTCAAGCGCTCGTCGTCGTCCACTACATATACATAATAGATCTCGCTCATCTCCTCCGCTTGCTTGCGCATCTCGTCGATACATTTGGGCATACTCCAATTCTCGTTCACCACGATCATCTCGGTACCCATCAAACCGCCGGCGGTGTCCTCGTCGTATTTCAACAAGTCCACGATATCACCGGCCTGTTCTACGTCCTCGATATGCGAAAGGATCTCCTCTTGGGTATCCTCGTCCAACTCACGCATCAAGTCAACGGCATCATCCGTTTCCATGTTATCGACGAAACGCTTGGCGATAAGCTCATTGGGAAGTTCCTTCAATAACTTATGACGGTCTTCCTCATCCAACTCCATCAATACATCCGCCGCTTTGTCGCCATCCATCAATAGATAGAGATAAATGGCCTCTTGCAAGTTCAGTTCTTGATAAAGCTCGGCTATATCGGCAGGATACAGTTCATGAAGTACCTCCTGTGCCTTCGCGTCATCTTTGGCCTCGATGATGCTTTTCAGGTTCTCGATGTAATCTTTCGTCAGTTCGATCATTGGACTCTTATATTATTATAGGACATCACCAGCCTGCTTCTCCAGATGCTTTTGGCTGATCAAGGTCAGTTCCACGAATTGCTCCACGGATAACTGTTCCGGGCGCTTGTCGAATATCGGCAAGGCGTAATCCGGGCAATCTTTACCCAATAGGGGTTTCATGGAATTACGAAGCGTTTTTCTTCGTTGGTTGAATGAGGTCTTTACTACGGTCTTGAATAACTTCTCGTCGCATCCCAGCTCCTTGCGGTCGTTACGAGTCATTTTCAATACGGCGCTTTTCACTTTTGGAGGCGGATCGAATACTTTCTCACTGACTGTAAAGAGGTATTCCACGTCGTACCAAGCTTGGAGCAATACGCTCAAGATTCCGTACGTCTTGCTACCGGGGCCCGCCGCTAGGCGTTCCGCTACCTCTTTTTGTAACATCCCCGAGCAGCAGGGAATCTGGTCCTTATAATCGAGGACTTTGAAGAATATCTGGCTGGAGATATTATAGGGATAATTACCGATCACACAAAACTGCCCCGGAAATAGCTTCGAGAGATCCAATTTCAGGAAATCCTCGGCGATGATACGTCCTTTCAGATCGGGGAAATTCTGGTTCAGGTAATCTACGGATTCCATGTCCAACTCGACAACGGTCAAATCATGTCCCGCCTCCAGCAAGAACTGGGTAAGGACTCCCATTCCCGGTCCGATTTCCAAGACCGGCAAGGATTTGAAAGTATCGAGTGTGTCCGCAATGCGCTGTGCTATTTGCAGATCCTTTAGGAAATGTTGCCCTAATGCTTTTTTTGGCTTAACTAATCTCATCCACTTTTCGGTGTAATGTGTTTGTTTTTAAATATTATGCTTATCTTTGCGGATGCACAAAAGTACAATAAATAATTTAAAGTTCCCTATACCTAATGGATTTTAAGAGCATTCTACGTACGTTTCTGAAGATAATTCTACCTTTAGCCTTCGGCTGTTTACTCCTTTGGTTTTTGTATCGGAAAATGGATATCACTGAGATTTGGCGAGTAGTCAAGGAGGGGGTTCGTTATGATATTATTCTGGTTTCTTTACTGTTCGGCTTGTTCGCCAATATCGTCCGTGGTTTACGGTGGGGATTGCTGATCAGTTCCTTGGGCGAGCGTTTCAAGATGAGTAACGTGATTTACGCCGTGTTGGGTAATTACGCGGTGAATCTGGTATTGCCCCGTGTCGGCGAGGTATGGCGTTGCGGCATGATCACGAAATACGATAAGATCTCGTTTACCAAGCTTTTAGGTACCTTGTTGATCGACCGTGTGAGCGATACGATCATGGTCGGTTTGATAACCTTGATGATATTCATATTTAATATAAGCTTCTTTACGAGTTTCTTCGCCAAGAACCCGGCTTTGCTCGAAGGGTTCCAATCCATGTTTAATTCGATATGGATTTACGTGGCGGTGATAATTTTTGTCGCTGTAATTTGGTTTGTATTCACTTATATGAGTAACTTTACGCTGGTACAGAAAGCCAAAGGCATGTTGAAGAATATATGGACCGGTATGAAGAGTATCTGGTACATGGAGCATAAGATGCGTTTCGTGATAGAGACGTTATTGATTTGGGGAGGTTATTTCTGTTACTTTTATATAACGTTCTATGCTTTCGACTTTACCAAGGACTTGGGTATCGTGGTCGGGCTGATCACGTTTACGATGAGTAGTATCGGCGTGGCGGTGCCTGTTCAAGGCGGTATCGGACCGTGGCATTTCATGGTGATCGCTACCTTGGTTTGTTTTGGCGTGAACGAGAATGATGCGGCGGCGTTCGCCTTGGTCGTTCATACGGTACAGACGGTATGGACTGGATTGTGCGGATTATTCGGCGTGGTGGCTTTGCCGCTCACCAACCGGGAGAACAAAGAGGCTCCGGTCGCTGTTTCGTGATGAATACAAGATATGTATTAAATATGAACTGAACTAAATTATTAACATCTATGTCAGCAGAAATCAAAGATCTATCTCCGAAGCATGTATGGGGTTATTTTTATGACCTTACGCAAATCCCCCGTCCGACCGGACATATGGAGGCAGTAACCCGTTTTATGATATCCTTTGGTAAAGGATTGGGACTGGAAACCCTGCAAGATGAGGTGGGTAACGTATTGATCCGTAAGCCGGCCACGCCCGGAATGGAAGGTCGTAAGACCGTGACATTGCAGTCTCATCTGGATATGGTTCCCCAAAAAAACTCTTCCGTAAAGCATGATTTCGAGAAAGATCCGATCGACGCTTACATAGACGGTGATTGGGTGACGGCCCGTGAGACGACTTTGGGGGCGGACAATGGCATGGGCGCCGCTCTGGCGATGGCCGTGTTGGCGGACAATAGCTTGCGTCACGGACCGATCGAGGCCCTGTTTACGATTGATGAGGAACAGGGAATGGACGGCGCTTTCGGCTTGAAGCCGCATTTCTTACAGGGTGATATTTTATTGAATTGTGATTCCGAGAAGGAAGGGGAGTTGTTCGTAGGTTGCGCGGGTGGCGCTAACGTGAATGTCTCTTTCCAATTTAAGGAGGATACTTATATTCCGGAAGGTGACGTGGCTGTCAAGGTTAGCTTGTCTGGCTTGAAAGGTGGCCATTCCGGTGTGGATATTCATTTAGGGCGTGCGAATGCGAATAAGTTGATCTTCCGTTTCTTGAAAGAGGCGGTTTGTGATTATGGCGCTCGCTTGTCCTCTGTGGCGGGTGGTTCCTTGCCTAACGCTATCCCTCGTGAGGCTTTTGCCGTGATAACGATTCCGGGTGATAACGTGGAGTCTCTTTGGGAGCTAGTGGCTGATTACCAAGATATGTTCCGTACGGAGTATATGGGTGTGGAGGATCAGATCGATTTCGTCGCGGAGATGGTTGAATTGCCGTCTACGTTGATTCCGGAGGAGATACAGGATGATTTGATCAATGCGATCGAAGGTTGCCAGAATGGTGTGATTAGCATGTTGCATGATTTCCCGGGTACGGTTGAGTCTTCCTCTAACTTAGCGATCGTGAAGACATCTGATGAGTTGATCGAGGTGAAGATCTTGGTGCGTAGCTCATCCGAGTCTCGCAGGGATTCTGTTTGCTCAAGTCTGGAAAGTGTATTCGCTTTGGCAGGGGCTAAGGTGGAGGAGTCCGGTCATTATAATGGCTGGCAGCCTAATATCAATTCCCCGATCTTGAACTTGATGAAATCTACCTATCTGGATTTATTTGGTAAGGAACCTGAGGTGAAGGTGATGCATGCCGGATTGGAATGCGGTATCATCCAAGGCGCTTATCCGGATATGGATATGGTTTCTATCGGACCGGATTTGGAATATCCGCACTCACCGGACGAGCGAGTGAATATTCATTCCGTACAGAAGATCTGGGAGTTTATTACAGCTACATTGGAGAGAATCTAAGGATCTCCTTCCTTATAGATATTAAACAAGCCCTCCAGCCTTTATTCTTCTAACCATTTGGTTAGCGAGAATAGGGCTGGAGGGTTTATTTTTATAGTTTCTCTATATCCTCAAGGGAGAGCCCAGTGTATTTTTGGATAATTGAGTGGGATAATCCATCCGCTTTCATGTTGCGGGCCGTAGATTCTTTCCCTTTCAATATCCCTTTCTCCTCTGCGTAATCGATCGTATTCTTATAATCCCTGTATCGTTTCAGAGCCTCGTCGTATTGTATGCGTTCTTCCTTGCTGAGGTTTGCCACGTCGGCTACTTCCAGCAACTTATCGAAGACCGCCTTTTTCGCCTTGAACGGCATTCTCTCTAAAGTGTCCATATGCTTCAATAAATAAATCCAACGTTCAAAATCATTCTCGCACTCGTCCGGTTCTTTTTGGAAGTAAGGCAGCTCGAGATAGACTTGCCGTATCCTGTCGCTAAACATCCTTCCGGTTTCCCGGTCCGCCAATATAACATCGGTCCGGAACTTTGAGTTCACGTCCATCTTGTAATTAAGTAGGAATACCCCGTATACGGGTTGTAACACGAATTTCCAGTCCTTCCCTTTTTGTCCTTGGTTACTGATGGCCCTCGCCAGATAGTACAGTCCCCTGTCGTGGAAATAGGGTTGTGCCCCGGTTTGCATCTCAACGACGAATAGGTTTCCGTTGCTGTCCTTGCAATGCACGTCAAAAACGATTCCCCTGTCGTCCAGCGTCTCGGGGGTCTGAATCGGGTTAAGGAACGTGATATCCTCAATGTAGTGCTCTCCGAAGAACAACTGGTTCAGGAAATCGATTAGTAACTCCTTGTGTACCTCCTGCCCGAATATCCGGTGAAAGCCGAAATCGGTGAAGGGATTGATAAATTTTCCCATAGTGCTTATAGGTTTTAGTGATTAATATGAAAGGGATGGTTCTTTTCCCATCTCTTGCGGTAAAGATACGCTTTTAAAAATAAACACGTACGTCTTTTTGAAAAAACATGTACGTGTTTCCGGAAAAAGACGTACGTGTTTTTTGAAGGTCATAATGTTACCGTTATATCTAGGACTTTGAAAGAATCAGATGTCTTGAAAACGGTTGTTGACTTGACTTTTTGCTTGATATAAGGCTTGAATCGTGACAATCCCTTTTTGCTAGTATCGTGAAATAGGGGGAAGGGGGAGACGATAATCGGGGTTTTTTATGGAAAAGTATGGCTTTTTACGCACGATATGCGGCAAAAGCTTGCGCCTATAGTCGCGTTGGGTAACGCCTATACTGTCGTTGGGCATTATAAACAGTCACGAATAGGGTTGTTAGTAGTCGTGAATAGGCATCGTAACCCTGTTAGAACCCAGTCGTAACCCTATGAGATAGCCCGAAGAAGTCAATAGATATGAATTACGATGAATGAATTTCGCTAGAACGGAAGGCTATTTTTAGACATTGTTCTGTCAATGAGTGGATTGCTGATTTTTTCTTGCGTATTTGGCGATGAGTTGTACGTTGGCCTAGAAAAATCGATTCTTGGGAGGTTCAGTTTACAATTTGTCAGAATGTCAAAAGGGAAAGCTTTTGATAGATGTTAGACTGAGTGGGGAATATTATTAACATATGTACGTGCGTACATTAATATTTATAAGGTATAAAACGATTAGTTTAAACCTTCGTTTAAATCTTGCATTTGCAAAGGTACGCGTTTCTTTGACACTTGCAACCCTTACTCATTATTTTTTTATCTCCTTATCCGCTTTCTTATCAATACGATAGCCTATTATTGACAAACCCGCCGCTTCTTCATACAAACGCCCTTCCGAAGAGCTAAAAAACGCAAGATTTAAACGAAGGTTTAAGCTAGCCGTTTTTACGGCGAATTGAATGTCTTCGAATGATGTAATAGCTTGATTATCTTAATAAACACTAGTATTAATATTAATTTCAGTATTATGAACAAAAAGTTTTCTACTCTTGTAGCTGCGTTTTTGTCACTGGGAACATTCGCAACCATGAATGCTGCGAATGTAGACGTGAATCCTACCGCGGTAACAGACGTAAAAGGTACGAAGTACTATTTCTTAGGCACTTCCACAACGGAAGCTTTGCAAATGACAAAGCATGACGGAAAGGATAGTGTTAAAGTTGCGTCTCTTTCTAATTTGGACTTCGCTCATGCGGATTCTATGTTATGGCAGATCAAGAAAGTTAGCCAAGAAGTTTCTGGTTCTGCTGTTTACACTTTCGTTAATAAGGCTACTGGCTCAACATTGAAATTCGCAAAGAAAGATGGTGCTACATCTATTATTGCGTCTGGTTTGGATCAATGGGCATGGACTCCGGGGCAAGCCTTGTATAACAAACAGGGAAATGATACTTACACTGTAGCTTTAGTTGGTGGCCAAGTAAAGGTGAAAAAGGCAGGTCAGTCTGCCGGGCAGGCGTTGACTGTTTATTCGCCGAAGGCTTCCGCTATGTCTGCCGCTGATTTGAATGATTATAGCGGAGCTTATTTCGAATTATCTTTTGCCAGTGATGTAAAGGATAATCCTTTTACAGGTAAGAAATTGGTAGCAGAGGGAAACGGTGAGTTTTATAAGTTGGCTTATTACGGAGTAAAGGCCGGTTATAAAAAAGATAAACCTGTTTATATCTACGTGGATAATGCTTACTACTCTTATCAATCTGTTTCAGATAATGGTAAGACTGGTGCTGGTTATAAATTCACGACGGATACAACCGTAGTAATAGCTCCTGCCGATAAAGAACAAAAAGACTTCGGTAAATTGTATGTAGAGGGAGCTAATATGTTTAAGGTGATCAAGCATATTGATGATGTAACTGGTGACAGATTCGATATTCAGATCCAAGATGTACCTTATACAACAGATAATAAGGTATTCTCTAGCTACAAGGTTCAGAATGCGAATGCTACTCCGTATGTAGCGTGGGCGTCTTTTGCTGGTGGTCCTAAGGTGTTGTCTACAGGTATCTATGAAGCTAATGTACGAGTTCCTGAGTATCCTGTTATCACTTTGAAAGAGGGTACTAAGGCTGACTTGAATACGAAGGTTGCTTATATCGTAACAGATGCTCGTGAGACTATCAAGAGTATTTCTCGTGATGGCAATGAAAAGTTGATTGCTAATCCGTTTAAGGGACAAGCGTTTGGTGCTGATTGCGATAATAATTTGGCTAAACGTCAGTGGGCTAATTCTGGTTGGTATGAGCAAAATTTGGAATATGGCGAAGGTTATTATTACTTACCTATCTTGACAGACGGTAATGAATCAGTTGCTACTAACCACTGGGTTGTTTCTGGAGAGAATGGCTCATATACGATCAAAAACCGTGTAATAGAGGGTGACTTGACCATTGGAGAAATAGAGGTTGAGAATCGGAAGTTATATGTTGTAGGTGAGAACACGTATGCTATCGCCGGTACTGCCGATACAATCAAGATGGTTCCTGTAACGAATGCAAGCAAATATGTAGGTTACAAGCACTTTGATGTATTGAGTACATTCCGTGTAGCTCTGAACGTTGTATCTGAAGGCTTAGGAGATGATATCTTCGTAGTAGAAGGCAAGGATGATGCTACGGCTGTTAAGTCTGGTATCACGGCTGATGAAGCTATCATGTTCTATCCGGAGGCTGTTCATGTAGAGGGTAATGGTGTATATGGCACTGATTCTTTGACTGTTTCCGCTTATCGTCTGAAAGCTGATAATGGTAAGTATTTTGATATTGAATACATGGCTTCTGCTAATCATGCTTATGCGTTCTTGGAAACAGGTGTTGAAAGCCAGTATAAAATGATTGTAGCGAATAAAGTAAGAACTCGCATTAATTCTGCTAATGGCTATTGGACTCCGGATGATTTTGTTGTAGTTGATAAAGAAACGGATCAGGTTGTTGAGGGTATTGATGAAAGTGAAATCCAATGGAATTCGACAACTGGTAAATATGAATTGGTAGACGAGGATTCTGACAATAAGATCTCTTATGAGGCATATTACCGATTGAATGACATGAAGGTAGCTGTAAATGTAACGACTTCTACTTTAACTCAAACTACTAAATGTTATGAAAGCCGTGACTTGTTCTCTTTGGTAGAGGGGAAGAAGGATGCTTATGCCGAGATGTCGATGGGACATAAGATCATCTCTACAATCGCCGATGATGGCAAGGCTGTGACGATGGATGGCGAAGGCTTCGCTAGCACATTGCGTGAAGGTCAATCTTTGGGCGATACTTCCGCTGTAGTTCCGGAGAACTTGAGCATGTGGTTGGATACGGCTTGCTTGGCTGATCCTACAATGCCGTTGTATTATATCGCTACTTCTCGTGGTTTGTCAGATGAGGACAAGGTTGCCAATAAGATGAACTATTTGGTTTCCTTGACGGATTCTGTAGCCGATAAGAAATATACGGTTGTAAGTGGAGTTAAGAAAGTTCGTTTAGGATTTGTTAAGGGCGAGATTTTCGCTACGGATACATTGGTGTTTGGTCCGGAGAAGGCTGATACTGTAGATGTTGAGGCTAGCCCGGCTGCTGTAG
The DNA here is from genome assembly GCF_000436315.1 of Parabacteroides sp. CAG:2. Lineage (NCBI taxonomy): Bacteria > Pseudomonadati > Bacteroidota > Bacteroidia > Bacteroidales > Tannerellaceae > Parabacteroides > Parabacteroides sp. CAG:2. Next base: position 22,172 of record NZ_FR885298.1, on the reverse strand, counting down.
CGTTTGTATTGACAGACAACGAGGGTGAGTACATGATCGAACTTCCGAACTTGACTCGTACGCAACAGAAAGTTTACACTGGAGAGGATGGACAATATCGTGATCCTAATAATTATAATTATGCGGTTGACGAGTGGAACAACCCGATCATGGAGACTGTTGCCGAGAACGATAGATACTTCGCTGTCAACAATGACGTAATGTACTTGACGAATCGTGCGGGTGCTTACAAGTTTACGGTTGAGGCTGTAGAGGCTCCGACATCTAACGAAGGTATCGAGGCTGAGTCTGCTGTTAAGGTTATCGCTGGTAACGGTACAGTAACCGTACAGGGTGCAGCTGGTCAGACTGTAACGATCGCTACCGTATTAGGTAAGGCTGTCGCTAACGAGGTAGTCGCTTCCGATAACGCTACGATCGCTGCTCCGGCAGGTGTAGTATTCGTAACCGTTAACGGTGAGACTACGAAGGTGGTTGTTAAATAAGCACTTTTGATATAAAATGCGAAAAGCATTTGAAGAAGATATATAATTCTAAGATTCCCGTGCGGAGATTCGTCTTCAAGTAAACCGTGAGGTTGAACATGCGGGGATATTAATACTAAAGTAAAAAATTAAAGCTCTCCGTCAGTATTTCCGTGAGGCAAGAAAGCGGAAAAAGAATAAGCCCCGGTCGGTTTCTCGATCGGGGCTTTTTGCCTATTCTTTGTCGTTTTTATCTTTAAGTCTCAATCCGGTTCTAGCGTTGAGGGGAGAGATTACCGAGTGGCCTAAATCGCTTTCAAGTTGTTTGCGGGCGGCCTCTGCTGCTTTTCCTCCTTGTTTGGCGATAACTTGGTGCTCTTCGAAATGTTGCGGATTCTTTTCTTTGGAAGTTTTACCGGCCCACGTTTGATAGATGATATCTGTAAGGGTAGCGAACTGAATACCCTCTTGTAGTCCGTGTCGTTTCCATTCATCGGTTAGGTCTTTACGTATCTCGATGCTTTTAAGGCGTTGATTAATCCAATTATCCGAGTACCCCAACGCTTTATATTCCCTCATGGCTCGATCTATCGTTAACTCGGGGTCTTGCATTTCATCCAATCGCTCTTTTGCCACTTGAGCCATCCATAGTTTGAAAGGTTCAGCTTTAGGAGACGGGATGGATTGGATAAGCCGGAACAGCTGTTCTGTCGTAGCTACGTCGGTTTTGTAGTATTTCCCATCGGTAGAAGGTAATTTCAGTTGGTGACAATTTGTCACCAACTCACTACCTTCAGCTTTTAGCCTTTGTTTGAGTTTATTCCAATATTTCCTTCCATCCACACTTTCGGTGAGGATACTTACAACGTCTACTACAGAGAAAAACCATTCCTCTGTTTCATCGTCCCAGACTGTACGTACTTTTTTCTCTTCGAAAATCTTGATAGCTTCTTTCTTTGTCATAATTGAAGTTTTTGTGTGAACACTTTAGTTAAAAGTGGATGATACCTAAATCTGTGCTATGGTTTTGGATATCTCGAAACTTTTGCGTAAAAATACAAAAGATTCGAATGCCTCCCAGGTTTATACGGGAAAAAGGATCGTAGAGACAGTTTTTATTACCGACAACGCTAGGATCGTCATACTTGCCGGTATCGAAGCCGTGATTGTTGAATGTGAGACCACTGTTAAGGTGGTAGTTAAATACAGTTTCTCGATCGGGGCTTTTTTGGTGAATCTTTTTAATTTTGTACTTTTGTAGGCTTGCACGAATGTTATACATGAATAGGAGAATTAGACAATGGCCAGCGATGATATAAAACAGGCATGGAAAGTGCCGGAACCTACGTTAAGGAGGTTGCCGTGGTATCTTGCGTTTGTAAAGTTGATGAAAGGAAAAGGGGAAACGTTTATCTCATCCACCCAGATCGCTAAGGAGATAAATGTAGATCCTAGTCAGGTCGCTAAAGATCTCTCTTTTGTGAATATCTCCGGGAAGACGAGAGTGGGATATGATATTAACGCGTTGGTTGACGTACTGGAGGATTTCCTCGGTTTTACATCCCAGCATAAGGCATTTCTGTTTGGGGTAGGGAGTCTGGGCGCTTCTTTGTTGCATGACACCGGACTAAGTCAATATGGATTGGAGATCGTGGCGGGCTTTGATGTTCGTGAGGATTTGGACGGGAACATGATTAATGGCATTCCCGTTTTTCATATGGATGATTTTCCTGCCAAGCAGAAAGAATATGGCGCGACGATCGGGGTGATCACCGTGCCGGTGGAGAAAGCGCAGGAGGTGACAGACCGGATTATCGAGGGAGGAATCAAGGCTCTTTGGAATTTTACCCCCTTCCGTATACGGGTGCCGGAACATATCGTAGTCCAGAATACTTCTATGTATGCGCATTTAGCTGTTATGTTTAATCGATTGAACTCAATGAATCACTAAAATATGAAGATTATCGCCGTTGGAATGAACTATGCCGCTCACAATAAAGAGCTGCATCATTCGTTAGAATTATCAGAGCCTACTATTTTTATGAAGTCGGACTCCTCTTTGTTGAAAGATGGGAAACCGTTTTTTATTCCGGATTTTTCATCGGAAGTTCATTATGAGACGGAGATCGTGGTACGGATAGACCGTTTGGGGAAAAATATAGCCGAGCGTTTCGCTCATCGTTATTACAATGAGGTTACGGTCGGTATTGATTTCACGGCACGGGATTTGCAGAATAAATTGCGTGCGCAAGGGCTACCGTGGGAGATTAGTAAGGCGTTTGATAATTCGGCTGTGATCGGGACCTTTATTCCGCTGGAGCAAGCGGGGGATGTAAACCGGCTTCCGTTCCATCTGGATATCAATGGCTCGAAGGTACAGGAAGGCAATACCTCGAATATGCTGTTTTCGGTAGATAAGATTATCGCGTACGTAAGTCGCTTCTTTACGCTGAAAATAGGCGATTTGATTTATACCGGAACACCTGCTGGCGTAGGTCCCGTGAAGATCGACGATCATCTGGAGGGATATCTTGGCGAGCGGAAGCTTCTGGATTTTTATGTGAGATGAGAAGATTACTATATATATTCATTATAGGTTTATTACTTTGCTCATATACATGGGCGGATGGTAGCCGTTATGCTTCTAAATCCCTGTTATCGGAAGGGAAATGGGTGAAGATCCGGGTGGATAAGACCGGAATCTACAAATTATCCTATGCGGATTTGAAGAATATGGGTTTCTCGGACCCATCGAAAGTCTCTGTCCATGGCTATGGAGGATGGCCCTTGGATGAGGATTTCAGTAAGGAATATATCGACGATGTCCCTTCTACACCGGTTTGGCGTGGGAGTGATTACCTGTTATTCTACGGGAAAGGGCCGGTTAAATGGGAGTATGACTCGTCGAGCCAGACATTCGTGCATACGAATAATCCTTATTCATTGTATGGCTATTATTTTGTGACCGATGCCACTCCGACGAATGATATGACTTCCGTGGCTCAAGCGACTGGTGCGACTAATCGGATCACGACTTACGATGATTATTTGGTGCATGAGCAAGAATTAGTATCGTTGGCGAAATCGGGTAGGGAGCTGTATGGGGAAGATTTTAGCGGAGCTACCCCCCGAACCCTATCAACATTCTCTTCAATTCCGGGAATCACAAATGAAGACGCTAAGGTAACCATGAGCTTTGTATCCAAAGTCACTTCCGGTACGGGAGTCGCTTCTTTGAGTATTAATCAGTCTAATGTTCTGGACGTTTCGATCCGCTCGAATAGAGAGGAATATGTGAAGGCGCTAGAAGGGGTAAGCATGGCGGTATGGAAAGGCGAGAAGAGTGAGAAAAACAGTGTGGTCGTGTCTTATAATTCGGCTTCTCATAACAATGTACGGTTAAATTACGTTCGGTTACATTTTAAGAGGACTTTGCAGCCGTATGGGGCCTATACTTTTTTTCGTAGTATAGCTTCTATCGGAAATGTTTCCCGGTTCGTGGTACAGGGCGCAAACGCGAATACCTTGGTCTTTGATGTGACGGATGCTCAGCGGGTAAGACTGATGGAGACGGAATTGAATGGCTCCGAACTCACTTTCTCTATTCCTGCCGGTACCTTACGGGAGTTCGTTTTGGTACGGACGGATCAGAGCTTTATCTCTCCGGAGGTTGTCGGTGAGGTGGAGAATCAAAACCTACATGCCTTGGAGCAAAAAGACATGATCATCATAGCGGCTAAAGCTTTCCAAACGCAAGCGGAACGGTTGGCGGAGGAACACCGGGCAACAGACGGATTGACCGTGGAAGTCGTGGATCCTCAGTCGATTTATAATGAGTTCTCAAGCGGTGCGCCTGACGCTACCGCTTACCGCCGGTTCATGAAAATGTTCTACGATCGTAGCGTGTCTGCCGGTAACGCTCCAAAATACCTGTTATTGTTTGGCGATGGTATTTACGACAACCGGGGAATTTGTTCGGACGTGAAAAACATAGCAAGGGATAATATGTTGCTGACCTATCAGTCGAGGGCGTCCTTGTTTGAATATTCAGGATCGTTCTATAATTCTAATTTCTCGTATGTAACGGATGATTATTATGGGCTATTGGATAATGTATCCGAGGAGGCACTTGATAAGCCGAACAGTATTTGCATAGGTGTAGGACGTTTCCCCGTGCGGACAGTAACGGAGGCTACCCAAATGGTAGATAAGGTAATCGGTTATATGCGGAACGAGGACAGAGGCGGCTGGAAAAACCAAATCACCTTCGTGGCGGATGATGGTAACAATGCGGATCACTATACGAGTAGTCATGCGGAACAAGCTGATGAGCTGGCCCGGTTTATAGAGGAAAATCATGGGGCTTTCCTGACGAATAAAGTTTATTTCGATGCGTTTAAGCGAGATAATAGCGGAACGTATCCGGATGTACGTAAGCGGATCTCTGAATTATTGAAGAAAGGGCAACTGTTGATTAACTATACGGGGCATGGTAATACGACCGCTTGGTCTGACGAATACGTGTGGACACAGACGGATATCTTACAATCTACTTATACGAAACTACCCATTTGGGTGACGGCGACTTGCGATTTTACCCGTTTCGATGACGTGAATACCTCGGCGGGAGAATCTGTTTTCTTGAATGCGAAAAGTGGAGGGATCGCATTGTTTACGACAACCCGTGTGGTTGTATCTAGCGGTAACTCGGCTCTGAATAAGGAACTTTACTGCAATCTCTTTGAGAGGGAGAGTGACGGACGGGCCCGTACCTTGGGCGAGGCCATGATGGAGACCAAGCGGAAACTGTCTGGTATCAATAAACTTAATTTTATTTTGATAGGTGACCCTGCTTTGAGAATCTCCTATCCGGAGTATAAGGCGCAAGTGACAGCCGTGAACGGCAAGGCCATATCAGATGAGCCTTTTACGTTTAAGGCTTTGGAGAAAATAACGGTGGAGGGAGAGATCTTAGATACGAAAGAGGGCTTGGCTAACGATTTTACCGGTATCCTAAATGCTACGGTGCTGGATAGTAAAGCTTCATTGACCACCTTGGGCAATAATACGAATGAAAAAGGAGATACGGTCCGCTTCTCTTACACAGATTACCCGAATACGATCTATATCGGACAAGATTCGGTACGGCAAGGAAAATTTAGTTTTACATTTATGGTACCGAAAGATATCTCTTATTCGAATAAGCAGGGAAAACTAAATCTCTACGCCTCGGATGAGGTGAACAAGCATGAGGCACAAGGATCTTTCTTGAATTATATCGTTGGCGGTACCGCTGATAATGCGGAGGCAGATACGATCGGCCCTGAGATCCGGCAGATTTACTTGAATGATTCTAGTTTTGTAGAGGGCGATCAAGTGAATACGACTCCTTATTTTGTCGCTAGGCTGTGGGACAAGAGCGGTGTGAATATAACAGGTAGTAGTGTAGGGCATGATATCATGCTGACGGTCGACAGTATGCCTTCCATGAGTTACAACTTGAACAATTACTATGCACTATTACCCGATAAAGAAGGGGAAGGACTTGTCCAGTTCTCCATCCCTGAGCTGGAGCCGGGAATGCATACGGCCGAGTTTAAGGTGTGGGATATCTTAAATAACTCCACGACCTATACCTTTACTTTTGAGGTGGCGGAAGGGTTGAAACCTAATCTGATCGAGATGTATGCCACCCCGAATCCGGCACGGGATCAAGTGGAATTCTTTCTGCATCACAATCGTCCGGAGTCGAACTTAAAGGTGACGGTTATGGTTTATGATATGACCGGTAAGTTCC
>NZ_FR885298.1:0-15748 GCF_000436315.1 Parabacteroides sp. CAG:2 | reverse complement strand
GAATAACTCGAAAGAGGCGACGAAAGCGAATAAATTAATCATTCTCGCACAATAAAGTATCGGGTAATTAGTTTATAATAAGCATGGGGGTATGTTTATTACCCTCTAGGAATGATAAATGTATTTTTAGAATAGAATATATGGTAAGAGTTTCAAGATTCAGTCTGTTACTAGCGGTTTTCAGCTTTTTGACGGCATTTACGGCTTTATATGCCCAAGGAGGCGCAGACGATGTTAAACATAAATTCGCCCCGATTAATACGGCGATACCGTCTTTGTCTATCGCGCCCGACGCTCGCGGAGGTGCTATGGGTGATAACGGTGTGGCTACTACGCCGGATGTGAATTCCCAATACTGGAACCCGGCTAAGTATGCTTTTAGCTATAGTAAGGCCGGAGTCGCCTTGTCCTATACGCCTTGGTTACGTAAATTGGTGAATGATGTGGCTTTAGCGTATCTGGCCGGTTATTATAAATTAGGCGATAGCGATATGCAGGCGATCGGAGCCTCTTTGCGTTATTTCTCTTTAGGAGAAGTACAGGAAAGCCGGGATGGAGGAATGGGTAATCAGCTCATATTGAATCCTTATGAGATGGCTTTTGATGTAAGTTATAGCCGTAAATTATCGGATGTGTTCTCTATGGCAGTCGCCTTGCGCTATATTCGTTCGGACATGGGTGCCTCGTCGGACGCGGATATGGTTCCGGATAACGCTTTTGCCGCTGATATCGCCGGTTATCTGGAGAAATACGTGATCTTAGGGAATAGCGAGTGCCTGTGGAGCTTTGGTTTTAATGTCTCCAATATCGGTACGAAGGTCTCTTACGACGGTGGAAATACCAACCAATTCTTGCCTACGATGTTAAAGGTTGGAACTGGTTTACTGTATCCGATCGATGATTATAACCAAATCGGTATCTATGTGGATTTGAGTAAATATTTAGTTCCTACCGAACCTATTCAAGAAGGTACGACTCCCGAGGATGAGGCTGCTTATAAGGAAAAACATGATGAATATAACAATATGTCCCCGATCACGGGTATCTTCAAATCATTCGGTGACTCGCCGAATGGCTTCAAGGGCGAGCTAGAGGAGATTATGGCCTCTATCGGTCTGGAGTATAATTACAATCAGCAGTTCTTTGTTCGTGGCGGTTATTACTATGAGAATAAATATCAGGGAAACCGTCAGTACTTCTCAGTCGGTGCTGGTTTCCGCATGAGTGTTTTCCAGTTGGATGCCGCTTATCTGATCAGTACGGTACAGAGTAACCCGTTGGACCAGACATTGCGTTTCTCCTTGTCGTTCGATATGGATGGAATCAAGAACCTTTTCAGATAAATGGGTATGAAGATACGTGTAGGTTTTGGTTATGACGTCCACGCCTTGGTGCCGGACCGGGAATTATGGCTGGGCGGGATTAAGATCGAGCATACGTTGGGCCTATTGGGACATAGCGATGCGGACGTGCTGATCCATGCGATCTGTGACGCTTTATTGGGAGCGGCCAATATGCGGGATATCGGTTATCATTTCCCGGATACGGCCGGTGAATATAAGAATATCGATAGTAAGATCTTGCTCCGGGATACCATGAGGCTTTTAAGAGACGCGGGCTATGAGTTGGGTAATATCGATGCCACCGTAGCCGCCGAGCGCCCTAAATTGAATCCCCATATTCCTCTGATGAAGAAAACGCTGGCCGAGGTCATGAACGTGGACGAGGAGGATATCTCTATCAAGGCTACTACCACGGAGAAGCTGGGCTTCACCGGACGGCAGGAAGGGATCTCGGCTTACGCTACGGTCTTGATACAGCGCATGGGATCGTAAACCAGAAAGTACTCCCTTTTCCTTCTTCCGACTCTACGCCGATCTTCCCGTGAAGATTCTCTAGGATCGTTTGGCAAATGGATAGTCCGAGTCCGGTTCCTTGGATAAAGGAATCGAATTTGGCGAAACGCTCGAATACGTGCGGGAGGTTCTTCCGCTCAATACCTTTTCCGGTATCTTTTACGTAAAAGTATAATCCATCTTCCCTCTCCTTGTATCCCATGCGGATAGACCCTTGGAACGTGAACTTACAGGCGTTCGTGAGGAAGTTGGTGATCACTTGGGTCAAGCGATTCTTCTCGGAATAGATAACGCAATCCTGTTCAGGTATCTCGCAATAGAGAGTGACACCGTCTTTCACCCGGCTTTGGAAGGTCTGGTATAAGCTCCGGAATAGCGTGGATACGTTGAACTCGGAATAGATGAAATCCATTTGCCCGGCCTCGATCTTCGATAGGTCCAGGATATCGTTCACGAGTTGAAGGAGAAGCTCGTTGTTCGTCTCGATGATCTCGCAGAACTCTCTCGTCCCCTCGGAGTGGCAAGTTTCCGCTAGCAGGTTGGAAAAGCCTACGATAGCGTTCAGCGGGGTACGTATCTCGTGGCTCATGTTCGCTAGGAAGGCGGATTTCAACCGGTTGGATTCCTCTATCTTCTCCTTGTCCCTCAGTTCTTGTTCCATTTTTTTCCGTTGGTTGATGAGGGTAGTACCTCCGGTTAAGTAGGCGGGTTTTCCTTCCGGATCGGTTTTCCCTACGATCGCAAAGATCTCTATCCATGTATATTCAAGCCCTGTATCGTCTAAATAACGGATCTCCTCGTCGATCGATATGCTCTCGCCGGCGATTAGTTTATTGATCGCGTCTTGCATCTGTTCCAAGTCCTCGGGGTGAATGCCGCTATAAAACTCGTCCGCCGACATGCAGAATTGGCCGTCGATTCCCTTGTCGCGAATGGATCTTTGGGTCAGGTAAATATTGTTACATTCGAGCCGTGCTTCTTTTACGTCCCATATCCATGTCATCATGTTGCTGGCTTTCAAGACGAGCTGGTATTTCTGGTTCAGGTCTTGCGCTTGGCGTGCGATTTGCAGCTCCTTGTCTTTGGCCTTTTGCTTTTGGATGAAGAGGCGGACCCGTAAGATCCCGATCGTTATCAATAACGCCAGAATGACGAGTAGGCTTATGATATGGATCTTGTATTTCTGTAAGAAACCGGGAGGCTCTTGGAAATACGTGGCGTTCGGGGGATATAGGCCGGGATCGATCTGGTGAAGCAATAGATGCTGGTAATTTAGGTAGGCCCTCGGGGTTTCCGCGGTCTGGATCGGGATTTCCTTACTATCTTTCCCCGAGAGGATCATTTCGATCGTGTTGACCGTCACCTGAGCATAATCCTCCGGAGAAACATAATATCCCCCGGCGAAATTCCCGTTTTCTGTTTGTACGTCTTGCAAGGTAAAGATTGGGGGGACGGAGAAACTATTGGTCATTTTCTGGACGTTATCGACTAGGTAACGATTCTCGTTATCCTTCCGGGTCCTGTACCATGAGTAATAAAGGACTCCGGTCTTATTGTCGAAAGAGGCCAGTCTGTCCAATAAGTTCTCGGTGGAAATGGAGGTGGTAGACAGTGGCTCGAATTGGATGCCCGGAAAATCTTTCCGTAGCACGGCCTCTACATCCGCTTTCGTTTGCTGGCTTATATAACGGCGGTCAAAAATAAAGGCCAGTTTGGTTAATTCCGGTTGTAGCTTTTTGATTAGCTCGATCGTTTGCTTGATATAGACTGGGTATTTTATAAAAGTGGCGTTATAGCCTTTTACTACGTCCGTGATGGGAACCAGCGTATCGAGCACGTTTTTATCTAGGTCTATCAGGTACTCTTCTTTCGGGTACATATAATCTCTGGCGTAGCAGATGATAGAGGGAATATCTTTCCATTCCTTGTCAAACAACGGGCGGGCGACAAGCCAAGAGGGATCTCCTATGCATACGACTAAGGTGGGTGGCACGGGAACTCTCTCTAGGATCATTGTTCTCTTCTCTTGAAACCCTTCCATAGTGCGGATACCGGGGATCTGTAAGGGAATCGCCTTTACGGTAAACCCTTCCTCCCCGAATTTTCTTTCTATATCAAGATAGGTCTGTTTTGTCCAGCTTTCCTCGAAGTTGATGGAGTGCAGTACGACGATCGACGGTTTCTCGCCGGAGCCTCGCGCGCTCATGTTCAAGTGGACCGTTAGTATAATAAAAATAAAAAGAATGATATTTCTCATGGCCGTTAATTCTAAGCGATATATGTAGCAAACGTGATTCTGGTAGCAAATGTAGTGATTCCGCTTTATTAAGCAAGAGGTTTGCCTGAAAATAAAGGTTTTATATGTAGTAAAATGGTAATAGTTCCATCTTGATAGGATAGCCTTTTCGCCCTTGTTTGCCTATTCGGAGATTAATACGTAGCTTTGAGCCAATAAAGTGGTATTTTTATGAAGAATAATGATTGGAAAGATCGATTAGGCGTGATGTACTCCACGAATCCCGATTTTCAATATAATACGGGAGATACGGAAGAGGAAGATACGTTGCCGAAGGAGAAACAAGCTTTGCGCATATCCTTGGATAAGCGGAACCGGGGAGGGAAGATGGTTACCTTGATCACCGGGTTCCGGGGCACTTCCGAGGATCTGACCGCCTTGGGAAAACTCTTGAAAGTGAAATGCGGCGTAGGCGGTTCCGCTAAGGACGGGGAGATAATCATCCAAGGGGACCTGCGTGCCAAGGCGTTGGATATCCTCCGGAAAGAGGGCTATTCGAAAAGCCGTACGATCTAATCCCCGATCGCTATGCTAACAATCTATAGGGCTTCCGCCGGGGCGGGCAAGACGCATAAATTGACAGGGGAGTACCTGATGTTACTCTTCTCCCAGCCGGGCGCTTACCGCCGGATCTTGGCCGTGACGTTTACGAATAAGGCGACGGATGAGATGAAAACCCGTATCGTCCAAGAACTTTATCACCTTGCTTCCGGCCGTGCGTCCGATTATATCCAGCTACTCTCTTCCGCCTATTCTTTGACGGAGCGGCAGGTGAGGGAGCAGGCCCGGAAGATTCTGGTCGCTATCCTGCACGATTACTCCGCCTTTAATATCAGTACGATCGACCGCTTTTTCCAGCAAACGATGCGTGCCTTTACCCGCGAGATCGGTTTGCAAGGCGGCTATGGCATCGAGATGGACCAAGAACTGGTCTTGACCGAGGCGATCGATAACCTGCTGGCCGATCTGGAGAAGCCGGAGAGCAAGGATTTGCTAGGTTGGCTGCTGCGTTTCGCCGAGGACAAGATCGAGGATGGAGGTGGCTGGAGCTTGCGGAAGGATATCATGTCGCTCAGCCGGGAGGTCTTTAAGGAGAGTTATAAGGCATTTAGCGAGGAAGTAGGTAAGGATATCGCGGATAAGCAGGCGCTCGATGCCTATAAGAATGAGCTATACGCCATTATCCGCTCCGTCGAGGCGGAGGCGAAACGTTTAGGAGAGGAGGGAGTGGCGTTGCTGAAACAGTTCGCCTTACAACCCTCGGATTTTAAGGGAGGAAGTCGTTCCCCGTTTTTCTATTTCGAGAAGCTGGCGAAAGGTGAGATGAAAGAGCCGACAGCCACGTTCCAAGCTTTGCCGGATAATCCGGATGCCTATACGACCAAGACGACTCCACCGGGTCTCCGGCAGATCATCGGGTGTGTATATGAGGAAGGGTTGAATGCCTGCGTAAAGAATATCGTATCCCTGTTCGCCAACCTGACGGCCTATAACACGGCCCGGGAGATCGTACGTTATTATTATACGTTAGGGATCTTAACCGATATCTCCCGGCAAATCGCCTCTTACCGGGAAGAAAAGAATGTCATGCTGATCGCCGATACGACCGAGTTGCTGAATAAGGTCATCAGCGGCAGTGACGCCCCCTTTATCTACGAGAAAACGGGTACGCACGTAGATCATTATATGATCGATGAGTTCCAAGATACCAGCGGCATGCAGTGGAATAACTTCCGCCCCTTGGTGGAGGAGAGTCTGGCGAATGGCCGGGCGAATCTGATCGTTGGCGACGTGAAACAAAGTATTTATCGTTTTCGTAACTCGGATTGGAAGCTATTGGACGAGCAAGTCCGCAGGGATTTCGAGGACGAGCAAGTCCGTGAGGAAACCCTGATGGATAATTGGCGAAGCTGCCGCCATATCGTGGAGTTTAATAACGCGTTCTTCACCGCCGCTCCGGCGATCCTGCAAGATCTATATAATGAAGCGTTGAAAACCTCCTCATTAAGCGAGGAAGAACGCACGGCCTTTTTCACGAAGATCATGACCGCTTATGATAAGAGCATTCAGCGTGTCCCTCCCCCTTTCCAGAAGAAGGACGGACATGTACGGATCGATTTCTTGTCCGGCGATGAGGAGAAGAAGTGGGAGCAAGAGGCGATGGAGCGCTTGCCGGCTACCTTGGAGCGCTTGCAGGATAACGGTTACGCGCTAAAAGACATCGCCATACTCGTGCGTACCAATCAAGAAGGCGCTTTAGTGGCTGATACGTTGCTAGCCTATAAGGAAGAGCATCCGTCCGACCGGTACAATTACGATATCATTTCCGATGATGCCCTGTTCGTGGGTAGTTCTCCGGCGGTCCGTTTCCTGATCGCCGTATTGCGCTATTTGCGAAATCCGGAGGACCGGATGAACAAGAAATTGGCGATGTATGCCTATCAAGTATTAACCGGAAAATTCGGGGAGAGCGAGGCGGATGAGTCTGTTTTCCAAAACCTTCAGTCTATTTCCCGGCAATCCTTGTACGAGGTAACCGAAGGGCTCTTCCGTAACTTCTCCGCTTACTTCCCGGAAACGGAACAGGTATTCGTGCAAGCCTTTCTGGATATGGTTTCCGAGTACGCCCAAAAAGAAAGCGCGGATTTGAACCGTTTCTTGAGATGGTGGGACGAGACCGGTTATCGAAAGACGATCGCTACCCCGGATGGGCAAAACGCTATCCGCATCTTGACCGTACATAAATCCAAGGGCTTAGGTTTTAAGGTCGTTATCATTCCTTTCGGGGACTGGGAGATCGACCATAAGCCGACAAAGCCCGTTATCCTTTGGTGCCACCCGGAGAAGAAGCCGTTTGACCGCCTGCACTTAGTTCCTGTCCGTTACGGACAGATCCTGAGTAGCACGATTTTCGCCAAGGATTATTTCAAGGAGCGCTTGCATGCTTTCATCGATAACTTGAACACCTTATACGTCGCTTTTACCCGTTCGAAAGAAGAACTGATCGTATTCTCCCCCCGTCCGAGGAAGATCAACAAGGAAGGTAAGGTTGAGAAGATAACTTCCATCGCCGATCTATTGTGGGCGGGGGTGGAGACGGATATCGAGGATGATACCTTTGAAAGGGGCGAATGGTGGCATCCAGCTTCGGGTAGAACGGCAGAAGATACCCTGGAGGAAATCCCCATGAGCCGCCTGTATTCCGTTTCCCCGGATGATCGTTTACAATTACGCCTGCATGGGAAAGGATTCTTTTTCGATAATGCCAGGCGGAAGCACGGTACCTTGATGCATGAGGTATTGAGCCGGATACGTACGCCGAAAGATATTCCCGCTTCGGTCGAAAGTTATCGGTTAGCCGGGGTGATTAACCGGGAGGAAGCGGCGGAGTTGATCAGCCGTCTGGAAGAATTATTGCAAGCGGAGGAGGTAAAGGCTTGGTATGATGGTTCCGCCCGTGTCTTGAATGAAGTGGATATCCTGTTCGGTAAAGGCTTGTCTAAACGTCCGGACCGGGTGATGATAAAAGATAACAAGGTAATTGTCGTGGATTATAAATTTGGCGAACGGCAAGATAAGCGCCATCCTAATCAGGTAAGAAATTACCTGCAATTAATTCGTAAAATGGGTTTCGAGCGGGTCGATGGATACCTTTGGTACGTAGAGTTAGGCAAAATAGAGGCAGTGAATAAGTGATATATTTTTGATATTCGGTAAAAATGAATATTTTTGCAGATTCTTAGTATAAAACGATACAGTCAAAGAAGAATGAAAGTACATAAAGAAGGAACCGGTTTACTGCTTACGTTGTTTACAATATTATTTATTGTGAATATAACTTTGTACCATACGGTAGGTAAGGGTATGCTGTTTTATTCTGTCGCTTTTGTTTCTACCGTATTGTTCCTATTGGTATTAAACTTCTTCCGTAGTCCTTTCCGCCGGTTTCCTTATGATTCGGAAGGCTTGGTGATCGCTCCCGCCGACGGTACGATCGTTGCCATCGAGGAAGTGATGGAGAACGAGATCCTTCATAAGAAGTGCCTACAGATATCTATCTTTATGTCTATCTTCAACGTGCATGCTAATTGGTTTCCCGTAAACGGTACCGTTAAGCATGTTTCCCACCAGAACGGGCGTTTTATGGCGGCTTATCTGCCGAAGAGTAGTACGGAGAACGAACGCTCGGCGGTCGTGATTACCACGAGGAACGGGGTGGATGTCTTGGCTCGTCAGATTGCCGGGGCGATGGCACGCCGCATCGTTACGTATGCCAAGCCGGGAGAGAAATGTCATGTGGACGAGCAAATGGGGTTTATTAAATTCGGTTCTCGCGTGGATGTCTACCTGCCGGTAGGAACAGAGGTGTTAATAGAGATGGATCAAAAAGTAACAGGCAATCAAACGCCTATAGCCCGTTTGTCAAAATGAGTATAAGAAAACATATTCCTAATACAATTACGTGTCTAAGCCTTCTGTCCGGTTGTGTCGCCAGTGTTATGGCCTTGCACGGAAATCTTTTATCTGCGTTGATTTGGATTATTATAGCCGCGGTCTTTGATTTCTGCGATGGCTTTGCCGCTCGTTTATTGAAGGCTTACTCGCCGATGGGAAAGGAATTGGATTCCTTGTCGGATATGGTAAGTTTCGGCTTCGCTCCGGGCATGGTGGTCTATTGGTTGTTGGGAGAGGCTTCTACGGCTTTGCCTTTTGGCTCTTTGAATACGTATATCCCTTATCTGGCGTTCGTGATCCCTACGTTTTCAGGTTTGCGTTTGGCTAAGTTCAATATTGATGAACGGCAAACTACCTCGTTTATCGGCTTGCCGGTTCCGGCGCATGCTTTATTTTGGGCTTCGGTGGGATATTCTGTTTTACCGGTTGTCCATGCGAATGAAGGCTTGTTCGTGTTGGTGACTGTTATCTTGGCGTTTATTACCTCCTTGCTGTTGGTGTCTGAGATACCGATGTTCTCGCTGAAGGTGAAATCCTTAGCGTGGAAGGGTAATGAGCTTCGCTATATATTGATCGCTTGTGCCATTATTTTCGTGGCGTTATGGGGATTCTTGGGAATCTCTGGAACCATCCTGTTATATATAGTCTTGTCTATTTTTAACAAAAAGGGATAAACAAGAATTCTTATCTTTGTGTTTGTGATAGTAAAGAATCATTTAAGTATCGGATTATGTTTAAGTTTTTGTTTGTAATATTCTTTTTCTTTATCCTGTTGGTGTTTCTGATGGGTTTCTCCATCTTGCGTACCTTTAAGAACATCTTTTTTGGTAGCGGAAACAGCACTCGTAAGGGAGAACAACGTCGTCAAACAAATAGCAATACTTCCGGACATCGTTCTACGACTACTACCGCCCGGGACGATGATGATGATCGTACACCTTATGTGCACCGTAAGAAGATATTCGCCAAAGATGAAGGGGAATATGTGGATTACGAGGAAGTTAAATAGAGCTTAGCGTCTTTGCTTGAAGAAACGCTGCATTTCTTCCGCGCACTCTTTTTCAAGGATACCTTTTTTGATAATCGCTTTCGGATGGAAGGCTTGAGGGGCGAATTTGGAGAAACCTCTTTTATCATCGGATGCCCCGTATACGATCGTGCTTAATTGTGCCCATCCGATCGCACCGGCACACATTATGCAGGGTTCCACGGTTACGTATAGACTACAATTTGTCAGGTATTTCGCTCCTAAGACTCCGGTGGCGGCCGTAATCGCCAACATCTCGGCATGTGCGGTCACGTCGTTCAAGCATTCGGTTTGATTATGCGCCCTCGCTATGATCTGGTTGTTGCAGACGATAACTGCTCCTACGGGAACCTCACCCTCGGACGCTGCCGCACGAGCTTCCACCAACGCTTGCTTCATGAAATATTCGTCATTGAAAGGATTCATCTTCTCATCTCATTTTCGTTGAAAAGAGTCGGATAATCCTCCTCCAAGGTCTTGAGGATGTGAGAAAGGATCGTCTCTCGGTACCAACGGGACTTATTCTCGATCTTGTAGCGTGAAAGGTAACGTTTTACCGCTTTATGCTCTTCGTCATTCAGCATAAAGGTCACTTTGTGTACCCTCGGATGATTGGGGTGAGCCGATGAATATTTACGTTCTTCTTTCATACATTTGCAAATGTACGAGTGAATAGCCGAATAACAAAGAAAATGGCTATATTTGTGCAAATTAATGCGATGGCAAGACAGAACGATATGGGTCGGGAAGGTGAGTCTGAGGCTCGTGCCTATCTGGTAAAACATGGATATAACGTGTTGCATACCAATTGGCATTGGCATCATTATGAACTGGATATTATCGCTGTCAAGGAAGATGAGTTAATCGTGGTGGAGGTAAAGACACGCTCTGAGGATTTTTTGCTTTCACCGGAAGATGCGGTAGACACCAAGAAGATTCGGAGGATTGTCGCCGCTGCGGATGCCTATGTCCGTTATTTTAATATAGACTTACCAGTCCGTTTTGATATCGTGACATTGATCAAGAAAGAGACGGGTTTCCTGATCGACCATATCGAAGATGCTTTCTATGCTCCTTGCCGTTAAAAGATAAAAGTTATGAATATAGAAGAAGTACGTGAATACTGCCTTTCCTTGAAGAATACCATCGAGTGTTTCCCGTTCGATGAGGTATCGCTGGTCTTTAAGGTAGAGAATAAGATGTTCCTGCTGCTTCCTTTGGATGCGGAGGAGCCTCATGTCTCCTTGAAATGTAGTACGGATTATGTGGAAGAGTTACGGGAACATTATACGGCGGTTGAGCCAGCTTACCATTTTAATAAGAAATACTGGAATAGCATTTATCTGGACCGGGATATGGAAGACGAGGAGATTAAACGCTGGATCTTCCATTCTTACCGGGAAGTGATCGCTAAACTACCAAAAAATATAAGGGAAATTTATAATGATGAGCACTGATAATGAATCTCCCCGCATCTTGCGTGTGGCGGAAACCGCTTCTACGAATAGCTTGCTTCGTGAGTTGGTCATCAAGGAATCTCTTGCGGAAGGAAGTGTGGTCGTTGCCGATTTCCAGACAGCCGGACGTGGTCAGATCGGGAATACTTGGGAGTCTGAGGCGGGAAAGAACTTGATGTTTAGCTTAGTCCTGTACCCTACGTGCATCCCTGCAAATCGCCAATTCTTGATTTCTCAAATAGCGGCCTTGAGCGTAAAAGAAACGTTAGACTCATATACGGATCATGTCACGGTGAAATGGCCGAATGATATTTACTGGAAAGATAAGAAGATTTGCGGAATGTTGATCGAGAACGATCTATCAGGGCATAATCTATATTGCTCCATCATCGGGATCGGCATAAACTTGAATCAAGCGGTGTTTCGGGGAGATGCTCCGAATCCTGTTTCCTTGTTTCAAATAACAGGCAATGAAGTAAACCGGGAAGAGGTTTTAGATCGTTTCCTCTCAATATTCTATCGCTATTATTTATCTCTCCTCCAAGAGGAATACGAGGATATTCGTATCCGCTATCAATTAGCATTGTATAGAAGGGAGGGCTATCATGCCTATAGGGATGAGGCGGGAGAATTCGAGGCCTGTATCCATGATATAGAATCAACCGGGCATCTTTTGCTAGCGTTACGGGATGGAAGCATCCGTCGTTATGCTTTTAAGGAGGTGTCTTATTGTAAGTGACCTCTTCGGGCGCGAATCTGGGATTTTTGCGAGGGCTTTCTCCTATGTTCTTCTTTCCTTCTAAGTAGCTCGTTTATAGAATCTCTTTTCATGTTAGTAGTTTGAGTGATCACAAAAAATGAACGAATTTGAAGGATGAGGCTTTTGACGTAGGTCTGATTGGGATGATGTGTATTGGGATTGGGTGTGTGAGGAAGGCTTGGTAACGGGCGAGGATTTTGGGAGCAGTTATACTTACTTGGTTGGGGAAGTATATATCCTTTGGCACTTATAATATATATCCTATGGGGAGGTAAATAGTACTTTGTATCCTTTCAAGATACGGTAATTCCAGTGGAAGTAATCTTTATAACATGAATAATAATGTACGTGTACATTAATTTATGTTGATTGGTGGTTGAGGGATTATTATGCTTGGCCTTGGTTCGAGAATGGCTTTTATGGAGTGGGGGATATAGGTAAGGGATGGGTAGTTCGTGGTTATAATCCGCTATTTCGTAATGAATAGCCTATTTGATTGATAAGAAAGCGTGTAGGATGACAAAAAAATAATAGGGAAGATTTGCGCGAATCGAAGAAACGCGTACCTTTGCAAATGATAGATAAAGTCGGCTGTCAGTATTATGGTTTTGTGAAGGCAGCCCAAAGAATGAGCTTATTACACTTTAGTATTAATATTAAATTATTTAATTATGAACAAAAAGTTTTCTACTTTTTTGTGCGCTAGCTTACTTTTAGCTTCAGCATTCACTACTGCGAATGCGGCAGATTTGACTGGCGTTAACAATGGTGCGGATGCTTTTATGGTATCAAAATTGGATAAAGCTGCGTTAAGCGGTTTGTATCAATTAAGAGTAACCAGCACCGCTGCAGGCAACACGACAAACGGTGTCCTTGCTATAGAGAATGGCAAGTATGTTGTCAAAGCTTCCAATTACAATTTACTGAATTCATTGTGGTGTATTACGATTACGGAGCAAGGTCAAGGTAAAGAGCCTATCTATGACTTCGTGAACAAAGCTACAGGTGAATTTTTGGCGATCAATGAGGCTGATGTTCAGGGCTTGGCGGTAAACGCTACTTCCGGGGCTCTTCAAGTTGGTGAAACTTACGGCGGTTGGGCTTTTGCTAGAACTTACAAGGAAGTGTTGGAGAAAAATCAACCGATGTTTACTTATCAAGAGGCTGACTATGTTCTTATCTTGTTGGAAGATAATGGTGTGTTAAAAGCTAAGAAAGTTTTAGCTAGTGAAGCTAGAGATTTAACTGATGCTGTAAAGTTTACTGTGTACGACGCAGGTACTTACGTGTTGAGTGCAGATGAGATTAACGCTTATTTGAAAGATAATAAGAATGTTCTTAATTTCAATCAGGATGCTAATGCTGACGTAAACCCGTTTACGACTAAAGCGTTTGTCGCAAAAGAACTAAAGGGTGGTCTTGCTGCTGATCACAATTTCGTTTATGTGACAGATAAAGAGAATGAGAACTCTTATTTGAAAGTTGATACCGCTGCTAATGGTGTAGGTATCCAATTCTTGAAGTTTGGCTGGACAAATGCTGAAAAAGAGCCGAACAAAGATGTAGAGAATTCAACGTTGGCTAATCAACATAAGTTCTTGTTCTCTTACAAACCTTCTACAGATAGCTTGTTTATCCAAGTAAAGCAGGTTCGTTATAAGAATGAAAAGAATGCCGAAAAATATTGGAAAGATGTAACAGATATTAAGAACTATGGTTCTAAGTATGTAGGAGTTTCTGATACTGACGTTAATTTAGATAATAACGCTGTAGCTGAGATGCCTGGTGATGCAGTTGCTCCTTCTCAATTGTTCGTTAAGTTGCAGAACTTTACGGTAGCTGACAGAATTGCGACAATCGGTGCTAGACCAATCAATACACATATCGGTTTTGGCTTGAAGGGTTGCAATGCTGCAAGTGACAAGACATCTATTGCTAACGGTTTGTATATCATTAAGAACGCTAAGGGACAAGTTCTGGCTGCTCCTATTCATGAGAATGATAACGTAGGTCACAACCAGGTTGAGTGGGTTACTTTGGATGAGCAAGATCCTATGCACATGCCAGCTTATCAATGGGTAATCACGAAGACTTTGAACTCGGAAGCTTCTCAGGCTACATCTCCGATTAAGGTGGTTAACCGTGAGTTCTTAGAGACTTATAACAATGTTCAATTGAGATTGAATGACAAAAATGAGATCGATGCTTCTTATGATCTTTTGGATGGGGTTACTTTTGTCCAGATCACAGACTCTGCCATAATCAAGGATAAGAAGTTGGGTTATAAGTATCTTGCTAAGAACGAGTTGATCGTTAATAAGTATAAGTTCAACTATTTGAATCCGTTCACTCAAGATTATTGGATCGCTAACGGTGCAGACAAAGATTCTTTGATTTACGTGAAGGAGGCTGCTAACGAATATACCTTGACTGAAGGATCTACCGCTGAGTATGGTATTGATGTTGACGCTACATTATTAAAGAAGATCCCGGGACTTGCTCAATTGGAAAGAACAAACTACGTGATCGCTAAGAACAAGACGGCTAAATTAGTTAAGGCTTATGGTAGCAAGTATTCTATGGGTGCTGCTAATTATGGTACTGTAGCAGAAGTGGATACATTCTTCTTCAAAGAGAACAACCACTATGATGGCAAGCATTACTATGCGATCTTGGAGACAGCTTATGATAACACGAAGCATGCGGCATATATCGCTGATCTGAATAAAGAGACTTCTAAAGTTGGTATCGCTGATGACGGTATGACCGCAGGTTTGAAGGTTCAGTTATTGAATGAGTCTAGAACCTCCGCATTTACTGTAGAGCCTAGCGATGCTCCTTTATATCGTCGTTTCAATAAGGCGGTTCTTGGCGAGAACGTGAATGATGGCGCAGATAGCTTGGCATTCGTGGAGAGATATCGTCATGAATACTTGATGGATGAGACCAATGCTAACTTTGAGGATAAAAATGGCGTTGTTGATTATTTAGGTATCTGGAACAAGGATAAAGCGAATGGTAAGTTGGCTATGCGTATTGATACCGCATGGTTGAACCGTGGAGCAGGCAATGTTAAGCCTCAATACTTGATTTCTGTAGCACGTGATGATCAAGGTGCTATTGAGACGATTCCTTGTGATGAGGCTGATGACAAACACTTCTATATCGATGAGAATGGCAACGCTCATAAGACTGATAAATGGCATTGCCAGCATGCTAAGCCGGGACGTGCAGGTTTCGCTTATGGTAAATACTTGGTAAGCTTTGCGGACTCAGCTAGAGCAGATAAGGATAAACCATACATGGATATTAAGAATGGTTATACTCGCGTAGGTTTCGTTAAGGCAATTCATTCCGGTGATAGCTTGTATATCTTGGTGAACGAGTTCAAGAATATGAAACCGGCGGATTTGAATATTGATGAGATTATTAAGTCTTACAAAGCTGCTAAGATCGATGGTGCTTATATCGTAAACTTACAAGGTGATCAACACAAGAATGTAACGTGGTCTTTCCGTTATGTAGATCCGGACAAGGCAGCGAGTGTGACAGAAGAGGGCGAAGCTAATGCGTTCATGTTTGAGTCGAATGTTTACTCAGATAGCCCTGAGACCTCTGTAAATGGAAATGTTCCTTTAGGAAATGTTCATGGCTTGGAAAATGCGATCGCTCCTAAGTATGCAGCTTGGTTGAAGATGCAAAATGGTTGCTTGGTATTAACTCGCGGCGATTCTGATTTCAACTCTTCTAAGACCGGTGGTGATGCAGCGTTGGTATTCAATGTAGACCCAGAGGCTTCTAAGGGAGATATGGTAACTTCTAACGACGAAGTAGCTGTAGAAGGTGTATCTGTAGTAGCTGGCAACGGTACTGTAACTGTTCAAGGCGCTGCTGGTA
>NZ_FR885297.1:96963-115284 GCF_000436315.1 Parabacteroides sp. CAG:2 | reverse complement strand
TGCTCGAGGGATTAGGAAAGCAGTACGAAAAGATAAGCAATATCTTAAAAGGAACAAAGACGTATGAAAAGGATCTGTTCGCACTGTCGTGCGACATTTGAATGGCCGGTAACCCTTTTGCCGGAAGAGGAAAGTTTGTCTAAATTATCAGCATAAGAAATAGAAAATATATTAGTAAATGTTGTTAGAATGGATGCCAGATTAAACTGGGATACTAAATGTTCAATATGTGTATCTCTGCCGAAGTGATTCGCCAGAGGTACTTTTTTATCTTAAATTAATATATACATGAATAGATATGGAATGGATTAATGAATTGTTATGGGGAGAAGGGGTAGGGCATTCTATCCTTTTGTTATCCGTTGTGATCGCTCTGGGGATCCAGCTTGGTAAACTGAAGCTATTCGGTATCTCTTTAGGGATTACCATGGTACTGTTTGTCGGGATCTTTCTCGGGCATTTCGGTTTTACGGCGAATCCGTCGGTCGTTCATTTTTTTAGAGAGTTTGGTTTGATCTTATTTGTTTACTCGGTAGGTATGCAAGTAGGCCCCGGATTTTTCTCTTCGTTTCGAAAGGGAGGGATCACGTTGAATATGCTTGCTTGCGGTATTGTTTTTCTAGGGGTGATTACTGCCTTGATTATACATTATATTACAGGCATTCCTATACCGACAATGGTAGGTATCTTATCCGGAGCAGTGACGAATACACCGGGATTGGGCGCTGCTCAACAGGCTTATTCAGATATGACGGGGATCTCGGATGAAACGATCGCTTTAGGATATGCGGTTGCCTATCCGTTAGGTGTGATCGGCATTATCTTGTCGATGATTTTTATCCGTTATGTTTTCCGTATCTCTTTTGCGAAGGAGACGGAACAATTGGAAGAAGAGACGGATACGGAATCGGGAGGAGAGGCTGTACCTATCTCTTTGGTGGTGAAGAATCCGGCGATTTTTGGTCGTAGCGTAAGTGAGCTATCTAAATTGTTGGAACACCGTGAATTTGTTATTTCCCGTATTTTACGTAACGATACGAATCGGATAGAGATCGTGGCGGGGAACACGGTATTGAATGGGGATGATAAGATTTTTGTTATTACCGCAGAGCATGACGTGGAGGCGATAAAGACTTTTATCGGTCAAGAAATACAGATGGATCGTAAGCAATGGATTCCGGCGGAAAGCCAGTTTATCAGCCGGCGTATTTTGGTTACCCGGTCTGAAATCAACGGTAAGCAATTAGGGGCTTTGCAGTTACGCCGTTTACATGGAATTAACGTGACTCGGATCAATCGTGCGGGGCTGGAGTTGGTAGCTACTCCTAATCTGGTCTTGCAAATAGGCGACCGGGTGACAGTGGTCGGTAGTGAATTGGCGGTGGAGAAAGTTGCCGAGACGCTGGGTAATTCAATGAAACGCTTGAATGAACCTAATTTGGTGACTATTTTTGTTGGTATAGTTTTGGGTATTATCGTGGGAAGTCTTCCTATTAGTTTTCCGGGTATTCCTCAACCGGTGAAATTAGGATTAGCGGGAGGTCCGTTGATCGTTGCGATATTGATAAGCCGGTTCGGTTATCGTTATAAATTGGTTACTTATACCACGCAAAGTTCTAATTTACTATTGAGGGAATTAGGAATCACGTTGTTTCTCGCCTGCGTGGGATTGAGTGCGGGTGAAGGTTTTGTCGATACGATAGTCAATAAGGGTGGTGTAGCTTGGATCGGTTATGGTTTTATAATAACGTTATTGCCTCTACTGATTATCGGTTGTGTGGGAAGGTATTTTTATAAACTGAATTATTTTACGTTGATGGGATTGATTGCGGGAAGTACGACCGATCCTCCTGCGTTAGCCTATTCCAATATGGCGGCAGGAAATGATGCGCCGGCGGTTGGATATGCGACGGTTTATCCATTGACCATGTTTTTGCGTGTGTTGACCGCACAGTTAATGATATTATTCTTTTATACATAGAATAAATATTTTGTTGTTAGTAATGTTTAGAAAAGTGTAAACTCCCTAGCCTTCCGCCGAAGTGATTCGCCGGGGGGCTTTTTTGTTGCTAATCAAAAAGTAAACATGTATCTTTGCGGCCAATCAAGGTGTAGATGTTATCGATTCCGATAATAATCAGTAAAAGGGAATCCGGTGCGAGTCCGGAGCTGTACCCGTAGCTGTAAGTCCTTGGAGCCCCGGCAAATCTTGTTGCCACTGCCTATCGGATAGGCGGGAAGGTAGCCGACAGAGGGTGGACGAGCCAGAAAACCTGCCATGATTTTGTTATGCGACGTTTCGGGTGAAGACGTTGGTAAACCTAAGAATTATTATGCGAGATTTATATCTTATAAGATGTCTGTGCGTTTTTAGCGTATGGTTATTTTCTTTGGGTGTCGCTTTCGGTCAACAGATCGATACGACGGCCTATCACGAGCTTTCCGGGGTGGAAGTAGTGGAGAAGGTACGTCCGTCGGTCACCCGTGAAGGTACGCCTTTGCAAATTATGGACCGGGCGGGAATCGATCGCTTGGGAGTACAAGACCTATCCGAGGCCGTGAAACGCTTCTCGGGAGTTACAGTACAGGATTATGGGGGGATCGGAGGATTGAAAACGGTCTCGGTACGTAGCTTGGGAGCGAAGCATACCGCCGTCAGTTACGATGGGGTGACGATTACGGATGCGCAAAGCGGGCAAGTCGATATCAGCCGTTTCTCGTTGGATAACGTGGAGATGGTTTCCTTATCGATCGGACAATCGGATGACATCTTCCAAACGGCAAGGGTGTATGCCTCGGCAGGAGCCTTGAATATACAAACCGGAAAGCCCACGTTTAAAGACAAATCGTTTCATACTTATCTTAAGGTTAAGGGAGGTTCCTTCGGGCTTTTTAATCCCGTGCTGCATTATGATCAAAAATTAGGAAAGCGTTGGAGCGCATCCTTACATGGTGATTTCGTGCGTGCGGATGGGCAATATCCCTATACATTGATTAATGGGGAATTGGAGACGAGAGAGAAGCGTAGAAATAGCGATATCCATGCTTACCATTTGGAAGGTAATCTATTCGGCGATTTTGGAAGGGGAGGCGAACTTTCCTTTAAGGCGTACTATTTTGATTCGGAGCGGGGGCTTCCCGGTTCTGTTAATTTATATAACAAGAACACTTCTGAACGATTATGGGATAATAACTTTTTCGTGCAATCGGGGTATAAGAATGTTCTTAATGAGAAATTTACGCTACGGGCCATGGCTAAGTATAATTATGCTTTTACTCGTTATTTAGATATAAATGATAAATATGCTGCGGGCGAACAAGTCGATTTGAATACACAGAATGAGTATTATGGCTCTGTAGGTTTGCTGTATACTCCTATAAAGTATGTATCGGCGACGTTGACTACGGATTTAACTCGCTCTATGCTGGACAATAATTTTGTGAACGGCCCTAATCCAAAGCGAATGGCCTCTCAATCAGTACTAGCGGTGCAATATAAGAACAGTCGATTCACGGCTACCGCTAGTTTATTGGGAACATATATCACTGATAAAGTGGAGCAAGGGGAAAAACCGGATGATAAGAGGCGTTTATCCCCGGCTGTAAGTTTGTCTTGGCGGCCATTCTCGGAAAGTACTTTGCGGATACGTGCCTCTTACAAAGATATATTCCGGGTTCCTACATTTACGGACTTGTATTACCTCCGTATGGGAAATACAAATTTGAAACCGGAAGAAACTTCCCAATATAATGTAGGGGTAACATGGAGTTCTTCCTGTGGGGATTGGCTGCGGCATTTCAGTATTTCGGCGGATGGATATTATAATACGGTGAAAGATAAGATCGTGGCTTTACCTACCATGTATGTTTGGAAGATGATGAATATGGGCGAAGTGGATATTAAAGGGGTAGATGTAAATTTATCTACACAATTCCGATTGCCCTTACGAATGAGCTTGCTTTTGGCTTCCACTTATTCTTTTCAATACGCGGTTGATGTGACAGATCCGGAAGCTAAGAATTATAAGGATCAGATTCCTTATACACCTCGTCATTCTGGCACGGTTTCCGTAACCTTGGAAAATCCATGGGTAAATGTCTCTTATATACTGACTGCGGTTGGTGATCGTTATGCATTGCCGCAAAATATAGATCGGAACAGGATTGATTCTTATATAGAACAGAGTATTTCTATAAATCGAGATTTTCGTTTTCGATATTTCGGTTTGCGTTTGCAAGGTGAATTGTTAAATCTTGCGAACGTGAATTATGATGTTATTCAGTATTATCCCATGCCGGGCCGTTCTTGGCGTTTAAGTATTTGTTTATCCTATTAGTAAACTATAAAAGTAAAGTAATGAAAAAGAAGAATTTAGTTTGTGTCTCTGCCTTGTGTGCATTGATGTCTTTCTCGTTTGTCAGCTGTGATGATGACAATGAGCCTTCACTGAACATACCAAATGTATCTGTAACTAATGTCAGTTTTACGGATGAGAATCCGGAAGCTTTAAAAGTTAGCGGAACCTTAAATTGGACAGCTCCGTCTTCTGTTGACAATGTAACAAAGTACGTGATTTATGGTTCCTCTGATGGAACCGCTAAAGATATGAAAATTGCGGAGGTAGAAGTTGGAACACATTCATATGCTATTACGGATGTCGTAAATATAGGCTATTTATTAGTTATAGCCGCAAATGCGGAAGGTGAGTCTTCTGTTTATGCTTCCGTAAGAGTTATTGATTTTGTGAAGGATAGTTCTTTCATGGCTTTATATTTCTTGAATTCGGGCAATATGGGAAATAACAACTCTTCTTTATATATGTACGACATAGAAAAGGATGAGGTTGTCCCCGATTATTTCTTGGCTCAAAATGGCAGGGGGCTGGGAGATACGGCACAGGATATGATCGTGTATGGCGATAAGATGTATATCGCGGTATATGGAGAGTCTACGATAGAAGTGACAGATCTGAAGGCAAAATCCATTAAGCAAGTCAAGACAGAGGGGCAGCCCCGTTATATGGTATCAGAGGGTGGAAAAGTCTATATTAGCTATTATAATGGATATGTCGCTCGTTTGGATACCGCATCCTTGGAGGTTGAGGCGAAGGTAAAGGTCGGACGGAATCCGGAACAATTGGCGGTATCTTCTAATAAATTGTTTGTCTCAAACTCCGGAGGTATGGATTACAGTACCGAGGTTGGGTATGATAAAACGGTATCAGTGGTTGATCTGTCTACTTTTACAGAGATAAAGAAGTTGGATGTAGTATTGAATCCCACACGGATACAGGCGGATGAGCAAGGAAATGTATATGTGGTTTCTATGGGTAACTATGCGGATATACCCAATACGGTACAAAAGATAAATACGGAGACTTATGAGGTTACTTCCCTTACGAATTGTCCAAACGCAACGGAGATGGCCTATGAGGATGGCAAGCTATTTCTGTTCTATGCGCAATGGGGAATGTCTAGCCCTGCATTTTTAACATTTGATACAAAGAGTCAATCTGCGGGAACGAGCTTTATTACAGATGGAACCTCAATACAGTCCCCTTATTCAATCAGTGCCGTGGGTGGAAATGTCTATGTCGCAGAGTCTGATTATAAGAATAATGGCGATATTTATTGTTTCGGAGGTGACGGTAAATTGTTCAAGAAGTTTGAGGCCGGTTTAAATCCCATGAAAGTAGTCCTCGCTCAAAAAGATAATATCTAATGCGATTACTGATTCTCTTAGGGTTCGCTTTCTGGATGGTGGCATGTACGCCATCCGGAAAGCAAACTTCTTCCAAGGAAGCTCTTTCCTCTGATAGTATTCAATATGCCCAAGGTTTCACGGTTCAGCGCTTTGATACCTATACAATGGTGGAAGTTCGTGATCCGTGGGATAGTACTCGTCTGCTTCAACGCTATTTATTGGTAGACCGGACAAAGTCGGTTCCTGGCGGATTACCCAAAGGGACGATCGTGAAGGTCCCGGTAAAAGATATTGTGGTTTATACTTCTGTTCATGCGGCTATTATTGATCAATTGCACGAAATCAATAAGGTTATAGGTGTTTGTGAGCCTCGTTATATGGATACTCCTGCCATACAAGAGGGTATACAGGCCGGAAGAATCGCTGATTTAGGTGAGGCTACCTCTCCGAATATAGAGAAAATGATAGAGATCGGTGCGGAACTCGTGATAGCTTCCCCGTTTCAGAACAGTAGTTATGGGCCTGTCGAGAAGATAGGGATACCCATTATCGAAGGAGCCGACTATATGGAGGCATTTCCTTTGGGGCGCACGGAGTGGATTCGCTTTTATGGTTTGCTATTCGGAAAGGAAGAGATGGCCGATTCTATATTTAAAGAAACAGAGCAAGCCTATTTGTCTCTAAAGGACTTAACCGCAAATATAGATAATCGTCCTACTGTTTTGTCGGAGAAGAAGTTCGGCTCTTCGTGGTATGTACCATCCGGAGATAGTTATATGGCTCATCTTATCGAGGACGCCGGAGCCGATTATATGTTTAAGGATTTACCGGGTGCCGGAAGTACCCCCTTAGCATTTGAGACCGTGTTTGATAAAGCGATCCATGCGGATATTTGGCTTGTTAAATATAATCAGTCTTCTGAGATGACCTATAAAGATTTACGCTCCGAATATACTCCTTACGAGAATTTCGACGCTTTTAAAAAAAAACGGATTTATACCTGTAATACAGGTGCAGTTCCTTATTACGAGGAATTCCCTATACATCCGGAATATCTATTGAAAGATTTAATCTGGATTTTCCATCCGGAGCTAGTATTCGGGTATTCTCCTCGTTATTTTAGAGAAATGCCCTGATTGTCTTAAAGGTTTCATATCTTTGTTGAAATGTCGTTTCTAGACAAATAAAGGTATTAGACTATGAAGATAAAAAAGGTATATGCTGATGCTTTAACTACATTAGCGAAGGGAACAGATGCCGGGATTTACAGGTTGAATCCCAAACGAGTTGAAATCGTGAGTTGTGAGCAGGATGTAAAACGTGTTCTTGCTGAATGTGAGAAGACTGGTAAATCTGTAACCTTTAAAGCTGGGGGGACTTCTTTATCCGGCCAGACTATTTCAGATTCTGTATTGATGGAAATCAGTCCTGACTATGGAAAGGTTAAGATTTCAGGAGATGGGAGTTTGGCTAAATTCCCTTGTGGTATAACTGGAGAAGAGGCGAACCGCTGGTTGAAACCTTATGGCCGTAAGCTAGGGCCTAGCCCTGCCTCCATCAAATCCGCACGTATCGGCGGGATCGTAGCGAATAACTCGAGTGGTTCTAGCTATGGTATTATCCATAACTCCTATAATACGGTCCGGGATATGGAGATTATCTTTGCGGATGGAGCCTTTTTGGATACCTCTTCGTTAGCGAGTCGCAGGGATTTCATGCAAACGCATATAGGCTTATTGGAGAAGTTGATGAATTTCCGTTTGGAGATCTTGTTGAATCCAGACATGGAAGACCGGATTCTATCTAAATATGAGTTGAAGAATACATGCGGTTATGGAATGAACTCTTTCTTGGATTATACCGATCCATACGATATACTCATGCATTTAATGGTTGGCTCGGAAGGAACCTTAGGGTTTATTTCTTCGGTTACTTTCGAGACAGTCTCCGATGAGGTTTTAAAAGCTTCCGCCTTGATTTATTTCCCCTCTTTGATGGAGGCGTGCAGAGCCATAGCCCCGTTACGCCAATGCAAGGTGTCCGCCGCCGAGTTGATGGATAGAAACGCCTTACATGCGGTAGAGGATGAACCGGGGATGCCGGAGATATTACATTCTTTACCCGAGGATGCGGTAGCGTTGCTGATCGACACGTCTTCTAATTCGGAAGAAGAACTTCAAATCCAATTCCGGGATATAGAGGAGCGGCTAGCAGATATACAGACCTTATATCCGGTATCATTTACGACCGATCCGAAGCTTTACGCTACTTATTGGCGGGTACGAAACGGTTTATTTACTTCCGCTGCGGGAAGACGGCCACGGGGGACGGTATCTATTATTGAAGATATTGCTTTCCGGGAAGAGGTTTTAGGAGAGGCTTTGGAACAAGTGCGTGGGGTCTTGTCGGATTATGGATACGGAAATGCGGTGATGTGGGGACATTTATTGGATGGAAACGTTCATTTCACGATTTTTCCGGATATAAACGCACAGGAAGGTATCGATCATTACGCTTCTTTTATGCGTAGCCTTGTAGATGTGGTACTTTACTACGACGGTAGCTTGAAAGCGGAGCATGGCACGGGACGAAATATGGCTCCATTTGTTAAAGATGAATGGGGTGAGGAGATTTATGAGTTGATGTGGAAGATCAAAAGGCTCTTTGACCCGGAAAATATATTAAATCCGGGTGTCCTTTTAAATCGGGACCCGGATGTGTTTATAAAGAACTTAAAGCAAATACCGTTGGCGAATGAGCTGATCGATAAATGCATCGAGTGTGGTTTTTGTGAGATACAATGTCCGTCAAGGCATGTGACATTGACACCCCGGCAACGTATCGTGATCTATAGGGAATTATCGGCTTTGGCGGAACAGGGGGAAACAAACTCTAAGCGATATAAAGAACTCAAGAAAGCCTTTAACTATAAAGGTAACGCTACCTGCGCTACCGATGGCCTATGTGCTACGGCATGTCCGGTTGGCATTAATACCGGTTTATTGATCAAAGAGTTACGGTGGAAAGAGAATGGTGTCTTGGCGAATGCTATCGCTTCGGGCATCGCCGGGAATATGGGAACCGTAACGGGTATGCTTCGTCCTTTGCTTAAGCTGCCCCATGTGCTTTCAAAGCTGGTGGGGTATAACGCATTCGAGAGATTTGCCTCTTTCTTGTTTAGGGCTTCCGCTCATAAATTCCCGCTTTGGACTCGGCATACACCTTCTGGCGCATCAAAGTTCAAGGAACTGACGGGTGTAGAGAATGGGATGGAAATGGTTTATTTCCCATCTTGTATTACCCGTACGATGGGAGCTTCAGCTGATTATGAAGATGTGGACTTTGTAAGTGTAACGGAACAAATAATCGCTTTATTGACAAGAGCGGACTTTACGATTCGTTATCCTGAGAATCTAAGTAAGCTTTGTTGCGGCATGGCTTTTAGCAGTAAAGGGTTCCGGAAGCAAGCGGCGCAGAAGGCGGAGGAATTGAATGAGGCTCTTTTGCGGGCGAGCGATAACGGCCGCTTGCCTATTTTGTGTGACATGAGCCCTTGCTTGCTGCATATGAGGGAAACCTTGGATAAACGTTTACGATTATATGAACCTGTGGAGTTTATCTATGACTTTATGCGTGATCGTCTGAACTTTACTAAGTTGCCGGTTACGGTAGCGGTACACTCTACTTGTAGTACAACGAAGATGGGAGTACAAGACAAGCTGGTGGAACTGGCGGGCTTATGCGCGAACCGGGTGGTCTCTCCCGCTCAAGTTACTTGTTGCGGTTGGGCGGGCGATCGTGGTTTCTTCTATCCGGAACTAAACGCTTCCGGTCTTCATTACTTGAAACCGAACTTGCATGGGGCGACGGAAGGATATAGCAATAGCCGTACGTGCGAGATTGGTTTGACGATGAATAGTGGGATATCCTATAAGTCGATCGTATATTTAGTGGAAAAGGCTACCCGTTAAAAATCAAAAACCCCGGTTTCGTACAACTGAAACCCGGGGCTTTGTAGTTTGGCATTCGAAATTATAGGGAGTTTTATTTCATAGATTTTTTTTATTCATATTATGCGTAACCGTTAAGCATTCCGTTGAAATACATCGGTTTTAAAATATATACCTTTAAGATCCAAGCAAGCCATTGCTCTTTTGATGTATCGATCATCGAGAATGGGAATGAAATGTCTGGTTTCTTTTCGTAGTCAAACTCACAAAGCAACACATGACCGTAATCCGTGACGATCGGGCAAGCGGCATAACCGTTGTATTTCTCGGTCGGCTCTTTGCCTTCCATGAGCGCGATCAGGTTCTTGGCGGCGATAGGTACTTGCTTACGGATAGCGGCAGATGTTTTACTGGTCGGGATACCGGCTACATCACCCAGAGAAACGATGTTCTGGTATTTCTTATGTACCAAGGTCTCTTTATCGACCATTACCCATGCGTCTGCGGCCAATTTACCTTCTGTCCAACCTAATCCGGCATCACGAACGAAATCAGGAGCGGACATAGGCGGGGTGAAGTGTAAGAAATCGTAATCCTCTACGAACGGCGTTACGATCTTTTCTTCGCCTTTTGTCTCTATCTTCTCAAAATGTACTTGCTTCGCGGATGTGTCTACACCTTTTACACGTACATTCAAGTTAATAGGTATGTTACGTTCATTATATATTTCTAGCAAGCGAGGTGTGAAATACGGGATATCGTATAGTTCCTTCGATGCGGTAAAATAATTCAATTGCAGCTTGTCGCGTGTCCCTTGTTTCCTTGCGTAATGTTCGGATAATAAACAGATCTTTTTGGGGGCGCCACCACATTTATGTTTTGTATAGGTATCGGTATAAATACCTTTGCCTCCTTTTTTAGCGAATTCTTGAAGAGCTTTCCATGTCTTTTGGGCTCCTTCGAAATCGTAAATAGAGTTTGCGTTTCCTTGTCCCAAGGTATCGTGGGTAATACCCTCTACTTTTTCCCAGTTACATTGTAATCCCGGGGTCAGTACTAAAAAGTCGTATGGAATCTTTCCGTTACTTTTGGTCGTTACTTGATTCCATACGGGATCAACCGCGGCGACCGAGTCCTTTATCCATTTTATACCGCTAGGCATACAATCCTCTTGCTTCTTCCAAACATCTTCCGGTTGGTACACACCTGAGGCGATCAGAGTGAATCCCGGTTGATAAAACTGACGATCGCTGGGGTCAATCAGGGTGATATCCGGTTCATCAAGCCAATGTTTTAATCGGGCAGCCATACTGATACCAGCGGCTCCTCCACCGATAATAACGATTTTACCTTTTGCGCTGCTTGAAAAAGCGTTTGCTTTTCCGGTATTAGCTCCCGCGATCAGTCCTGTCGCCGCTAATAACTTAAAGAAATGTCGTCTGTCGACACCTTTCTTTTCTAGCGCATCTAATTGTTTCTCCAGTTCGTGTTTCATCATGTCGAAAGAATTTAAGATTTTATTCGCCGGCAAAGGAAACATAATAAATTACGGTAGCCATGAAAATGACTACTACACGACTTGCGCAAATGATTTTTTTATTGAATAAGACTACTACAAGACTTTCTCAATCTCTTTCTATGTGCGTTTAATATGCTGTTATGTAGAATATTATATATTAAGCATATTCTAGAAAATATTTTTAGTAGTTCATTAAGAAATCGACAAGATTCGTATCCCCATCAAGGGCTAATCGCTTTCTTAAGCGGTATCTTCTTAGCTCGATAGCTCGTACGGATACATTCATTAACGACGCGATTTCCTTCGTGGAAAGGTTCATGCGGAGTAAACAACAAATGCGCAAATCGCCTGCCGTTATATCTGCGTATTGCTGGCGTAAACGATCCATGAAATTCTGGTGGGCGCTATTAAAATAGGTCTCGAACTGCACCCAATCCGCTTGATCGTTCAAGGTAGATTCGATCAAGGAACGTAAACGGGTATATAACTTATTGGGATATCGGTCACCCAATGTCTCTTTCTGTTTATCCAGTTCTTCCAACAAAGCTTGGATTGCCTCGTTTCTTTTTACCAAAGCTGTTGTTTGGAGAGTAAGCTCATTGTTTTTGTTTTGCAACTCCGTTTCCAGCATCTCGCTTTTCATTTGTTGAAGCCTTTGCTGTTCGGCTTGTCGTTCAGCCTCCAACATTTCTTGTTCTTTTTTTCGCAAGTTCCTTAAATGATACCGAAGCCCTTCTTGAATGGCGAACCATATCAAAGCGACGTAGATCAAATAGGCCCATACGGTATTATACCAAGGAGGGCGCACCGTGATTTGCATCGTGATCTCGGGAAACGGACCCCGGGTTACATATTTACGTACCCTTAGCTCATAAGTTCCTTCCGGAAGTTGTAAGAAGGTAATTTTGCCGTCTTTCTGCCAAGAAGACCAATCGGCGGATACCCCTTCCAGCTTATAACTGATTTGGTGATTAGGGGTGAATACCGTTGTCCCGATATATAGCGAGAGTTCTTGGAAGTTATGGGGCATGTTGATTCTTTGAGTATCTGGATATAAATAATGTGTACCTTCTTGATCTTGATACTCGATGCGCATAAACCGTGGCATCGTCAATCCTCCTAGGCTTCCCTCTATTAATTGGCGGGTGTTGATTAATAGGGTTCCTTGCATGGCGGATACCAAATCAAGAGAATCATTCAAGGGGATGATCCGTTTGCCGTTGGTCACCAGATTCAGATCGTAATTATCGAATAGGATCCGGCATTTTAAAGTTCCTGTACCGTTTTCCCGATGGAAGAGTCCGGCCTCATTCTGGATCGTGAGCCAATACAAATTGTCTGGAACCGGGTAAATACTTTCTGCGTTGGCGAATACGCCCAATACATCTTTATTCTTAAATAAAGTGCTTACCGATAAATGATTGTCGGCCGTATCCGGATGGATATATGAACGTCCGATCTCACCGGATATCGGGGTAAACTTATCACCAAACATCAAGCTCCGGCTGAAGTAGCCGAGATTTGTCCGGATATAGAGGCGGTTATCCTCTTTTGCAGCGTCTTCCAACTTTCCGATCTGGCTTCTTTTACCTAACATGGCGATGGGAGGATTGATATCTATTTGGGAGATACCATTATCCAAGGCGACCCAGATTAAGTTATTATCCTGTACGCAGATGGAACGTACGATATTATCTTGTAACTGATTGTTGATGTTGAGGTGTTGAAAGATTTCCCCTTCGTCATTGGTGATATAAATACCGGATGTTGATGTTCCCGTGAAATTGAGACCTCCGGCGCTAGCGAAGGAAGTTGGGTGCTTCTCCTCGATTTCTTTCGGGATCGTGTAATTCGTCTCGGGATCATCGAAATTTATATATGACGGGAGCGTATCGATCGGATAGTATTCCAGATTTCCGAGTTTGTCGTATAGCCAATAGCCTAACGATGATTTGCCTTGGGTATAAATAGAATCGTTCTGGAAAGATACTTTATAAATAGGGGTTTTATCCGGTAATGGATATGTGTTCCATGTATTCCCGTCAAAAGTAACCAGACCGGAATTATTAGCTACATATAAGATGCCATGATAGGAAACCGCTAAATCCCAATTTTGGCAACTAGCCTTATAATCGTCTACGGAATAATTTTGTACGAGGATAGAGGGAGCGACCACAGACGCACGCAAGGCGAAAACCGCCAGTATAGATAATAATATGATAAAAGGTAGCCGTCTGTACATGGTCTTTAAACTATAGAGACAAGGCATAAAGCCTTGTCTCTTTATATTACACACATGCAAATATAATCAAATTTTGATTACTTGTACTCCTGCCAGCTCTTAATCTGTATATCTTCTACGTTCATATTGCAGAAAGCGTCGATAAAGGCGCTAGCCAGACGGGCGTTTGTGATCAATGGAATGTTATGATCGATCGCCGCACGGCGGATCTTATAGCCATTGGTCAACTCACGTTTGCTATGATCTTTCGGGATATTTACTACCAATTCGAAAGCGTGATTGCTGAACATATCCATGATGTTCAAATCACCTTCCTCATCCGGCCAGCAAACGGCGGTTGCCTTGATTCCGTTATCGTTTAGGAACTTGGCGGTTCCGTGCGTACCATAGATCGTGTAACCCTTGGCATCCAGCATGCGGCAAGGCTCCAATAAATCGACCTTACTCTTAGCTGCGCCGGAAGATACTAAAATGTTCTTCTTAGGAATACTGTTGCCTACGGCGATCATGGCGGAAAGCAAAGCCTCGTTGAAATCGTCGCCTATACAACCTACCTCGCCGGTGGAGCTCATGTCCACACCTAATACAGGGTCTGCCTTGTGCAAACGGGCGAATGAGAACTGGGAAGCCTTGATTCCGATCCAGTCGATATCGAACGCACTCTTATCCGGTTTCGTATACGGAGCGTCCAGCATGATGCGGGTAGCCGTCTCGATAAAGTTGCGTTTCAATACTTTAGATACAAACGGGAAACTACGTGAGGCACGTAAGTTACATTCGATTACTTTCACGAAGTTATTCTTCGCCAAGAACTGGATATTGAACGGACCGCTGATATTTAACTCCTTCGCGATCATCTTGCTTACTTTCTTGATGCGGCGGGCTGTCTCGAAGTAAATCTTCTGAGCCGGGAACACCAAGGTAGCGTCACCGGAGTGAACACCGGCGAACTCGATATGCTCGGAGATCGCGTACTCAACCACCTCGCCATTCATAGCGACAGCGTCGAACTCGATCTCTTTCGTTCCTTGCATGAACTCGGATACGACCACCGGATATTCCTTGGAAACCTTAGCGGCCAAATCCAAGAACTCGATCATCTGCTCTTTCGTATGGCAAACGTTCATCGCCGCTCCGGACAATACGTAAGACGGACGGATCAAGATCGGGAAACCTACTTTCTCGATAAACGCGTCGATCTCTTCCATGCTGGTAAGCTCTGCCCAACGAGGTTGGTCGATACCTAGCGAATCCAACATCGCGGAGAATTTATGACGGTTCTCGGCACGGTCGATCGATAACGGGGAAGTACCCAATACCGGAACATTCTGGCGGTACAGTTTCATCGCCAAGTTGTTCGGGATCTGTCCACCTACGGAGACGATCACGCCCTTCGGCAATTCCAGATCGATCACGTCTAGCACGCGTTCGAATGAAAGCTCGTCGAAGTAAAGACGGTCGCACATATCGTAGTCGGTAGATACGGTCTCCGGGTTATAGTTGATCATGATCGATTTATAACCTAGCTTACGAGCGGTCTGGGCGGCATTCACCGAACACCAGTCGAACTCAACGGACGAGCCGATACGGTAAGCTCCGGACCCCAAGATAATCACGCTCTTCTCATTCGGGTAGTAGGTGATATCGTGCGGCGTGCCGTCGTAAGTCATATATAGATAGTTGGTCAATTCCGGGTGTTCGGAAGCGATCGTGTTGATACGTTTCACGGTAGGGAGAATGCCCATTTTCTTACGTAAGTTGCGTACGCGGATATTCTCTTTCTCCATATTGCCTTCCGGGCTCTCTACGTAACGAGCGATCTGGAAGTCCGAGAAACCAAGGCGTTTCGCCTCTTTCAATACATCCTCCGGAAGATCCTCGATCTTGTTGTAACCTTTCAATACGTTGGCGTAATCCACGATATTCTTCAAGCCCTCCAAGAACCAGCGTGTGATCTTTGACAACTCATGGATCTTGTCTACGCTATATCCCTGTTCCAAGGCTTGCGCCACGGCGAAGATACGCAAGTCGGTAGGGTTCGCCAACTCCTCGTCCAAGTTATCGAAATGGATATCGTTGTTACCTACGAAACCATGCATTCCTTGTCCGATCATACGAAGCCCCTTCTGCATGATCTCCTCGAAGCTCTTACCGATCGACATGATCTCGCCGACGGATTTCATGCTGGAACCGATCTGGCGGCTGACACCCACGAACTTCGTCAAGTCCCAACGCGGGATCTTCACGATCATATAATCTACCTCCGGCGCTTTGTACGCGGAGTTCGGAGTACCCATCTCGCCGATCTCGTCCAATCCGTAGCCCAACGCCAACTTAGCGGCAACGAAAGCCAATGGATAACCGCTGGCCTTGGATGCCAAGGCGGAAGAACGGCTCAAGCGAGCGTTCACCTCAATCACGCGGTAATCGCAAGTCTCGGAGTTGAAAGCGTATTGGATATTACATTCACCCACGATACCTAAGTGGCGGATCGTCTTGGTAGAAAGTTCTTTCAATAAATCTAATTCTTTCTCGGTCAAGGAGCAAGTCGGAGCTACTACGATACTCTCGCCGGTGTGTACGCCTAGCGGGTCTACGTTCTCCATGCTCACTACCGTGAAGCAATGGTCGTTCTTGTCGCGGATCACCTCGAACTCGATCTCTTTCCAACCCTTCAAAGATTCCTCGACCAAGATCTGGGATGAGTAAGCGAAAGCGCTTTCCGCCAAGGTGCGAAGCTCGGCCTCGTCCTTACAGATACCACTGCCCATACCACCTAATGCGTAAGCGGAACGGATCATTACGGGGAAACCGATCTTATAAGCGGCAGCCACGGCGTCGTCCATGCTTTCTACGGCTTGGCTGATCGGGGTCTTCACTTCTATCTCGTTCAGTTTCTTAACAAATAGGTCACGGTCCTCGGTGTACATGATAGCCTCAACGGATGTACCCAATACTTTCACGCCATATTTAGCCAACGTGCCGCTGGTGTAAAGTTGAGTACCGCAGTTCAAAGCGGTCTGCCCGCCAAACGCCAATAGGATTCCGTCCGGTTGTTCTTTTTTGATAACTTCCTCCACGAAGTAAGGAGTGATAGGCAAGAAATATACCTTATCGGCTACTCCCTCGGATGTTTGGATAGTCGCGATATTCGGATTTAGCAATACGGTACTGATCCCTTCTTCTTTCAGAGCCTTTAACGCTTGCGAACCAGAGTAGTCAAACTCCCCGGCCTGTCCGATCTTCAGGGCACCCGAGCCCAGAACAATCACCTTTTTGATATCACTTTTCGACATAGTAATTTGGGTTGTTTTGTTTATTATAATGATTTTAGAATATTATACTTTATATTATATCACCGGACCGATGGACACAAAAAAAATGCGTTAGTAAAAGTAACCAACGCATCTTATATAACCAAATTATAATCCCGTAAAATAGAGAAAAGAGCCTCAACCTCCGACATATAACCGGAATAGAACTTCGGATTATCCTTATGTGTCTTGTTTGTCATCTGCTCTCTCTTCAAAATTTCGGCAAAGATAGGGCTTTTGTTTGAAAGAACAAGTTATTTTCTTAAATTTGTAGTATTGTATCAGAAAAAAGAAAGCTTATGGCACGAATAACGATTCCTTATGCGGTAGCGGATTTTGTAGAGATGCGGGAACGCAATTTCTACTATGTGGACAAGACCGATTTCATTCCGGGCTTGGAAGACTATAAGGCTCCAGTCTTCTTGCGTCCCCGTCGTTTCGGGAAAAGCCTGTTTATCTCTACCTTGGCTTGTTACTACGACCGTACCAAGGCCGACCGGTTCGAGGAACTGTTCGGCGGGACTTGGATCGGGGAGCACCCGACGGAGGAGCATAATCGTTATATGATCGTGCGCTATGATTTTTCCAAGATGGTGATGGCCGATGACATGGAAGGGTTGGAGCGGAATTTCAACGATCTGAATCGTTCTCCCGTGGAGATCATGGTAACGCATAACCGGGACTTGTTTAAGGATTTTCAGTTCTCCAGCAAGAAAGAGGCCTCCAAGATGCTTGAGGAAGCTTTGGGGTACGCCCGTGAGCATGGACTGCCTAAAGTGTATGTGTTGATCGATGAGTACGATAATTTCACCAATCAGTTGTTGACGGCCTACAAGGATCCGCTCTATGAGCAGGTAACCACGAAGGATAGTTTCCTGCGCACTTTCTTCAAGGTGATCAAAGCGGGTATCGGCGAAGGTAGTATCCGTACATGTTTCTGCACGGGGGTTCTTCCCGTCACGATGGATGATTTGACCAGCGGATATAATATAGCGGAGATCTTGACCTTGCATCCGAGGTTTCTGGATATGCTTGGTTTTACGTATGAGGAAGCGAGCGCTTATCTGGGATACGTGTTGAAGAAGTATGGCACGGGGCAGGACTCTTTTGAGGAACTTTGGCAACTGATCGTGAACAACTACGACGGCTATCGTTTCCGTCCCGGCGCGGAGCCTTTGTTCAATTCCACGATCTTGACCTATTTCTTTAAGAACTTCGCCACGATGGATGGTATGATCCCGAGTGAGCTGGTGGATGAGAACCTGCGTACGGATATCGGTTGGATCCGTCGCTTGACCCTCTCGCAAGAGAACTCCAAGGAGATGCTGGATGCGTTGGTGATTGACGACGAGTTATCCTATAACGTTTCCGACCTGTCGAGCAAGTTCAACAAGAGGAAATTCTTCGACAAGAACTTCTATCCGGTCAGCCTCTTTTATCTGGGTATGACCACGCTGCGGAATAATTACCGCATGGTGCTACCCAACCTTACGATGCGCAGCATCTACATGGACTATTATAACGAGATGAATCATATAGAGGGAAACGCCCAACGCTATGTGCCTACTTACGAGCGTTTCACGGAAGAGCGT
>NZ_FR885297.1:37802-96935 GCF_000436315.1 Parabacteroides sp. CAG:2 | reverse complement strand
GTCGTTTCGAGCCGCTGGTACAAAACTACTTCGAGCAATACCTCGGGCAGTTCCCGGCGCAGGTGTTCGACAGGATCAACGAGAATTTCATCCGTTGCTCCTTCTTCGAGCTTTGTTCCCGTTACCTGAGCAGCTACTATACGTTCGCCATCGAGCAGAACAATTCGGCGGGCCGTTCGGATTTCGAGATGACCGGTATCCCCGGTACGGACTATTACAAGGATGACCGGTTGGTGGAATTCAAGTATTTCAAGGCGAAGGAGGTGGAGCGCATGCTGGCGCTCAGCGATCCCCGTCCCGAGGACGTGGCGCAAGTACTCGCCTACGCCAAGGATACCAAGGAGAAGTTCCCGTACTACCATGTCCGTTCCTACATTGTATATATCTGTGCCAACAAAGGATGGAAATGCTGGGAGGTGACTCCGTGATATCATTCCAATTGCTTTATTAATAGTACTTTGTGGTGCCAATGATGTGCCATGCTATTGGCACAGTTGTGCCACCATGCTGGCACGCCCGTGCCACCTCGATGGCAAAGGCGTGCCACTGCGATGGCACACGCATGCCACGGTGATGGCACATTCGTAACATGGGTAGTGGCACAAGCCTCTCTTCCTTGGTTTACCAGTCGTACTCCTCGAAATAAGCGTCGAAACCTTTTGGCTCCTTCACCCCACAGTGTTTGAGCGCATTCAATACGACCTGTTGCTCGGAGGGTGAGAGCGGCCTTTCTCCCTTGCGGACGCGGTAGTAAGTGCGCCGGCTGAAGTGCCTCATGAGTCCCGGGATAACAGAGAGCATCTGTTTGTGCGGCAAGCTCTCCAATAGGCTTACGAATCCCGCGGCATAGCGTACTTTCTTGTTCGGACGGTAATAAGGGCAAGTTCCCTTCAATGAGGCGAGGTGTCTCGGGCTGATGATCTGCCAATAGGCCGTCTCGTCGGGCTTTATTAAGTATTCTTGTTAAAGGTGATTGTTTGTTTCAGCGTTCTGGAATAGGGGTGTTTACGCATGCGGCCTACCTCATGAATTTACGAGGTAGGCCGCGTAAAAATAGCTATTATCAAGTACTTATTTAACCGTAACATTCCATCCGGAAAGAATACCTCCGTAGAAGTAAAAGTCTACGCAGAATGTCTTTCCTGTGTTCAGCTCTTTGACCTCGTAGTATTTCGTGGCACCTTTTTCGTTCACCAATTTATAATCGGCGATATTCGGAATAGGCACGTTGGCGAGCTCTTTGATCTTTGCGTTTATCCTATTCAAGATATCCATGCTCTCGAAAGGATTCGTTACTTTGGTGCTCTTGGATAAAGCCGGATTCACCCCATTGTTCTCGGCACGAACCGCACGAACACTATCTGCATAAGCCTTGAACATCGCACGGCTTTCCGGAGTGCGCAAAGCGGATACGGTAAAGATAGAGATTCCTTCCGCCCCATGATTCAGTGCGGCATCCATGGCATTCTCTATATCGTCGGCTACCATCAGTCCGCAGTAAAGCGTGGTTTTCGGGTTCTTATCCCGGACATCCTCTATCATACAGTCTGAGATAAAACTAATATCTTCCGTGTAGAAGTTATGGTATACCATGGGGAAGACAATGTCCAGATTCCATTTCCCCCAGTCTTGACGAACCATTTTGGATGCCATCTTGGGCGTAG
Organism: Parabacteroides sp. CAG:2; assembly: GCF_000436315.1. Taxonomy (NCBI): domain Bacteria; kingdom Pseudomonadati; phylum Bacteroidota; class Bacteroidia; order Bacteroidales; family Tannerellaceae; genus Parabacteroides; species Parabacteroides sp. CAG:2. The sequence continues at coordinate 95,271 of NZ_FR885297.1, read as the reverse complement.
GGAAAGGAGAGGCTGCCATTTTCTTGCCGTAAGAGTGAACCACGTCGGCGATCATATTAGCGACCTCGGTAATCTGGTCACAACGGAATTGGAGCCATTTCTCGTCTTGCGAGGGATCTTCTTGTTCTCTTGGATCATATCCGTAAGCGGCCTTGAACTTCTCGATCATGGCCGGGTGATAACCAAAATCCCATTGCGGATATTCTTGGTCTTGCACGATACCGTATTTCGGCCAAAGGGTAGTCGGCAGGATAACATCCACGAAACGGTTGTAATCGATAGCGATACCGTTCAAACCCTCTACCTCGCAGTAAGCCTCTATTTTCTTCTTGATAAACTCCCGTACCTCGGGTAAGGCGGGGCACATAAATTTGTAGTAATCCACGTAAGCGGTCGTATCGGCCAAGCTTTGTCCATTGCGGTTTACGCTGAACCATTCGGGATGTTCTTTTAAGATAGCGTCTCGGTCATGTTCCGGATTCATCGTCCATAACCAAGCGTAGACCTCTATCCCATGTTTCTGGGCGATGGGAATAGCGGCCCGATAATCATCCGGAGTAGGGGCGTTTAGCATGACACCGTCTATCCCCGCCTCATTCATGATCGTACAGATGGAGTCGAAATTCATTCCGGGCTGGTAATCCAACCAAGTCCAGAACATCGGATAAGCATCTTTCGTATCATTTTTCGGGGAACTGCAAGCACCTACGCTGCAAGCTACCAGAAGCAATACTAAATAATTTATGTGTCTCATAAGTTTAATGAATTTGATTAACGATTTATCCGTTAAAGATACGTATTCCTGTTTAATGCCGTTCTTTTTTCAGCGTAAATATCGGTAAATAAAAGAAGATGCCTAGGATAGACATGATAAGGCCGCCTATCGTTCCGGCGGCGAGCGGGAACCAAAAGGCTTCTTTATCGGTGCCTAGCATGAACGGGATAAATCCGAGTATGGTCGATATAACGGTTAGGAAAATCGGTGTGATCTTGGCGTTCCATGCCTTTAGATAAGCACGGATTGGGGAAATAGCGGGTATCCGTTCCCGAATTTGGTTATATTCGTTTAAGATATAGATACTGGCGTTTACCGTGATACCGCATAATAAAACGAAGGAGGCGAATCCACCTTGGTCGAAGTTCAGTTTGAACCAATAGAAGGTCAGGAATACCCCGATATAAGAGATCGGTATGACAAAAATGACCGCCAGCGGTTGTTTCAAGGAATTAAACAAGATACTGGTCGTAAAGAAAATAATAACGATGATCAAGAATAATAACGCATATTGTTTATTATCTTTCTGATCCCATGACCAATAGTTCTTTTCCGCTTTAGCCGTATATCCCATAGGCAGGATCTTGTTAAACTCTCTAAGTTCCCTTTTCTGTATCTTCTCGCCTTGTGAGGAGGCTCCGATATATTCATATTGCAGGCAGAGCCTGTATTGCTGGTTTACTTTCGCTATCTGTTGAGGGGTCTGGCTTTTCTCGACGATAGCGAGTTCGGACAACTTATAGGATTTATCACGGATGGTTTGAGGTACATATTGCATACTCCAGATATCGAACTCCTTTGATTGGCGAGAAGAAAGTTTTAGCTTTTCCGTCTCGTTATCAACGACGATGGTACCTGCGTAGATATCTTTACCGAAAACAGGCCGGATAGACGCGAATAAATCGATAGGCAATATATCCGCTTGCGCCATACGGGATTTATTCAAGTTGAAGTAGAATTCCTGATAATCATCCTTCCACCAAGAAAACTCGGAATTGATCAATACTTCCTTGATACGGCGATACGTAAGCAATTTCTCCCGTAGTTTCTCCGCCCATTCGTATAACTCGTCATAATTATATCCGTACATCTCGATCCGGAAAGAACCTGCGTTCTCACGGACATCATTGCTGAAACCTTGGTCCATAAGTCCCCATACGCCCCAACTTCCACCACCTAATTCCAACGCTTTGCTAATCACCCTGCTTTTCAAGGTGTAGGGGAAACCACTTCGCTCGTTCTCACGGGTGAAATAGACGTTGATACTGGCTTGACGTGCGTTATAGATACTGGTCTGGAATTGCCGTATTTCCTTATAGGTACTCAAGTAAGCCTCCATTCGGTTGATCAAGTGGTTCATTTGATCAAGGGTCGTACCGTTCGGCATGGAAGCGCTGATACTTAATACCGTTTCTTCATTCCGGGTAAAATAACTTCCCTCGTATACCTTTTGGACAAATAGGCGCAAGGTTCCTCCCAAACTCTTATCGACGATAGGTTTTATCGTTTCCTTCCAAATACCTTTCGCCGCGAATTCATTGTAGCGAGCGATCCACAAAGAGTCCCTTGCGGATAGATCCTTCTCTTCCGGCTCGATCTTCTCCGGCAATAAAAATATCGGTAGTCCGAAAGCCAGTACTAGAATAAGGCAAGCCAGCTTTTTCCAATTGCAAAGGAAACGGATCTGCGCCCGGTAATAATGAGAGAAATAGACTGGGAAACGGTGTATGAACGACCGTATCGGACGGACCACCGGATGTTGTCTCCAATGACTCCGGGCTTTTGGGGAAGAAGAAGCGACTTTCTTCCGGTGCAAATTCATCTTGTCGATCAATGCCGGAACCAAGAATAACGCGATGAACAAAGATACGGCCAGATTAATGATCACGACAGCAGCGAAATCCTGTAAGTTCAACCGTATCTTCTCATCCAAGAAGAAGATGATCACGAGGGCGCCCATAGTCGTCAAAGTGGCCGCCAGAATAGACAAGAACGCTTTCCGGTCATGATGGTGCCGGATATGATCGGTCATCACGATCGTATTATCGATCACCAAGCTGAGAGAGATCGTGATACCCGCCAGCGAGTACAATTGCATCTCCAACCCTAATAAATAATAAAGGATGACGGCTATACACAGGTTGATACTTAAACTGATGATGATCAAGAACAGATAACGTACATTCCGGGTAATCAGCAGAACGAAGAGCAAGAGGATCAAGATGGTCAAGCCTGTACGGACGTAGATTTTATCCAATTCTTCTTGGATAAATTCGGTAGCGTCGTAACTGGTATGGATCTCGTAACCGGGAGGAAGCAAGGTGCGGATATGTTTCATTTCTTCCTTCACTTTCTTGGCTAATTGCAACTGGTTGGCAGTCTCTTCCGCACGGATAGACAGGTAAATAGAGTTTAAACCATTGATCCGGTAGTAACTTTGCGGGGCCTCTTCTTGCCGGGTTACCTTTATCAATTGATCCAGCCGGATTAAGCTACCATCTTTGTTTGCGACGGTGATATGCGATGGTTCGAACCCATTCGTGATCTTTTCCGGCATTAACGCCAGACGAATCCATTCCTTGCTGGTATCTCCTTGTCCCATATTAGCGGTTCCAAGGAACTCTTTTTTGTAATATTGGCTGATCGCCGATTGGATATCCTCTATCGTGATCCCCAGATCCCGTAGCTGGCGGCTATCGTATTCCAAGCGCCATTCCATAGGGGTCGCTCCGCTTACATCGATACGATAAATACCTTGCACGCTGCTAAGCCGGGGCTTTATCTGATCCTCGGCGAATCGCTGGATGAATATCGGGGTAGCGGAAGCGTTCAAGGTATAACTCATGAACGGGCGTGATTCCTTGTCGTCCGGACGGCTCATCTCTAAAATCGGATAACTTAATTCTTCCGGAAGGTCCGGCCACGTCTGTCTAACAATTGTTGATGCCTCAAAACGTGCGGCATCTATATTCGTATGTTTATCTAGTTCTAAAGTAATCCTTCCCCATCCGTTTCCCGAGGTCGAGGAGATCTCTTTGATTCCTTTGATACGGGCAAGCATCGCCTCCAACCGTGAGGTTACCTCCATCTCGATAACCCTCGCTGAGTTGGAGGGCATATTATAGCTGATACTTAATTTCGGCAGCGTACGGGAGGGAGATAGCTTGATCGGCAATAAAGGCACGAAAGCGATCCCCGCCAATGCGATACAAAGGAAGGTGACGATGATCGTAAAGGATGATATGTTCGGCTTAGAACCCATGCTCGTAATCAAATTCGTTGGCTAATGAGATGCCTGTCTCGAAATCATGTAAGGTGAGCTTACGTATTTTGTAATAGCTCAACCAATAATTTTGCAAGGCCGTGATATAATTACGTTGCGCTTCCTGCTGTCGGTTCAAGGAGAGCGTAAGGCTATTGATATCCGCTTTGCCGATCATGAAACGTTGCTTGGTCTCGTTATAGGCCATGATCGCGATGTCCAAAGCCTCTTCGGCGCTGGCGATCAGGTTTTGCTGTACATTGAAATCGCCGACAGTCATGATTACGTCTTCCTCCAGAGTGACTTCCGTCTGCCGTGCGGATATTTGCGTAACATTTAGATTGCTTTTGGCTATATTGTATTTACCCTTCCGTACTCCCCAGTCTATAAGGGGAATAGAGATAGATATCGATACCAAGTCCTGCTGCAGCGGATTCTTGTAAACTTCCTTAAACTGGGTCGCTACTTGATTGAAACCGATACTAGCATTCAAGGAAGCGTTGAATAAGGTTTCCTTTTTGGTCTTATCCACTTGTTGCTCGGCCTCTAACACCTCTTGCCGCACTTCCAGAAACTTGGGGTTATTCTCCCGGGCTAACGTCAATGCTTGATCCACCGGAATATCCATATCATGGGGGCGTGACGGCAGACGAAGCCGTATCTTCGTATTCTTATCGAAATTCAAATACGAGGCCAGACTGAACATGGCTCGCTTCAAGGCTATATCGGCGTTTTGTAACGTATTGCGGGCATTGATCGCATCCAGCTTGAGTGTCAGTAAATCCGCTTGACTAATAGCCGCGATCTTATGCCGCTCTTGGCCGGTACGGTATAACGTATCGGTTGTCGCTACATTTTCTTTGGCCATATCATATTCTACTTGAGCCATGGCTAAAGAGAAAAAATAAGTGGTGGCTTGCTCGCTGACGGTCTCGATATTATAAAGCAACTCTTTCTTTACTTTCTCATATTTTAGAGGCTCTATCTTCTTCTCCCACCGGAAAGGATTGTATCCCAATAAATCTTGGCTGTATCCGATACGGATTGGAACGGAGGTGAACTGATTATAAGTATTCGAGCCGAAATAGCGCATATACCCCAGATCCGTATCCACGAAGAAACTACCACCCAGCATATCGAAGTTCTGCTTGATCTTTAAGTTTCCTCCCGCATAAAAGGACTGTTGCTTACGGTATTCGTCAATGTCTTTTTCTGAATCGTATCGTTTCGTGATATCCCGGTAATATTCGGCGGGTGTGATATTCAATGTAAGACTAGGCAGTCGCTCCGCTTTGTAATTACGAAACTCCCAGTAGCCGGACAAGAATAGGTTTTTCGTACGAAAAGCCTCCAGCGAGCTATCGGCGGCCAATGAGATCGTCTTCTCAAGGGAAAGGACGAGCGATTGGGCCGATACTCCTTCGGCTAATAGCGAACAGAACGCGTATAAAACTAGGAATGTCCTCTTGTATCTTTTTTTCATAATGCATGTCTCCTATAGATAAACCAATAAACCAAAGGGATAATAAATAAACTGACAGCCGTACCGATCAGCATCGCCGAGATCATGGCAATGGAGAGTGGCTTTTGCAACTCACTACCCATATCGAACGTGAATAGTAGCGGTACCATACCGAATATAGTTGTCAATGAGGTCATGATAATCGGGCGCAGACGGCGACGACCCGCCTCATGGATCGCTTCCATCAAGGGTACACCTTCTTTCCGAAGCTCATTGATCGCGTCCAGTTTCAAGATAGAGTCGTTTATGATGATACCGCAAGTTACCACGATACCGATAGCACTCATCAGGTTTAAGGTATGCCCGCATATCCATAATACCAGTAAGGAGGCGGCTACGTCTATAGGTATTTCCAGCAGGACGATCAAGGGCTGCAAGAAGCTCTCGAATTGCGCCGCTAAGATAAAGTACATCAAGAGAATGGATATGAACAAGATGACGACCAGTTCATTCAGCATTTGTTGGTTCGAGAAGAAGCTTCCCGAGAAATCGATGTCCCAATTCGTCTTATCTTTGGATTCGCTGCGGACGAGCTCCCGAATATTTTCCATTAACTGTTCCGCATTCTCTACTTGATAGAAGCTAAAAGGAATATATTCCCCGTTCTTTCCAGCGGTGAGTATCTTCAAATCCTCTCCGGGAGTAATTTTTGTTACTGCACTAAGAGGGACATGATTCGTCTTTTGGTTTTCGTCCGGTTGCGTACGGATTAACGTATTATGTAGGATATGATCGACCGTTTGCTCGTTTCCGGCTAGCGTGATCGGTAAATACTGTTGATAAGAGCGTAAAGTAGCGACTTCATTTTCCTTGAAGGCCGTCTTAAGTACCCGGTAGACCTCTTCATAGGAGATATTATAAAGTAATAGTTTCTGATGGTCTATGGATATGTTTAATTGATTCTCGAAAGCTACGCCAACGGGAGCGAGACCGGTCTTACTCTCTAGTGTTTTCTCTAGTTTTTGCAAAGTAGGGGCATCCGGAGCTTGTTCTTTGTTACGGGCATAGAACTCGGCTACGATATCGGCCTCACCGGTTACGAACAGTTTCTCAAACACGGTCTCCGGCGGAGAGAACGATAATACGGCTGTCGGGTAATTTCGCTTTACCCAAGCGGAGATTTCTTGTTGTAAAGGAGCGATAGCATCGGTCTCTTCTGTCTTGAAATAAAGCTCTACTTCCGAGATGGATAATTCCCTGTCTCGGTTTAGCAGGAATTGTTGCTGTCCGATATAGGCCGTGTGTTGCGCACCTAACCGATCGGCCTCACCAAATAATTCGGTGACTCTCTTTCTATTCTCATCAATATGGATGTTCTCATTCCATTCAACATGTGCGATTAACTCATTCTGATCGATTTCCGGCATCCGGCTTTTGGGGATCATATAGAATAGGATCGCGCAAAGGGGGATAGTGACAGCTACAAATAGTAGGCTAGTGGTTTTATGCCTGAATATGAAATCAACCCCTCCGTCATAGAATCGGTCTAGCGTATGCTCCTTGATCAAATTGTTTATTTTCAGATTGAAAAAGGAATGCTTGATCTCCGGTATGCTGTAAACTAATTTGTAAAGTACAGGCAGTAACATGATTCCGGTGAAATAAGAGACCATTAAACCAACCGTAACAGCAAACGCCTGATCGAAGAAAATCGCTCCCGCTATACCACTCATAAATACCAGCGGGACGAATACGGCGATCGTGGTAAATGTGGAACTAAGCATGGGGGTGATTACTTCTGTGGTCCCTTTTATACACGCTTCTTCCAGATTATCTCCTTTTGCCCGGTATTGCGCTATATTCTCCGTCACGATGATGGAACTGTCTATCATCATACCCAATGCCAAAATCAATCCGGATAGGGAGATGATATTTAAGGACATATTGAAAAGGTAGAAGAACAAGAAACTAATGATGATACTGACTACCATACTTAGTCCGATTACCGCCGGGCTTTTTACGTCCCCGAGGAAAAGGATCGCCACGATGCAGATAAATAAGAAACCTAACGATAGATTCTGTTTGAGGTTGGAGATCGTATAATCCAATAACTCGGTCTGGTTTCTTGTGATCGTAAATTCAATATCCGGGTAAATAGACTTGAAATAATCGGTAACCTCGGCAAGCGCCTCTTTCATATTGTCCATATTCTCATCCGCTTGCTTGATAACGGCTAACGTGACGGCCCTTTCCCCGTTGGCTAGCGATAAGCCGGTTTCTTTTTCTGGTACGACAGCTACTTTTGCCAGATCTTTTATCTGGAAGATCCGGTCATTCTTACGGATATAGATATTTTGTACGTCTTCCGGTGTACGTAATAAGGTAGAAAATTTGATATTGTACTCATAATAACCATCCCGTACGGTCATGCTTCCCGGCTCTATATTATTGGCAGACAAGGCTGATTCCAAATCATTTAACGTAATATCAGCCATATCCAAGAGCTTCATATCCGGTACGATCTGTAATTGCCGTCCTAATATGCCCGTGATATCCACCATCGCCACTTCCGGCAACTGTTCAATCCTTCGTTTGATCACTGTTTCCGCGAATTGGCAAAGATCGAGGAAAGCGGCATCATTTTCAATTGTCTTGAGTGTGAGGTTGAGGCAAAACACCGGAATGTCCGTAGCGCTCGCCTTGACTACCCGTGGACGTTCTACCTCACGGGGCAGGTAATTCATGGCGGCGTCTATTTTCTCATTGACCTCTATAAAGGCAAGATCCGTGTTCGTGCCAAAGTCGAAGCTAAGGCGGATAATACCCGCTCCATCACGAGTCTCGCTATGGATATCCCGTAATCCTGCCACTTGCATCAATTGCAAACGGACCGGCTTCACGACGGTGTTTTCCAATTCCCGTGCGGATGTATTTTGTCCGGATATCTGAACGGTAATCTCAGGTATGGCGATATCAGGCAATAAGGAGACCGGTATGGTGAAATAAGTCACCAACCCCACGATAAAGCAAGCCGTAAAAGCCATCAATACCGCTATCGGACGTTGTAGCAGGAAGCGAATCATACGCAACTAATTTTCAATTCTCAATTCTCAATTTTCAATTACCTTGACCGGTGACTCATGCGCCAGATTAATATTGCCGCTTGTAATCACGACATCCCCTTCTTTCAATCCTTCCAAAAGGGTATAACTATCCGCGTTTTCCAGTCCGGTGCGCACGTAGTTCCAATAAGCGTGCCCATCAACTAAAGTAAATACGACTTGTTTTCCGGAACGTAATACCACAGCCGTTTTAGGTACGACCAATTGCTTCCCAAGCGAGCGTTGTACGCTAACCCGTACATTCATGCCTTCGAATAATTTACCTTTGTCGTTTACCGCCGCTTTCACTTGTACCATCCCGTTCTCATCCACTAGCGGGTTGATCTCGGATATACGTCCTTCAGTCTTTAAGCTGGTGGTGGCGAAAGGGGTAACTTCCACTTTATCTCCGTTTTGGATAAGCGGCAACTCACTTTCCAATACGGTGAAAGAGGCTTCCAGACTATGAGGATCGATAACGGTACAGAATGCGTCCGTCGTAGACACCACGTTCTCTTGTTTAGCGAAAAGGTTTGCGATAATACCGTCGAAAGGCGCGATTAGCGTCGCATTCTGTTCCTCATATTGGGCAAGTTGATATTGGGCGAGCGCCAGATCATATCCACTTTTTACCCGTGCTAGGTTGAGCGTTGCGGGCGGGACTTTCGCTGAGTCTTCCAGCATATATCCTTGACCGATCAATACGTCTTTTAATTCAAGCCTCGCTTTCTCTAGGGCATCTTTGGCTTGCGCTGTTTTGTTCGTGAGCCGGAAAGTAGCGAGTTCCGCTATTTTCTGTCCTTTGTTTACCCGGTCTCCGTTCTTCACGTAGATACGGGCGATGGGTTCCGCCGACTCAAACCGTAAGTCCACCAACTTGCGAGCGGACAGTTTACCATTGCTTATCAACTCATGATTAAATTCCGTTTGCTTCAATGTCATGATCGTGACTTCGTTCGCCTCATCCGGCAATACGGTCTCTACGGAATCCTGTGTGGCATCTGTATCTTTCTTTTCTCCGCCGCATGCGCTTAAACAGAATAAAAGCGTAAAGGTCAACAATTTATAGTATTTCATACTCGTATGATTGATCGGTTTGTACAATTTGTCATTCGCAAATATAAGTATTTATTGTTACGATGTAGTCGTAATTGCTATAAAAATAAGGATATTGTATTCATATTGATGTGTTGTTTAACATACTTCGTGCTTTCTCTTTCATTTCTTTAATAGCGGAACTTTCCACTTTGGGTTTCTTAGTTAATACGGAATCAATCGCCTTTTTCAATTTTGCAGGTTGAAAATAAGATGGTTCCGTATAAAGATTCATTAACAGATAATACGGATAGATACGTTCCGGTAAAATATCAATGGCATGTAACAGGTGCTTTTCCGCTTGTCGGTATTCACCTAAACACTGCTCATTTTTAGCCATTACGTAATAAAGCATGGGATCGGAGCTTAATAAGACAGCTCTTTCCAGATATCCATTCGCTTTCTCGTATCGTCCGGTCTTGCTTAGGCATTGAGCGACCTCGAAAAGGAATTCCGGTTTATGCTTCAATAATGGATACAAAGGTTCATATACCTCCAAGGCCGCTTCGTAAGCTTTATTATTGTAAAACATTTGTGCTCTGTCCCATTTTTGATAAGCCCTATAATAATCTTTCTGGGTCCAAAATAGTGTAATGCCTAGAATGGCTACACCAATAAGAAATACCCGTTTATACCATTCGTTGTGACTAGGCTCTGTCTCATCCTTTTGAATTTGATCCGGATTCGGTGTTACGCACATCACTCCCAAAAATATCAATATGACCCAGAACTCCGGCAATTGTAACGGATACGATGAGAAAGCAAATATAGCCAACGCTATGATTCCTCCACAACAGGCATATCTTTTATTCTTGATCCCTTTATAGACAATACTTCCTAGGCAAGTCATAAACAAGGCTAATCCAATGATCCCTTGCTCCAAGCCGATTTGCAGGTATTCGTTGAAAGCATATTCCGGACATCCTGCGATCCATTTCTCCTGTTCGCTAGCTTTTCCTGAAGTCATGTATTCGGCTTGTGCTTCAGCGTAAGCAGCTGGGAACCCACCTAAGCCTGTACCGGTTACAGGGTATTTTTGAATTGCTTTTGCTGTGACTTTCCACATAAGGAACCTGCCATCCGCAGAATCCTTTTTTAATGTATAGAAGTATGTGCTTCCTGCGAGAAATAAAACACATCCGAGAAAGCCACATATTATATATGGCTTTTTGTGCTGTATCAATTCTATTTTTATCCGTTTCCAATCAAGGCGGTACATTGCGTAAACCCAAGCGCAAGAGCAAATTGCCGCTATCCATGCCGACCGGCTCATTCCGGCGGGGAGTATGACGATAATTGTAAGTATACACAACATTGCGAAATAATATAAAATATTCCGTTTGGATTGTTTCAACAAGATCCCAAGAGCTATAGGAAGCGTAATCGCTAAATATCCGGAATAAGGCCCCGGGTTGAAAAAAGAACCAGTTAAACGAAATAGGGAATGGCTAGATTGTGTCCAACCTTGTAATTGTTTGAATCCCCAAATAGCTTCTATCAAGCCGATACCTATGAGGACAAATAAAAAATAGTTTCCAAGCATCGGATATTTGCTGATAGTATATCGAAGTATAAACCATAATATAACCATCTGTCCGATAAATATGATTTTTTCCGGTTCGGGATTAAGTGTCCATGGATAAGCGATGGCAGACCAAATGCCTATAAGTGGAAGTATAAAATCATTCCATGTTAAAGAGATATCAGGCTTTTGTTTTTTGGTAAAAAGAGAGAATGGTATATAGATTGAAAAGATAAACAATATGAGTTGTACCCAATGTAATTTCCCCATGATAATTCCATTCACTAATTCAGACATGATTGCGAATGGGGTACATAATAGTAGTACACCTAGAAACGAGAGAAAAAAACAGTCTATATAATAAAGGCTTTTCATGTTAATTAACTGGATTAAATAATCGTTTCCATCTGATTTTACCCGTATATGGATCTATTGACTTCCATATGATCCAAGCTTTACCTACGATATATTCCTCAGGTAAAAGCCCCCAATAGCGGGAATCTTGAGAGTTTTCTCCGTTATCCCCTGCCATGAAATAGTAATTTTTCTGAAACTGGTATGTGTCTATTTGCTTATCTCCCAAAAAGACCGATTCGCAATGAATACTCAAGATTTTTTGTTGTTCCCACTCAATATACTTTTTATAAAGAATATAGCTTGATCGATCCATCTGTATCGAGTTTCCTGCTTTAGGAATAAATAGAGGACCGAAATTTCTTATATCCCAATTGAAAGTCGTGTCATACGGAAAACATTTAAAAATTTCTTTCTCAAATGTGTCGTCTTCTCGCTTTGATATTGTTTGTTGAGATATATCGTTTCCTATGGCACCTTCGTATCCTCTTATCTTGAATATTCCATTTCTAATAGATAATGTGTCACCGGGTAGTCCCACGCATCGTTTTACATAATATTTTAATATATGCATTTCTACTTTATTCCATCGATTAGGGAAGGGGAAATTAAATACAAGAATGTCATTTCGCTGTATTTGCTGGAATCCGGGGATCCGATAGATTTTAGTTGGTTCGTTACGTAAAGATGTGAATATGTTAAATATACGTGCGCCAATTGTAGGCTTGAATACCATGATGTTATCTCCGTCTTTCAAGGTTGGACTCATGGAGTCGGATGGTATCTTGAAAGTGCTGAAACAAAATATCTGCATGAAAATAAAAGACAGAGTTGAAATAACGAGTATACTGGCGATCCGTAGGACTTTGTTGATGAATATATCAAGTATGTGTTTTCGTCTTATATTCATGATAGATGCTGTTTATAACCATTTTAGATATCCATTCTTATAAGAGAATATGCGTTGCATATTTTTCTGCTTCTTATTTGTTTCATTTCTCACTCTGTAAATAGTACCTGATGGGACATACTTGAAAACAAGGAAATTTTTGTTTCCTTTCTGCTCGTCAAATAGTTTCCATTCTTGATCCCAATAATATAATTTATATATATATTCAGGTTGTATGATACTAGGAGTATAGGGGGTATAATGGATAGTTGAAATATTGTATAATCCACCAAGATCAATTTTTACTTTATATTTCCCGTGTGAATTTTTTTTGATATTTCCGATCATACCTGTAGCGGATATATGATCTGTTATCATATCGATATTTTCGTATGTGTTGATATGTTTGATAGGTGTCTGTATTGTTATGTTACGGATTTGTTCTTGTTTTTCTGCTTTTTGAGTGTACAACGTGAAGTCACAAAGAGCAAAAGTATCGCTTGGAATTTGTAACTCAATACTATTATATTTGTTTCTGCTTTGGATATTTATTATATTTTCCCATAAATCGGAATGATCCGTAATAGTGTACAATGTATCAACAATGCCTTCCAGATCATTTATTCCTATAATATGTGTATTTAATAAAGGATTTATTATTTGTAATCGATCTTTAGGGTCTCTGAAAAAACCGGGTGACCGAACATAAATATCTTGTGTTTGGTTAGAGATTGAGAAAATATGTTTTTCTCCAGTAGGTGAGATATAAAATGGATTCCCTATGGGCAAAATGTTTCCATTTAAGTAAAAAGCAGGTAAATATACGACATCTCTTCCCATACCAATGAAAGTGACATTACGGTTCACTATTTTTCCCCATTGTATAGGTTCCCATTTTTCGTGGTTATATACACAAAGATATGCGTAAGAAGGAACTTCTTTTATACCTTTTGGTATTAGTATGTTTACATTTGTTGTATCAAAATATTCATTAGAAACATCTTTTATTCTGGGATTTTTAAATAGGTTTGGAATATCTTCTTTTGATATATTAGGATCGAATAAAGGGCCTGTTTTGTTTATAGAGAATGTGTTTCTATATACTTTAGCGAAACGTAATTTCCCCCATTTTCGATCTGTTGTTTTATTATTGTACATAATTTTATATTTCCATCTATCTTCGTCCCAAAAAGGTTCAAAAGGTATGGTTTGGGAAGGCGTTATGATTGCATTCCATGTATGGGAGTTGTTTCTGTTCCCTTGTGAAGGTGCAAAGTCAATACTTGAGGCTATACCGGATGAGGCCAATACTAAGGAATTGAACCAACTTCTATCTCCGCATTGTCCGTATTTAATTTGCTCGAAAGTCTTTACACTGTTAATTGGAATTCTATCTCCTGCAAAGAAATTATACCTTATGTCTTTGTAATAGTATAAAATAGAATCTATCCTTTGGATGAAAGAGGCGCCAACACTATCTTTAAATATGGTATGATGTCTTTTATAAAACATCTCTTTCGAGTCCTCAAGTATGATTCCTTCTTTAAAACGGTAAGGTAATATGAATTCACAAAACATTTCAAAAGGATATTCCCTCGTATATATATTATTTTGCCATGCCTCAAATGCTAGGTCTATTTGCTTGATAAGCCATTCTGACTTGATCGTCTCTATATCGGACTTATAATCTAAAAATGAGAATGCGGCAATTTGGTGAGCGTATGCTTTCTCAAGAGAATCTATCTCTTGTCGCCAAGGCAATGGAGTCTTCATCCAATTATATTTTTCCGATATGGCGGCATGTTTATCATACAAGTCTTGCAAATTGACCTCATTTGAATTGTTTTTATTGTAGTGAAATGCCATGTGCTGTATTAGGAATTTTGCTGCAGCTAATTTTTGTTCGTCTGACTCATAGTGTTTTATGATTTTTTTCTGACTCATTTCTGTTGCTTTTTGCTTTCTTTGTAGAAAAAATAATGCTGTTATTTTGAGAATTACAAGAATAAAAAATGCAAAGGACAAAAAACAATATGTATATCATGATGTGTTTTATTTAAGTGTTTTTAATTAGATCGAAACGGATAAAACTTAATAGGTCATCACTGAAATTTGGATTCATATAATGGCTGTTAGATATATAGATTCCGTCCTTCATGATCAGTATTAATTTCGAATTGTATGTATAGTCTTGAAATTTTGTTTCTCCAATATAATTTAAATCTTTATCTAAAATGATTATAGAAAAATTTTTTCCTCCATACTCTAGTAATTCCATGCTTCTTACTTTTTCTTTGGTCCAGTCTATTTCTGTTTTTGGATAGGCTATGCGATAATATACATTTCTGTATTTGTCATATAAAATATTTCCATATCGCTGATTTGTACACAATCTATCAGGATCATAACCAAATTCTGGAGGCCAATTTACTTTAGGGATAAATTTGCTTTTTGCTTTTACTCTATAAATGGAATCATGGTTGATGGTAGATGTTACATATAAGTCTTCTTCGTAATCAAAGGAGTAAATAAATCGTTTGCCATCAAAACAACGACTATAATCATTTTCCCATCCGTATTGTTTCCTTTTTACTTTAGAACCTTCATATTGTGGATATGTAAAAGGTAGGGCTTGAATAGATTTTGTATCTAAATCGAGAATAGCTGCTACTGGAGCGTTTTCGACCCATCGGTTAGGACCTGAATATATGTACATTTTTCGCCCAATAACAGTGGCTGGCCGATAGACATGAGTTATAAAACAAAAAAAGGACAAGGCCGTACCATTGTCTGCTTTTTCATAATTTATTTTATCCTTTACAATTGCATTTTTGTTAATTATAGCTATTTCTTGAAAATCATAATTTGTTAAATAGATACTGTCTAGATTTTGAATATAATACCCTAGAAAACGCCCAACCCCATTGTCTCCGTCTATTTTAGGCTCTATCTTGAACGATAATAGGCTGGTGTTTATGTCATAGAATAATATTTCGTTTTTTTTCCATTCTGAAAAGTTAAGTATTCTTTTCCGTCTTTGCTAATGTATTGTGCAAGAAAATAGATGGAATTTTTAGTGTTGCTATCTAAATTAAACGATTTGTTTATATTTGATTCTTTTAATTGGTAATTATCGATTTTATTGCTGCTGCATGAAAAAAACATGATAAATACTATAGCTGTAAATAGAAATTGGATTGTTTTCATGTTATATGTTTTAATATATGTAGGATTGTTGCAAAAATAGAGATATATACAGCTTATATAAAGTTATATGTTCTTACATGTTCGCAACAATCCTATATCGTTAATTATCACAAGGGCTGCATCCCATTCCTCCACCAGAGCAGCAACTGCCATAACTTGTGGTCCAGAAACAAGACCCCCCAAAAGTTTCGCAGCCTGCTAATGCTTCTACATTACTAAGTAAGATGTCGTTTAATGCAACACGTTCTTTAGTTACATTCATATTCCATGCTGTAGCAATGGCAATTGTTGCCATTATTGCTATTATTGAAATTTTCTTTCTCATGATTTTTATAGTTGTTATTGTTTGTATTTTAAGAATTTTGTTTCTTGCTTACTTTTCTTCCGCAAGAAAGGGATATTCTAGAATCCTTCTATAAATTTATTTTCGTACTTTTACGTCACCTCCTTCTCTTGCGTGAAGCGGGGATAGCTTGTTGACGATAGGCAAGCTTTCTCATAGCTCTTAATTTATAGAGTTGTTCCCCTTATATTAAGCTTTATTGGCTGATTTGCATTGCATTTTACTGTGATTGTTTCATAGAAGAACCCTCTGTCTTTGGGTGTCATATAGACTTTCACTTGAAGGGCTTCTCCCGGTTTGGCCGGATGTTTGTCAAAAGTTGGTTTAGCGCATCCGCATGTTGTGGCTACATCAATTATGACAAGAGAGCAATTTCCCGTGTTTGTTAGGGTGAAAATAGCTTCTTTACTTTCTCCAAGTGTTATTGTACCCAACTGGATGGATTCTTCCTTTATCTTTACGGTGGTTTGTATCTGTGAGGATAACTTTTCTCCCGATATTTCTTGTAGATACAGGTCTTTGATATTAGAGTTATGGATGGGATTACCTATTATTAGTACCTTATTTGCTTTATCCAATAAAAAGGTCTGATATCTATTATCTGTTGGAAAATGGTTGAGTTGATTCAGTTTGTCTGATTGATCAAAACATACAGGTGTGTTAAAGCCTTCTCTTTTTAGTAGATATCGTATTTCATTCTTGTCGTTAGGGTGGAAAAAAAATAAGAATGGAACTGTTTCTTGGCTGGTAGAGTCTATATATTGGATCAATTCTTTCCAACGAGGTAGTTGTAGTTTACAACTGGTGCATCCTATGGAATCTACATAAACTAGAACTTTATGGGATGAATTTGGGATAGTGTGATATATTGTATCGGAATTGAATCGCATGAAAACCATATCCTGTGGAAACTGTATTTCCTTTCCTTGCCATTTGGATATTAAATGTTTGATCTCTTCTTTTTTCTTGTCTTGGCAAGAAAAAAGAAATAATAACAATATGATTAGACTTAAGTGCTTCATGGTATTTTATAACTAAATTTTAAATTGCAGAATTGGTTCGTCATTATTTACATCTGTGGCGAGGATCGTTCCCGTATCTTCATTTACATAAATGCCATAAATAGCGTGATCTAGAATGTATTTACGAACTAGGTTTCCTGCCAGATCGAATACATAAATATAGTATCCTCCATCTTCTGTTTTTTTCCCTTGTTTTAATGCCTGCTCTATTTCTTTGAATGTCTTACCATGGAATACTGTATAGATATAATTATCTGTGATTTGTATATCACTAAAGCCCATAATACCGATTGGTATAGCATCAGATGGAGTACTTTGAAATTCTGGTTCACCATGAGGACCATATATAATAAATTGCACAGAGTCTTAAAATTGTATATTTCTAAGACTTCTCCAAGTTGGGTTGCCATAGCTAAAATTTTTTTTTGAGGATTGTAGTCTATAAAACTTCTCCATGCTTGAGCTAAAATGGGACGAGATATTTTTTCATTATATTTTCTCGTTGGAATTTCATTAGTTGAATTGATCCATTTCCCTTGTTGATCTGTCCACTTTTGTCTATACTCACCTAGATAGTCAGTAACTAAAAATCCTGATTCCATCGGATAAAAGTCCAAAGCTCTGACCAATCGCTTATCCATATCAACAGTTTCCACAGATGTAATCTTGTGCATATTTTGTTCAATTTTCCATCTAGTTGTTCGCATTCTATTCGCATCAAGTGTCCATATAGAATCAGTGGAGATAAACCGGAAGCAGTCTGCTGATGACATTTCTTCAGGCCCTTCACCTCGTTTACCAAATGAAGTCATATATTTCCATTCGGGGTAGGAAAAGGCATGGAAAAAACAATCTGCGTTATGTAAGTCCATAATAATAGCAATACCATCCTTGACCGCTATCCGGAATGGATAGCGGAACAAGGCGGTATCTAGGTGGATAACCTGCGCATTTAATGCCTTTTCATCGGGAAAATCCTCGTAGCGGGGGAAGTGCCGTGAGGATTCCGAACAGGATACCAGACTACCTATTAATAGAACTATGTATACGTAGTAGCTCATGTGTTGTTTTAACGGTTGTATATATATTTGTAATATCCTCCATTACATGATAGAGAGCCAGCCCCATAGCAATCTCCGGATCCACTTTCACCGGAAGCTAGCGCTTCAATATTAGAGAAAGTAAGATCTGTGAAATTTTGTTTTCCTTCTTTCAAAAGAAAATACGAAGCACACAAGGCGCAAATGAAAATGATAGCGAAAGC
This sequence comes from Parabacteroides sp. CAG:2, assembly GCF_000436315.1. Classification (NCBI taxonomy): domain Bacteria; kingdom Pseudomonadati; phylum Bacteroidota; class Bacteroidia; order Bacteroidales; family Tannerellaceae; genus Parabacteroides; species Parabacteroides sp. CAG:2. The sequence goes on along the minus strand of NZ_FR885297.1, from coordinate 76,975 downwards.
TTTTTTAAAAGTAATTTGTTTCATGTCGTTTCTAATTTTTGTTACAAACGTACGGCTTGGTCTTTGGATAGCCAATCTTTTTAGGTGACTTTTAGCTGACAGTTGAAAAATAAGCCTTTTGTCTACCTATAGTCATCTTTCATCTTGCGAGTTGAATGAATTTATTCGTAGAAAGGGATGGAAAACGTATCTTTGCAGTTTCAACGAGGAATAATTATGGAGAAGCAAAATTGGAAATTTTATTGGAAGTGGAGTGTATTTGTTCTGATGACGATGATTTGCTTGTTGTCTTTTTATAAATCATACCAAAATGTAAAGTATGAATTACAAGAAGAGTCTCAAACGTTATTTCAGCGGGCAGTTCAAGATGATACAAATAGGCGGATAAAAGATTTAGGGGATGCTTTTTGTTTTTCCTATTCAGGCGCTAATCGATTGGAACGAGATAGCATTACAATCAAGACTGCCGATGCGATTATACATATGAGGAATAATAAGGAGGTGGCACGGAGGATGTCTTCACAGGAGAAGTCTGATTTTTGTCTCCAACATTGTTTGTCTATGGAGAATCCGATTCAAGTAACCTTGCTGGATAGCGCTTTTCGTGCATCTTTGTATGAACATGCGATTTCGGCTCAGACCGTAACTTGTTATACTTTTATGGATAAGACGGAATGTAGCTCTTCGGATACTTCTTTTTATCAATCTTTTATACCATTAAAAGAAATTGTTTTTGGAGCGAATCGGACGATCGTTTTGCAAACGTTTGTTCAATTTCCTTTCCTTTATATAGTAGGTGAAGTGTTTTTGCGAAATATATTTTGGATTCTGGCAATGGTTATTCTCTGGGTTATCGCTATTGTCTTGACATGGAAAAGACCAAGGATAAATATCTTACCGCTACAAGAAGTACCTAAAGAGATGATACAAATAACAGAAGATATCTTGTTCGATGAAACACATGGCGTATTGCATTATCATAGGCATCGTATCGAATTGGCAAATCAACGGCTGAAACTGTTTTGTATTTTATTAGAACATAAAGGATATTTCATTGAGTCCGATCGGCTGAAAGAAGAAATCTGGCCGGATGGAAGTGTGTCCAAAGACGCTCTTACCGCTACGGCTAAAAGGCTTAAAGAGGATTTGTCTTCTATTCCCAATCTTAAGGTGGAAAGCTCTCGTGGAAAAGGCTATATGTTAAGTGTCGTGGGTTAACCTAACTTAGGAAAGGAAAGAGTGTCTTATAAAGCTTTGTCCTTGCCTCTTAGCTTTCTCTCATATTCCTTACTGTAAGCCTCTCCTCTGCTAACTAGATATTCAAAGAAAACTGTATTGTCTATTACCCGTAAAAGGAATAAGGCACGAAAACTACCAATCCTTATACGGTATATATTTTGAAAGTCTTTCAGTTTCTTACAATCGGTAATATCCTCTATGGATGCGGCTTGTTTAACCTCCTTGATCATATTGATAACTGAATTCTTGTATTTTCCGGACAATTTATTTACAGAATTTGAAAAATCCTTGGAGTAATTAATGTTCATATCCCTAATGATTTCTCAAAATCCTCTTTCTCTTTGTCCGACAAATAAACCTTACCTTCCGGGCGAGTCTCAACTAGATGGCGATATAAATCCTCATCATTCATGGTTTTCGCTTCAGTGATCAATAAGTTCTCAATGAATGCCTTTAAACTCTTGCCTTCAGATACCGCCATGAACGATAGTCTCTTTAATGTGTCCTCTGGAAGCTCTATCAGTTTCTTCTTTCTTGGTAATGATAGTGCGTTACTCATAAGTCTATGTTTTTGATGCAAATATATAAAGTATATATAATATATGCAATATATAAAGTCTATATGATTGTTTTAAATTACCAGCACTATCCGGAAGGGCTGTAGTTACCGACAAACTGCGTTGGCAAATCGAGGCACATACTTATAACCAGTATATTGCGTACTAAAAACGTTAATATACAGGGTTATTGTTGTTTCTCGTAGGGAAAACAATGGTTTCTCCTATAGGAAACTTTAGTTTCTTCCTAGGGAAACAAAAGTTTCATAAGCGGAAAACTTTTGTTTTTGCTTAGAAAAACTGTAAACTATTATACGTTAATGTTTTATAGGTATCAAGAAGAGTGCTGAAGTGATGAAATACGGCGAGTGTAAGAAGATCGTTCTGTTTTGTGGTGAAAAAGCGTAAGTGATTGTAGATAGGATCGGATTATTGTAGATGTTTTTTTATCTGCAATCATGGGTTAAATATCATATAACCAGATGTCTATATGCGAAGTTGTAGATGTTGTAGATGTTTTTGATTATTTATAGGAAAGGATAGGGTGGTAAATGAATAGTGAGTGGGACGAGGGCGTTTTTAAGTAGATAGCCTTAGGGCAATTTATATAAAGGTATTTGCACGATGCGATGTGCAATTTTGTATGAAAATTGCACATCGCATCGTGCAATTTTGTATATTTGTCCTTTAAACATGAATCAATATGGAGACCTTATTTCGTTCCTTTAGAACTCAATTAGAGCATACTTCGACAGAAGTCGTGCGTTTTCTTCACGATCAGATCGCATGGGATAGCCGATTGGTTGCGATTTTAGGTGCTCGTGGTGTTGGGAAGACTACCCTATTGTTGCAGCATATCAAATTGTATGATCGTGAGGATGAGTCTTTGTATGTTACGGCAGATGATTTCTATTTTACCAAGTATCGGTTATTCGACATGGCTTATCAATTTTATAATCTGGGTGGGAAAAAACTTTATATTGACGAGATTCATAAATACAAGGATTGGTCTAGGGAGGTGAAGAATATATACGATCAAATTCCTGGTCTTCAAGTTATCTATACAGGTTCGTCTATTCTTGATCTGGAGAAAGGTGGTGCGGATTTAAGTCGCAGGAAGGTAGAGTATAGATTACCCGGACTTTCTTTTCGGGAATATTTGAATATATCGCAGGGGTGGCAGCTTCCATCGTATTCGTTGGAAGAGATTCTTGCTGGGAAGGTTGAGTTCCCTTATAAGGAAGCTCGTCCACTCAAATTATTTAATGATTATTTATCGACAGGTTATTATCCATTTTTTCAAGATACGGAATATCTCTTGCGTCTGCGTAGCGTGATTAACCAAATGGTGGAATCTGATATTCCGATTTTTGCGGATATGACGGTGGCTTCTGCCGTAAAGTTGAAGAAATTATTATATGTATTAGCTCAAAGTGTCCCTTTCAAACCAAATTATACGAAGTTGGCGAGAGATTTGGATATCAGCCGGAATGTGTTGCCCGACTACATGAGTTATTTGGAGAAGGCAGGTCTGGTTAATTTACTGCGAGAAAAAGCGCAGGGCTTGAAATTATTGGAGAAAGTAGAGAAGATCTATCTGAATAATACGAATCTGGCTTATGCGTTGTCGGAGCAGGTACCGGATATCGGTTCCGTGCGTGAGACGGTTTTTCTATCTTGGATGCGAGTCGTATGCTTCGTTACTTCTTCTGCGATTTCAGACTTTGAGATAGATGGCCGAACCTTTGAGATTGGGGGAAAGAATAAGACGCGGCAACAGATCAAGCAAGCGGCGGATGGGTATGTGGTGAAAGATGACATAGAGTATGCTTTCCGCAATATGATTCCTTTATGGATGTTTGGCTTTATCTATTGAATATCCATCAAGGTCTTGCCACGATCATAACATAATCCCTCTCGAACACTTTAGGATCGTCTAAGAATTTGATTAGGTCTTTTTGGCGGGAGGAGCCTGTGCGTTTAACGGTCTCACGCATTTCGGTGACGGTACGAATCATATAAACACAGTCATCGGTTTGTCCGTCTGGCCAGAACGGAAGTCCATCATCTATATCATTGATAAATCCTCCGGAGCTTTTGGGTAAGGCGTATGTTTTCTTCTCTTTCTTGAGATAGACTACTCGATGGGTGATAACCGGTTTGTAATCGTCCAGCCATCCCAGCCAATTATAGATGGCGGGAGAACCTTTTTGAAAGACTCCCATAAATAGCCCATTCGGATTCTCCAAGAAAGAACGAAGACCGGTCGGTTTATCTTGATTGTCTTTATGAAGCGTATATAAAGGGGTGATCGAGTGGGAACTTGAAAGCTGGTATACCGTATCTCGATAAGGAATCAAGAAATTTATTCGGTCTTGATCCGTATTCCAATAAAAGGTTTGAAACCGGGTGATCGTATCCGGAGAGACGTTAATATCCTTGGCATCCGCAAGGATGAATTTGCAAAGCGTATCTCCTCGAAGGTTGAATGTCGTTATTCCTTTCGGGATTTTAGAGCCTTCCGCGTAATCACAAAGCATATATCCCGAGGAGGAGAAGCCTACTATTTGACTGGCATCCGCATTTATCGAATATTTGGTAGGCAGGTTTTCGGGGAATATATAATTCTGAATGGTCAGCATCGTATCTAATGTGGATAATTCCCCGATACATGGCCTTATATCGTTGAATGTGGTCGAATCTTTTTTATTGTCTTGGTCGAGGCCGCTCAAGGCGCAGTACATACGGGTTGTTTTCTTGTCGTAAAATAGATTAAGGCCGTTCATCCCATGGTTCCATTTATAATCCAAGGCCTTAAATCCATATCGTTTGCTGGGAATGCCTTGCTTACGATAATAAATACGTGGGTTATTGAATGTGATAAAAGCGTCGCTATCCGGAATAGCGATCGCTTGTGTTACCGTGTAACGAGCGTCTCCAACATTATAATATTCCAGCTTAGAGGCTATTTGACTCAGTTTCAACATCGCCGGATGGTTCAGCGCCTTTTCTATATCAATGAGGGCCGGAGTCGTTGAACTATTATATTCCGGTTCATATTGGGGAGAGGTGGGTTGATTCCTTTGCTGGCAACTATTTAAGAGCAATGCAAGGAACAATAAGCATGTTGAGAACTTGGTGATCATGATTGGATACGTATTGTTTATCGCAAACATATGTAAAATAATTGATTGTAACAAATGATTTTACGAATTTATCATAGATTTGCGATAGCCCCGTAAATAGTATCTGGATAGAAATGATACCTATTGTGATTTTATGATTTAGCGTTCTTTTTCTTAAGCGGAAGCCTTGGGAAAAGCTTTCGAAAACGAACTAGGTGGCTTGTTACGTTACTTCCTGCGATAATGAGGGTAACGGCTAGGATGATCAGGATGATTCCGCAACACAATCGTAACGTTAATGATTCACCGAAGACAGTCACTCCGAAGAATACGGCGGTCAACGGTTCCAAAGCTCCGAGGATAGCCGTCGGGGTGGAGCCGATATATTGGACCGCCAGTGTCGTGCAAAGGAAAGAGATAGCGGTTGGGAATATGGCTAGAGCGATCAGGTTACCCCATAAATACCAATCATGGACAATGTGAAGGCTCCTGCCGAAATCTATACGGACTAAAAACAAGGTCATTCCGAAAAGCAAGACATAGAACGTAAGTTTCAACGTAGCGATATTCTTCAATAGCGGACGATTCGCGCCTACGATATAAATAGCATAGGAAAGAGCGGAAGCCATGACCAACAGGACACCGGTTAAACTAAGAGTCGTTCCGTCGCCACTTTTATAAAGTAAGCCGATACCGCCTAATGCCAGCAAGATACAAAAGATGGTTTGTAACGTTAATTTCTCCTTGAAGACAAACGCCATGATCAGCGCCACTAAGATCGGATAGACAAACAGCAAAGTCGAGGCGATGCCTGCTTCCATATAATTATAGCTTTGGAATAACGCTAGGGAAGAGAAGGAAACCAACAGCCCCATGAGGATTAAAGGAACGATCTCGTTGGGTTTCAACTTAAAGTTCCGCCCTCTCGCTTTGATCATGATACCCAATACCGGGATCGCGAATAAATATCTGAAAAACAGGACTGAATCCGGATTCATACCGGCTTTATACAAGGGTAGGGCGAACAAGGGGTTCATTCCATAAGTCGCGGCGGCGATAGCCCCTAGAACATATCCTTTTGCTTTTGCATTCATGATTAAAAATATTAGCGCGCAAAAGTAGTATATTCATGATAAATATTATATATTTGTAGATTATCATTTCAATAAATCGTTAACTAAAAAGTAATAAATATGCCTCCAGCAGCAAGATTGACAGATATGCATACATGTCCTATGCAAACCCCGGCTTGGCCATCACCGATACCCCATGTAGGCGGTCCTATCGTAGGGCCGGGAGCGGCGACTGTTCTAATCGGCAAGCTACCGGCGGCGGTAATGGGGGATAGTTGCGTTTGCGTAGGTCCGCCGGATACGATCATTAAAGGATCTTCCACCGTGATGATCTGCGGTAAACCTGCCGCCAGAATGGGAGATACGACAGCTCACGGAGGGCAAATCGTATTGGGATGCCCCACCGTTATAATAGGTGGTTAGGAGGATCTGCGGCATATAATAGTATGTATATTGTGAGAATATTACTATCTTTGCCGCCACTTGAAAACTAAAAATAACAAGACATGGAAACAGTAGTAAGTGGAATCAGACCAACAGGTAATCTGCATCTAGGCAATTACTTTGGTGCGGTAAAGAGTTTCTTGCGGATGCAAGATGAGTATAATTGCTTCTTCTTTATCGCTGATTGGCATTCGTTGACTACTCACCCGCATCCTGACAATATACGAAATAGCGTAAAGACGATCCTCTCGGAATATCTGGCTTGTGGTATCGATCCGGAAAAAGCTACCATTTATATTCAGAGCGATGTGCCGGAGGTGGTAGAGTTGTATCTATATTTGAATATGAACGCCGGTATCGGCGAGTTGATGCGTACGGCTTCCTTTAAGGATAAGGCCCGTCAGCAGTTGCATATCAGCCGGGAAGGATGTGAAGGCGATGTAGAGAAAGAGATTTTTAATGAAGGTAATAAACATAGCGTAAGCGCTGGTTTGTTGACTTACCCGACCTTGATGGCCGCCGATATTATTATCCATAAGGCGTTGAAGGTTCCTGTAGGTAAGGATCAAGAGCAGAATATGGAAATGGCTCGTCGTTTCGCCCGCCGTTTCAATTCTACCTATGGAGTAGATTTCTTCCCGGAACCTGCGTCGTTCCATTTGGGCGATAAGTCCGTGAAAGTACCGGGCTTGGATGGCTCCGGTAAGATGGGCAAGAGTGAGGGTAACGCGATCTACTTGATCGATGATGAGAAAACAATCAAGAAGAAGGTTATGAAAGCGGTTTCTGATGCGGGACCAACCGAGCCGAATAGCGTGAAGCCCGAGCCGATCGCCAATTTATTCACGATGATGGAAATTGTCTCCGAGAAAGAGACCTATGATTTCTTTAATGAGAAATACAACAATTGCGAGATCCGTTACGGCGATATGAAAAAGCAGTTGGCCGAGGATATCAATAAGTTCTGCGCTCCGATCCGTGAGCGTATCTTGGATATGGCCGCCAATACGGAATATCTGGATAAGGTAGCCCGTATGGGTGCGGAGAAAGCTCGTGAGAGCGCTTCTAAGACTTTAAATGAGGTACGCCAGATTATCGGTTTTCGTCCATATTGATGCTTATTAATTAAAAATAAGAAAAAGCGTTTAGGGATAAGTCCTTAAACGCTTTCTTTTTATTAAAACCATTATAAAGAACCTGAAAAGCGATTTGTTAAAAAGAAAAGGTTGTTACTTTGCGGTGAATAGTTACAGATAACAAACGTATGGCTGCTATTACCACCCAAGAATTTGAACATCATTTCAAGAGTTTATATAAGCCCTTGTGTTTGTTTGCGCTTCGTTATACCGATCAGGTGGACGATGCCGAGGATATCGTGCAACAGGCCTTCGCGGATGTATGGGATAAGAACCGGGCTGGTAATGTGATCGGGAATCTCAAGGCTTATTTATATCAAGCGGTGAGGAACCGTTCTCTTTCATTTACCTCACAACCCGTAAACGCTGAGGCCACCGAGCAGTTACCCGACGTAGAAGATACCTCGGAAGAGGAAGACATCCTGCGATCGGAGCGTGACGCCCGCCTGTGGGACGCTATCGATCGGTTGCCTCCCGAACGGAAGAAGATTTTCTTGTTATCCAAACGGGATGGCTTGAAATACCAAGAGATCGCGGAGGAATTGAATTTATCGGTAAAAACGGTTGAGAACCAGATGAGCAAGGCATTGAAAGCTTTGCGAGAGACCGCTATCCGTGTTTATATGTTCTTTTTCGGATAAATTTTATAGAAAGGAATGGGGGTTTTTCATATTTCTCTGTCTTAGAGATAAAGGTTACTTGTTTATTTCATTAAAGCATGGAGAGTGTATGAGGAAGTTGGTGGTATTTGTGATGTTGATGACGTGCGTGATCTCGGCCCAAGCGCAATGGAAAGTGACGCCGGAAGCCGGTATGAACGTGACAAAGTATAAGGGAGATGCCGCTAAGGTAGGCTTTAAGGCTGGGGCCGCAGTCTCTTATACATTCGGATCGGGCTGGTTCTCGCTTCAATCCGGTTTGTATTATGTGCGACGGGGGAAGGGGCTGTCTTCTTATAGTGAGATTTATGGAACTAGTGAGAGTCCATATGGGGGACGGGAAGGTACGAGTATATTTCTCTATCCCGTTTCCAGTGATTATTTGAATCTGTGGGGATACGGTTATGGTAATGGTTACGGCTTTACGGGCTTCTATTATGATACCTATGGAATTAAGGATTTTGATGTAGAAGGTATAAGGCATCGCAGTCAGAAGGAGCATCGTGAATATATCCAATTACCGATCTTGGCTCGTTTCGATTGGCAGGTAAGTAAGGATGTTCGGTTACATTTGGCGGTCGGTCCCTATTTGGCGGTTGGCTTGGGAGGAAAAGTGACGTATGAGGAAAGTGATTATTCTTTAAAAGGAAAGCTGCCCTATAATAAGGAAATATCATATAACCCGTTTAATCCCGGCCAAGGATATGCGGTAGCGCCTCGTTTTGACTGGGGAGCTACCATAGAGGCTGGTATAGAGGTGAAACGGGTCGCTTTTAAGGTTGGCTATGATCTGGGTATAGATAAGCAATACAAGGGATATGCTTATAACATAGGTCTGAACTATCATACGGCTAGTTTTACCTTGGGATACACATTTTAAAGAGAAAATAGGATGAAAGCGATGGTTTGTATAAAGTGGGTATTTATATTCGCGGTGTCGATGATGATTTTCTCATCTTGCGTATCGTCTAGGATCTCGCCGAGTATGAGCGTGGGAGTTCCATTGAAGAAGGGGCAGGCCCCAAATGTCGGATTCCAATGGTATGAGACTGGAAGGACTTATTAAATAGAAGGAATAGTTATGAATAATAACGAGCATGACAATAAATTGGAACAACGCATCCGTTTCGTAGCGAAACGCTATCGGGAAGGAAGCCTTGACCCGGATAAGGCATGGCAGAAGTTCGCTTCTGAGCATGTGATTAGCCGGAAGGTCTCGTTTCGCCGGTATTGGATCGGGGCGGCCGCTGTCGTGTTAGTGCTCGTAGGTCTGGGGACATGGTTTACGGTAGAGAGAAACGCCCCGGATTGGGTTGCGATTACTACCGCCCCCGGACAAATGAAAGATGTTTACCTTCCGGATAGTACCTTGGTCGCTTTGGCCGGCGATTCATGGATCCGGTATGACGCGAAGAGATATGATAAAGAGAGGCGTGCCGTGGAGATGAATGGAAAGGCCTTTTTCCAAGTGACGAGGAACGAGGCACGCCCTTTCTCAGTGAAAACGAGCCAAACGGAAGTTACGGTGCTGGGAACAAGTTTCCAGATAGATGAGAAGCCTACCGTTACGGAAGTCAATGTAGTTACCGGCAAGGTATGTTTTACCGCCGGGGAGGAAAAGGAGAATGTGATACTTACCGCTGGAATGTCGGCTCAGTATTCTATGGAGAACAAGGAGATAACGGTAGTGACGGAAGAAGACGTGAACAAGTTGGCTTGGAGGACAGGGCAACTTCGTTTTATGGAGACACCGCTGGATAAGGTGATTGAGGACTTGAGTGATTATTATCAAGTCAAGATTGCGAACCAGACAAAGAATGAGGGAGCGAGATTGACCGCTACTTTTAATAATCTGCCTTTGGAGGATGTCTTGCAGGTTGTTAACCAGACATTGGACGCACGTTTGGTTTCCACTTCGAAGAAATAAAATCAGATCATTTATGAGATCTATTGTTGTATGGCTGATAGGGATTCTTTTGCTTCCCGGTTGGATGGGACATCTATATGCGCAGATGCCCGAACCTACGCCGACGGTTACGTTGGATATGCGGCAGGTTCCCCTGTTGGATATATTGATGGAGCTTGAGAAACAAACCGGATTGTTCTTCTCGTACGAGTCCTCTCTGCTGAAAGAGCTGCCAGAGGTTTCCCTGTCGGTCCGGGATGAATCCTTGTCGTACTGCTTGAAGCGCTTATTTTCCCCATTACCGATTATTTATCGGGTTACGGGGCAATATATCATCTTAAAGCGAAAGCCCCGTCAATATACGATCAGCGGATTCGTCAGGGATTCAGCCTCGTATGAGAGTTTGTTGGGGGCCTCGGTTCTGGTGAAAAGTTCGAGGGGAGGGACGATGTCTAATAATTACGGCTTTTACAGCTTGATACTTCCACCCGGTAAGGTTCGCCTTAGGGCCTCGTACGTGGGCTTTAAGGCGATGGAGATAGAGATCGATTTGCAAAGGGATACGATGATCGACTTCCCGTTGAGGTCATTGGCCTCGTTAGGCGAGGTCGTTATTCGGGGGACCCGGCCTCGCTACGAGATATTGAGTAGCCGCACGGGGGTGATCGACGTACCTGCCGAGCGGGTGAAGTCGATGCCCGCTTTGCTGGGGGAGGCGGATCTGGTGAAGACCTTACAGCAGTTGCCGGGCGTGGCGGTAGGCACCGAGGGAATGACCGGCTTGTATGTTCGTGGGGGCGGGGCCGATGAGAATTTGTATCTGCTGGATGGAAATCCGGTCTATCATGTGAACCATTTGTTGGGGTTTTTCTCGGCGTTCAACCCGGACGCGATAAAGAATACCCGGTTTTATAAAGGGAGCTTTCCGGCGGAATACGGGGGAAGGCTCTCGTCGGTTGTAGATGTCCGTATGAATGACGGTAACCAGCAGGAGTATCACGGGAATATCTCCGTAGGGTTGCTTTCCGCACGGGCGAATCTAGAGGGGCCGATTATTAAGGATCGCTCCTCGTTTAATGTCTCGGTACGCCGTACGTGGTTGGATTTGATAACAGGGACGGCTTTGGCGATCGTTAATAAGAACAGTGATACCAAGGAGAGTTTCGGTTATCACTTTTTTGATATAAATGCGAAGGTGAACCATTCTTTCTCGGAACGTAGCCGGGCCTATTTGAGCTTTTATATGGGGCAAGATGCTTTTCGGCAGGGAAGCAAGGAGAAGCATGAGGATTCGGATGATATGTTTCTCTGGCGTTGGGGAAACTTGATCGGCTCCGCAGGGTGGAACTACGTGTTCGGGCAAAAGCTGTTTGGTAATCTAATGGTGGGCTACAGCCGTTTTCGCTCGCATATCCGGCAAGAGGCGAAGGGGTATGAAATCGAAGGAAATAGGGCAGAACGGCAATCAATTAAGCGGGATAGCCGTTATAAATCGGAGATGGAGGATCTGAGCGTACGGCTGTCAGTGGATTACAGTCCTTCAATGAATCACCGGATACGAATGGGCACGGATTACCTGTATCATAATTTTCGTCCGGAGAATAGCCAGCAACGGTCTTGGGTGAACGATTCGTTAGTAAATCCCGTATATGAGCTTTTGTATGATTATTCCTTGATAAAAGGGCATGAGTTCTCTTTGTTTGCCGAGGATGAGATGCGGGTCACGGATCGCTTGCGGGTGAATGCCGGATTGCGGTATACCTTGTTTCATGTAGAGAATGAGATCTATCATTCTTTTCAGCCTCGTTTGTCGGCACGTTATTTACTTCGTCCGGATCTATCGGCGAAGATATCCTACAGTAAGATGAACCAATATGTCCACTTATTATCGAATACCTATGTGAACCAGCCTACGGATATTTGGGTCCCGGTGACGGAGCAAGTCCCTCCGATGAGTTCTCACCAGATTACTGCCGGGCTTTATTATAATCTGAAACGGATGTATGATTTCTCGATCGAGGGGTATTATAAACGGTTGAATAACTTGATTGATTATAAGGATCATTGGCCGGTTGAGACACATTTCTCCGGTTGGGAAGACCGGGTCGGTTTGGGAAAGGGTAAGACCTATGGTGTGGAGTTTATGGCGCAAAAGACAAATGGGAAGACAACCGGATGGATCGGGTATACGCTCTCTTGGTCGGATCGGTGGTTTCCGGATGGTTCCGTGAATAAGGGGCGTCATTTCCCGTTTCGCTTCGACAACCGGCATAAGGTGAATGTGGTCGTTTCTCGTAAGTTATCCCGGAAGGTGGAGTTAACGGGAGCTTGGGTGTTCGCCTCAGGAAACCATATTAGCTTGCCGGAGTATAAATATCTGTCTCCGATTTATCAGAAAGAGAACGGGTATGCCGGAGTAGATTCATACAGACCGATGAATTCAGGTTTGAGCGCTCGTAATAATTATCAATTGTCTCCTTATCACCGTTTGGATCTGGGCGTGAATTTTTATCGATATAAAAAGAAGGGTCGGATGGGGATTTGGAACATAAGTATATACAATACGTATTTGAAACCGAATCCCTTCATGACGGAGGTTATGGTAAACCAGGATATAAATCAGCGATATCATGTAGTGCTACAGGAGACGATTTTGTTCTATTGCATGCCCTCGGTTTCTTATACTTATAAATTCTAGCTTATGAGAAGATATTTACCTTACCTGTTCGTGTTAGGATTATTGATGGTCTCTTGCGTTCGGGATGTGGAGATTGATTTGGAGGATCTGCCGGATCGGATTGTACTGAACGCATCGGTATGTCCCGGAAAGGAGGTGTGTGCTCATCTCTCGAAAACATGGTTTATCATGGATAGCGTTCCCGATTTTGAGCTATCCGACGCAAAAGTCCGTGTCTATGTCAATGATGAGTTTCAAGGTCTTATGCGCAATGATGACCTGCCGGAAGATTCTATACATTCACGGGGGCAATATGTTCTGCCCGGTTGTTTCGTGAGACAGAGGGATTGTTTGCGTATAGAGGCCGAGGCCGATGGGTATGAGCCGGTATCCGGGGAAACTCGTATCCCCGGTCGGGCACGGATTTATGAGGTGGATACCTTATCCTATCGATCTTCTGCCTACTATGCCGAATATCTGCGTTTCTCTGTTAAAATCGGGGTTGAGACGGATTCCTATTATCGTTTAATCGTGGAGCAGATCTTGGACTTCCGGAAGGGGGATAGTACCCGTACCGTAACCTCTTTCCGTAGCTTAGGAGGATATAGTTGGTATTATTCTGGTTTTAGCGTGGATTATGAGGATCCTGTTTTCCAGTCTTTTGGAGGTAGTCCTATCACGAGCCAGATGGATGGGCGTTACTGTATGGGTGTATTTAGAGGGGAGGATCTGGTTAATACGAATGCTATTAAGGTTTCTGTTTTTCCTGTTGAATACTCGTATGAGAGTGATACCCTTTCTATGGACGTTCATTACGATGTGCGCCTGTTGTCTATCTCCGAGGATTATTATCGATATATGAAGATTATGAGGGGGTACTCTATCACGATCGGCGACGCGAATTTCGGGGCGTTGATAGAGCCTGCCGATACGTATTCGAATGTGGAGAACGGCTTTGGGATTGTCGCCGGATATCAAGAGGATAAATTGCGTATCACGATGCCGAGAGACACGGTGCCTCCTTATTGGAATCCTTGGGATGGATAAGCCCATCCCGCGTTGACGACCTGTGCTTGCCGGTTCATACATCATGAAGCGGTAAGTTCACGAGGTATGAAAAAAAGGCTTTTCCTTGATAGGGGTATTTCCGGGAGATCCTGTCTTATCAATGAACTCAATAAAGTAGAATGATGACAGAGTGGATGAATAAATGGCTTATGGCCATTTTTTGCTGGATGATTTTTATGCCTGTACCAGACCTCTTGGCCCAATCAGCCAAGACGAAGGATGATCCCCGGATTACGTTGCGTATGAAGGAGGTTTCGTTGCCGGAGGTCTTGTCGGAGATCGAAAGGCAGGCGGGCGTGACCTTCTCGTATGAGTCTTCTTTGTTGAAAGAGCTTCCGAAGATCAGTTTCCAAGTGAAAGATGAGGCATTGACGGATTGTTTGACCCGCTTGTTCGAGTCGTATCCGATCGTGTATAAGGTGAGTGGAAAGATCGTGATTCTGAAGCGTAGACAGAGACAGGTAACGATCAGCGGCTTCGTGAGGGACCAAGCGTCCTCGGAGTCTCTGATCGGAGCCTCTGTTTATGAGGTCGCCAGCCGGAAAGGCTCGGCTACGAATAGCTATGGTTTTTTCAGTTTGACGCTTCCGCCGGGGAATATCCGCTTGCATGCTTCTTACATTGGCTATGAGAGCTGTTCCTTTAATTTCACGGAATTGGATAGGGATACCATATTAAATATTGAGTTGCGTCCGAACGCTCGTCTGGAGGAAGTGGTAGTTACGGCTTCGGAGCGGGATCGTTTGTCTGTAAATAACACCTTGATGGGAACGATGGGGTTTAGCCAGAAGACGATCAAGGCGACACCGACCCTGTTTGGTGAGTCCGATATCGTGAAGACCTTGCAACTGACTCCGGGTGTAGCCAGTGGGACAGAGGGACTGGCCGGTTTATATGTTCGTGGCGGCGACCAAGATGGAAATCTGTTTTTGATAGACGGTAATCCGGTTTACCAGATCAATCATGTCGGCGGGCTATTCTCCGCTTTCAATCCGGAGGCGATCCGTAATCTGGACTTTTTCAAGGCGGGTTTCCCTGCGAGATATGGCGGGCGACTCTCGTCTGTGGTAGATGTCCATACCAAAGAGGGCAATATGAAAGAGTACCATGGTAGCGCTACGATCGGGCTGATCTCCGGTAATCTGAGCTTGGAAGGCCCTATCATCAAGGATCGCACGGCTTTTCAGATAGCGCTTAGACGCTCGTGGCTAGATGTATTCTCTGCCCCGACGATAGCGATCGTAAACAGGGTCATAAAAAAGAACGGGAGCCGGATCAACCTTCGTTACGCTTTTCACGATTTGAATTTAAAGCTTAATCATCGTTTCAGCGATCGCAGCCGGATGTTTTTCAGCTTATATAACGGGAATGATGTATTAAAAGGAGGGGGAACGGATTTCTCAACAGAAGAAGAGCAAGTCCCTTATACGGATGGTACCCATTCATCGCTGCGTTGGGGTAATTTGATGGGAACCTTGGGCTGGACTTATGTCTTCAATAACCGTTTGTTCGGACGGGTTTCCGGGGTCTTTTCACGGTATCGCTCGAATGTACGGAGTTCAAAAGAATATAATTATGGTGTGGAAGGAGAAGATAATTATCTCTCTTCTTCATCGGAAACGAGTAGTTCTACCTCTATCTTGGATATGGGCGTCCGTTCCTCTTTTGATTACACGCCTTCTACGTCGCATGTGATTCGTTTTGGAGGGGATTTCTTGATGCACCGTTTCCGCCCGGAGTATAATGAGGTGAAAGCAGCCGGTTCCGGTATGCTGGAGTTTTCGAATATAGGGAAAATATATACGAATGATCTGCTATGGGCCCGTGAGGCGGCTGTCTTCGGAGAGGATGATTGGAATGTCTTACCTAGCTTGCGTTTGAATGCGGGGCTTCGGTTTAGCCTGTTCAATGTGGAGCGGAAGGCTTATACATTATTGGAGCCTCGCGCTTCCTTGAGATGGTTGCTACGTGACGATCTTAGCTTCAAAGCCTCATACGCCCGTATGGGGCAATATATCCATTTATTGGGCAACAGTTATATAAATTTGCCGACGGATGCGTGGATGCCTGTTACCCGTAAGTTGAAACCTTTAATTAGCGATCAAGTCTCCGCTGGTTTCTATTATAATCTGATGCGTTCTTATAGTTTCTCGGTAGAGGGGTATTATAAATGGATGAAGAACCTGTTGGATTATAAAGACGGCTATTCCTTCTTGCCCGGTACGGCGGCTTGGGAGGAAAAAATGGCGGTTGGCAAGGGACGTTCGTATGGCGTGGAGTTCTTGGCTCGCAAGGAAAGCGGACGTACGACCGGTTGGATAGGATATACACTTTCATGGTCGGATCGGCGTTTCGATGAGATCGATAACGGGCGACGTTTTCCGGCACGTTACGATAACCGGCATAAGCTGAATATCGTGGTTTCGCATAAACTGTCGGATAAGGTGGAACTGACAGCCGCTTGGACGTATACTTCCGGCAATCGAATGACCTTGTCGTTGGAGAGTTATGAGCAAGCTGGTACGCTTACTATTTCCAACCAATACAAGATGAATAACTGGTGGGAACCATCCGGGGAAGTGGTGGATTTGTATACACGTCGTAATAATTACCAGATGCCGGCTTATCATCGTCTGGATTTGGGACTTAATATTTACCGTCCGAAGAAGAAGGGGCGAATGGGCATCTGGAATATCAGTATTTATAATGTATATAGCCGGATGAATCCGTTTATGGTCTATAAAAGTGATAACTGGGAACGAACGAATAACTTAGTCCCGGGTTCTTCTTCTCCCTATAGCGGTAAAACAAAACCTTGTTTTAAGTTGATAGGTATTATGCCTATCATACCTTCCATATCATATACTTATAAATTCTAGGAAGATGAAACAGATAAAGAGTATCCTAATAAATACGATTTGTATAGTAAGCCTGTTTGGTTTGATGTCTTGCATCAAGGAGATCGATCTTGAATCCTTACGGCCGGATCCCACTTTGGTGGTGAACTGTGTCGCTATAACTGGCGAACCCTTAACCGTAAGTGTCTCCCGTACTTGGTTTTTTACGGATGATCATCCGAACGTGACTTTGGATAAAGCCGAGGTGAATTTATTCGTGAATGGCGTTTTTAAAGAGCGTATGAGCTTTCAAGAGGGGGATGAGGCATTTAACACGAAAGGTTATTTCAAGTCTGATTTTATACCGGTGAAAGGAGATCGCATCCGTGTGGAAGCCTCTTATCCGGAATATGGTGTGGCAAGTGCTGAGACGGTCATGCCTGAGCCTGCTCAGGTCTTGAAAGCGGGGGTAACCTATGCCACGGTAGCTGGCTCTTTTGGTTCTGCTCGCCAGAATGCGATTTATCAGGTAACGCTCAAAGATAACCCTGCCGAGGAGAATTATTATTTACTTCGTATGGAAGAGGGCATTCCTGTTTTTGATGGAATAGCTAAGGAATATACAGGAGAATATAAATGGTTCTCGGTGAGTCCAAACTATGCGACTGAACCTGTTTTTGGCCAATCGTTGACGGCCTTGGATCAAATCTTTGGCAATGACTGGATGTATGGGTATGATGGAAAGGTCTTTTCTGATGAGTTAATAAACGGGCAAGAATATACCTTGCACTTAAGGGATGAGTATTATTATGAACCTTATTATGGATCATATCCGCTAAAAGTAGTCCCGGATTCGATAGGGATAGAAGATCTAAATGAGGAAGATTTTCTTCCGATTCCTCCTAAGCACCTACGGGTACACCTATATGCTATCTCGGCGGAATACTATCGATATCTGAAAGTTTTGCAAGATAAAGACACGGATTCAGTTTCGAACCTTTTGATCGATGGCGGTCTGGCCGAACCGATCCGTGTATTTAGCAATATAGACGGTGGCGTCGGTATCCTAGGCAGTTGCCACGTAGGAATGTTTGAGACGGAAATAGCGTCTTCCTCACATTCCAATCTTGAAGCGGCCCGATTTGAAGACGGGATAGACTAGGAACTGTGGTTCCATTTTCCGTCGTACCGGGTTGTATTCATAGTTGATACCGGCTCCCATCCAGAAATTATCAGTAACCTTGAACTCCATTGAGCCGCCCACTTGGGTATGGTAGAGAAAAGGGTTGCTGAGCATATGGGGGTTGTTGTACTCGTCGGCGTAATAAGCGTATTGTCCCCAGCCTTTCAGTTTCAACCAGTCAGTAGGTTGATATTCCACTTGTACGTTTGCGCCCGCTGTTATTCCGGGACTAGGGTTGAAGGGACTAAAGAAACGACCACCGAATCCTCCGCCATAAAGACTCCAATTGCCGCTGTGCCAAGAAATACCCCCGTTCATGATCGTCATGCCTCCGACTCCCGGCCATGTATATTGAACACCGTTAGCGATAAGATCGAAGCTCTCGTTTAGCCGTTTCATATAAGTCTCATTGAAATCCAACGCCATTGGCGATACCTCCCGAAGCATCGGGGTATATACGTTAAAGAACGGCTGATAGGCGGCGGAAGATATCTGCATATCCATCGGACGCTCTTGTAGGGACGTATGGGGAATATCGGGCGTGAACTCCCGCAATTTAATATCGATATCCCGTGTCCCCGCAGGGGTAAATGTCTTATAAGAGGCTTTCGGGATGTTCAACTCATACGTCTTGTTTTTAGGCAGGACGATGATTTTACCTTCTTTATTTAAAATAAACGAAAAGTCAGACTGTGCATGGATTCCAACGACACATATCCATGCCATGAATATAAATAATCCTCGTCTCATACACTCTCCTCCTATTTTTGATGTGAAGGTAACTTTTTTTTGAATAAGATGCAACTTTTAGGATACCTATTTCATCCATATAATAGAGAGCATAAGTACTTATGGATGAACAACTGTTAATCGATGGATGTATGCGAGGCGAATCATGGGCTCGTAAGGAATTGTACGAGCAATATGCTCCTGCTATGATGAGTGTTTGCATGCGTTACGTGGGTGACAGGGAGACGGCCCGTGATCTTCTGCAGGACGGGTTCGTGAAGATATTTACGAAGATCCGGTCGTATTCCGGCTCCGGGGCTTTCGGGGGATGGATACGGCGGATCTTTGTCACTACGGCTCTTGAATATCTCCGGTCTTCAGAGAACACGAGGCTAAGTGTAGGTCTGGACGGCTATGACGACAGTTTGGAAGATATCAACTATTCCGTATTGGACCGTTTATCGGCGGACGACTTGTTGGCTTGCGTGGCCCAATTGCCGCCGGGATATCGTACGGTCTTCAACTTATATGCGATAGAGGGATATACGCATAGCGAGATCGCCGAGATGCTGCATGTACAGGAGGCGACTTCCCGCTCCCAGTTTATCCGGGCGAGGAACGCTTTGCAAAAGAGTGTACAATCTTTAATAAGGCATGAAAATGCGGGACGATAAGGATCATAACGAACGGCTGGATGATTTCAGCGGCTATATGCGGCAGCGCTTGGAAGAGCACCGGTTGCCGGTAGATGCCGGCTGCTGGGATGAGGTGGAGGCCCGGATGAACCGGAGAGCGAGATCACGGGGTTGGTTGTGGACGGGAGGCTTGGCCGCCGCCGCAGTGCTGGCTTTGGTTATTTGGCTGCTACCTTCCCCGGAGAAGATGCCATTGGAGGAATTGAGCCCCTTTCAGAAAGAGATATCGGAGAAAGCGGAGGAAATGAATATTCTTCCGGAGCATCCCGTTTTACCTGTAGAGCCTGTAAAGAAACGTATAGCGAAAGTGCTGAAATGGGAAAAAAAGGCTAAGCTTTCCGCTATTGTCGGGGAAAAGGAAACGATCCGGGAGGATGAGAAGTGTGAGACTATCGAGATTATTGAGAAGGATGCGATTGCGGCTATCGTAGAAGAACCGTCTGCGAAGGAGGATGCGTCTGAGGATTCGACGGACATAGTCGTTAAGCGAGGTGACTCTACGGTTCCTCTACCGGAAGGCGAACGAAGTCCCCGACGAAAAGCCTCTTTGAAAAAGAAAGCCAAGAAGAGTAAACGGAATAAGTGGTTATTGGCCGCCGCCGTTGGCTCTAGTGGTTATGTAGATAGCTTTTTAAATACGGATATGAGTTATGGCGATGTTTCTTCTCCGGGAGATATGAATGTTCCTTCCCAAGATCCTGATCCGAATAAGCCGGATAAAGACGATAATGAGAAGGAGAATGGCAATACGCCTCCCCAAACGGCCTCATTCCGTAATGCCCCGGTATTACGGAGTTCTGAGGTGGATGAGAACTTCTTGGATAATCGTTCGTTCGAATCTTATCCGGACGTTAGCTACTCCCTTCCGATATCTTTTGGTTTTACGGTACGGAAGGATTTGAGCCGGCGTATAGCCGTGGAAAGTGGATTGATGTATACGTATTTATCCACTACATTCAAGAGGGGAGGGGATTTCCCGTCAGAGGTGAAATCGTCTTTGCATTATCTGGGTATTCCCTTGAATCTGGTGGTTTATGTATGGAAGAATCAGCGATGGAATGTCTATCTCTCCGGAGGCTTTATGATGGAGAAGGGTTTGCAGGCCGTGTATAGCGGTTATATCGCCGGAAACGGAACGACTATCTCTAAGAGCAAAAAGGAGGGCATCCACGGTATGCAATGGTCCGTGAATGCCTCGGTCGGTGCCGCTTATCGTTTCTATGGGGATTGGAGTCTCTATTTCGAGCCTCGCTTCTCCCATTATTTCGACTGTGATCAACCGGCTAGTATTCGTACAGACAAGCCGTTGGGATTTGGGTTGAGCGCAGGTATACGATATGCTTTTTAATGATTAAATCTATTATAATTATGCGGAAACTTTTTTATTGGGCGTTTGCCTTTAGCCTTTGCGTCTTAATGGGATGCAAGGATGATGGAGTGAGAGTGGAGGTCGTGCGGTATGCTATCAACGAACCGGTATTCATGTCGATCTCCGAGTTTCGGAATTCAGTGAAGGTGACGGATGAGGTGGTGCCAATCACCAAGCGGGGAAAGATCTGTTTCTATAAGGATTACCTGTATATTTCTTCCCCGGATAAGGGCATCCATATCGTGGATAACAGGAATCCGGCATCTCCCCGGATAGTGGGCTTTGTAGAGTTGATCGGTAACGAGGATCTCTCGATCAAGGATGATAAATTGTATGCGGATTCGTATGTGGATCTGGTCTGGTTCGATATCTCCGATCCGGAGAGACCTGAATTGGAAGGTCGTGTGGAGAACGCTTTCCGTTATGCGCTTCCGACCATAGAGAATGGCTATGGGTTCGATTATAATATGTGTTATTCGGAGGAAGCGAGAGCGAAAGGTGTCGTGGTCGGTTGGGAACCGAAGGAACGGGAGGAAACTATTTACCATTATCCGAGTTATGGCGGTGATCTGATGGCGAACGATGCGGCGCCGGGTACTTCCACGCAGGGAGTGAACGGATCTATGGCTCGTTTTTCTATTTATGGTAAGTACTTATATACGGTAGAACAGAATGTCATGTGCGTTTTCGACCTTTCTGGGGACAAGCCTGTCTTGACGACAAACGACATTTGGTTGCAACGTGATGTCGAGACTCTTTTCAACTATAAAGATAAGATGTTCATGGGAACTCCGACCGGCATGTTGATCTATTCGCTGGAAGATCCGCTAGCGCCTAAGTATCGTTCTTCCGTAAGTCATGTCTTTGGTTGTGATCCGGTTGTCGTGGAGGATGACTTAGCGTATGTGACCGTGCATTCCGGAAATACTTGTGGGCAAAATACCAATGAACTGATGCTCATAGACGTGAGTGATGTAGACCAACCGAACTTGCTGGTTACTTATGGCATGAAATGTCCGAAAGGATTAGGTATCGATAACGGTACTTTATTCCTCTGTGACGAAGGGTTAAAGGTCTTCAACGCGAAAGATCCTATGACCTTGATGGCTAATCAGCTTGTTCATTATGCCGGAATGGAGGGTTACGACGTAATCCCTTTCAAGAATACCTTGATGATGATCGCCGATGATGGCCTTTACCAATACGATTATTCCAATTTACAGGCGATATCTCAGTTAAGTAAATTGCCAATGGGCGAATAGAATTTAATATTCCTCTTCGCTATTCGCTTCGCAAGGTGTTTACCGGATTGCGGGATGCCGCTTTATAACTATGCTTGCTTACGGTCAGTAGCGTAACTATCAATACGATACCGCCGGACAGCAGGCATGTTCCTATGGATATGTCCACCCGATATACGAAATTCTCCAGCCAACAACTCAGCGAATACCACGTGATAGGAACGGCAATTGCGAAAGCGATCCCTACCCAGCCGATAAACCGACGATTTAATAGATACAAGATCTCCTCGGCCGTAGCCCCGTTTACCTTACGGATACCGATTTCTTTCGTACGCTGCCGGATGGCATAGAGAGCCATGCCGAATAATCCGAAGGCGGTTAGCAGGAGGCTGATGATCGAGTACATGATGAGCAAATGTGCCAGTTCGATCGTTTTTCGGTTAGATAACATAAATTCCTCGTATATATCTTGATATTCGAAAGGTACGTTGGGGTTGATCTTTTCCCATGTTTGTTGCAGTAAAGCTAGAGCCTCGGCTCTGTGCTCCTTTTTCAGTCGGATTTGGACGAGGTTATAGGGGGGAGTATGCGTTAGGTAGGTCAAGCTAGGGTAAACCTCTTGTCGTAAGGTTCCTGTATATAGATTCTCCACGATCCCTGCTATAATCGCTATCGGTTCTCCCTCCTTTTCCATCTTCCCGAATTCAGTGTCGTAAAGGCGGACAGGCTTACCCACGGGATTCTCGCCTTTGGGCACGAGCAAACGTGCGTACTGTTCGTTAATATAGACGGGTGTGCTGTATCGTTTTAGAGCCTCTCGTTCTGAGAGTCCTTGAAGAATGTTTATCTTCATAACCTTTAGGAAAGTACTATCACCTTCGTATTGGCCTAGCGTATAATTTAGTTCGTTTCCGTTTTCGTCTTTCAAGACCATTGTCCGCAAGTTGAACTGTATGATCCCGCTTCTCGAAAGGCACATCTCTTCTATGGAAGGATAACGCCGGATCTCTTCAGAGAAGGTCTGTATATGGTTCCCACTCCAGTCGGCTATTTCGATGAGGTCCCGGTAACGTTCACCGTTTGTCTGAGTGAGCGTTAGTTGCTGCCGTACGGTTAGCGTGGCGAATACCAGAGCTATTGAGATGGCGAATTGTAAGATGGAGAGCCCGCTTATGATTGTCCGCTTCCGGGTACCGGTGGTGAATGATTTATACTCGGAATGGGAAAGGGAGTTGATCTTATGGCTCATATATAATGAGGGGATAATGGATAGAGCTAGGATGAGTGCCACGATCACAGGTAAGACCTGTCCACTAAAGAAAAATCCCAAGGAGATACGTCCGGAAACGATCCGGTTGAAAGCCGGCAGGAAATCTAGTGTAAGTAACAAGGATAAAAAGAAAGCGATCAGCACGGTAAGGAAAGTATCCAAGAATAGCTGGCGATGGATTTGCCCAGCCGATGCTCCCATCACCTTCTGGGTGTAGATCATCCTTACCTGTTGCAAAATGCGGGAGAAACTTAGGTTGGCATAATTGAAACAGGCGATCACGAGGATTAGGATGGCTGAGAACAAACCAACGTACAGTAAGTCTTTCTGGTTTCGGTGGATATAGGGGATGTATTCTTGTGTATAGGTTTGCTCTTGGAAATAACTCTCTTGGAGGGTATAGAAATAATACTGTCCGGTTCCGTTGAAAGTAGGTACCTTATCATCCTTTAGTTTTTGAGTGAACGTATCGATGTTGAAGAGATCGTTTACCAGTAATAAGGTAGGGCCGCCATTGAACTGGGAGGTAGTACCTGCCAATGCGTTGAACTTCAAGAATGATTGAGGGTACTCTTTGATAACGGCGGCGACCTCGTAGGTAATCGTCTCGTTCTCATAAGCGTACTTTGCCAAGAAGGTTTTACCGATAGGATCCTCGTTCCCGAAGAATATCTTCGCTTGGTATTCGGTCAACGCAATTGCGTTTGGTTGGGTTAATGCCTTGCTTATATCTCCTGCCATTACCTTGTAAGGGAAAAAGCGAGGAAAGGAGGGATCAGCTCTCACGATCGAGATTGGGGCGAAGCGCTTTTCTCCTATCGTGATGGAGGCGGCATTCTCTATGTTCAGTCGTAAATAATCCTCAACTTCCGGGTATTGGTCTTTTAGCTGCACAGGGATCGGCCCTTTAATAAAAGATACTTTCTCTCCGGAGGTCAAGGGAGAGTCTTGTGCCATATAGATGATATGCGACTTATTGGGATTATGGGCTTCTATCCTAGATTCATAAATGACGTATGAGATCAGTAGGTTGGTACAAGTGATGCCTGCCGCCAGACTCAATAAGGAAATGACGGCGAACGTCTTGTTTCGCCACCAGCTACGGAATATAAGTTTTAGAGATATGGATTCCATGGTTTTATCTGTTTGTTGGTTCAAAGCTATCCGGTTGCGTGGAATATGGCAAATAAAATCGGAGGAAACGATCGTAAAGAACTGGATTTGTCTAAATATTGGACACTGAGACCCGGGAAAAGATCGTATCTTTGCGTACGAAAAAAAGAGGAGGCTTAATGCGTGACGCGAAGATTATAGTCGTAGATGACAATGAGGCGATATTGAGAAGTCTGCGGACGGTCTTGTCCCATGAGTTTAAGACGATCGTTACCGTATCATCTCCCGTATTATTGCCTGCCCTTTTGCGGAATGGAGATGTGGATTTGGTTTTACTGGATATGAACTTCGGCACTGGAAAGCAAGGCGGAGGGGAAGGACTTTTCTGGTTGGATCGTATCTTGGAGCTTAAGAATCCTCCGGCCGTTATCTTGATAACCGCTTTTGGGGATATCGAGTTGGCTGTATCTTCCCTTAAAAAGGGAGCTACGGACTTTATCGTGAAACCTTGGGATAACGAGAATTTGATTCAAGCACTTACCCACGTCTTGGAACGTCGTGCGGAATCAGATGAGAGCGAGATTTCGTCTGTGGCAGAATCTCTAGTCTCCCATCCTTGTACGTTGGAGGATATGGAGCGGCAGTTTATCGCCGAGGTATTGAAAGAAAAGAAAGGGAACCTGACGCTTGTGGCTCAACAATTGGATATTAGCCGCCAGACCCTTTATAATAAGATGCGGAAATACGGGTTGTAGATTATAAGGAGAGTAACCATGGTCAACCGGAATTTATACCTGAAGATTATAGGGAGCGTTTCCTTAATCGTACTTTTTGCGTTACTTGGATCTGTATTGTTGATAACCGGTATTTCTTATTTTTTATCCTTTGTATGTCTGTGTGTTATCCTGTTGATAACTCTGTTGCTAATCCAGTGGATAAACGGTACAAATCGTAAGATCGCTATTTTCTTCGAGTCGGTTCGTAATGGGAATACAACTTTGCGATACCCGGATAAAACGAATGATCCCTTTGTAAAGGACTTATATGCGGAAATGAATCGGATTATCCTCCTATTCAGTCAAAACCAGAATGAGATGGAAGAGAAGCGCTTGTATTACGAGAGCATCTTGCGGGTACTGACGCATGAGATTCGTAATTCGATTACGCCAATCCGTTCCTTATCTGCTGATCTGTTGAAATATTCCGATACATATACTCCGGAGCAATTACGGGAAGGTTTGGAGGTTATTCATGGGCAAGCGAAAAATCTATCCGCTTTCTTGGATTCCTACCATCGTCTGACGCATCTTCCGGAGCCGGAAAGAACTGAGGTGCCTATAACCTCTTTATTTCGGAAGATGGAACGGTTGTTGTGTGCCGAGGCGGGTAGCGACCGTATTCGTTTCTCCTCTGCGGAAGCTTTAACGGTACATGTGGACCAAAACTTGATTGTGCTGGCTCTGA
The DNA here is from genome assembly GCF_000436315.1 of Parabacteroides sp. CAG:2. Classification (NCBI taxonomy): domain Bacteria; kingdom Pseudomonadati; phylum Bacteroidota; class Bacteroidia; order Bacteroidales; family Tannerellaceae; genus Parabacteroides; species Parabacteroides sp. CAG:2. The sequence goes on along the minus strand of NZ_FR885297.1, from coordinate 51,190 downwards.
TTAACTTGATCCGTAACGCATTACAGGCGATAGAGGGGCAAGTGGCTGGTATCGTCTCCGTAGAAGCCTTGGAGGCTGATGGTAGGGTATATATAACTATAACAGACAATGGCCCCGGCATTTCTCCGGAACTATTGTCTGCTATCTTTACGCCTTTCTTCTCTACGAAGTCCGGTGGTAGCGGCATCGGTCTCAGTATCTCCCACCGCATAATGCGATTACATGGCGGCGATTTAACCGTTGATTCCTTGCCTGGTGTCCGTACCGAGTTTCGTATGACGTTCTAGAATATGACTTTCTTGATTTTTTCAACAATCAAGTTGAAAGGCTCGGCTTTTACATGGCTGCATATTCTCACAACGTCTCGTTCAGTGTAACCTCCTATTAATTGGCAAATAACGAAGCTTTTCTTTGTTAAGTTTTTTGTTAGCATAGAGTCTTCTAAAGGAAATGTATATTGTGGATTATAGTTTTTGGAAGATATCATAGCTAGGTAAAAGAAATCTTCAGCTGCTTGCAAATCATCGTTTGAGATGACGATAGCCATGTGAGGTTTGGTTATTCCATTAGGAAATAGATAATTGACTTCTACAACATCTCGTTGATGTATTTTCATTCGATGAGATATTTGGATATATATGCTGCCATGGATTGTCTGGAATGGGCTAGAAATAAATCTTTCTCATTCATAGGACTGAAAGGTTGGCTATCGCTTTTCCTTTGGTTGGAAATGTTGTGTTTAGCCATCTTGGGCGACGAAACATTTCTAGTTGGTCTGTTTTTTGTCGTTCTCATATCTTTTGTTTTTATGTTATTGGCAAATATACGTATTTATTTCAAAAGATCTCCTGTTTAAATGGAAAAAGAGATTATGGCTAAAGCTTATGGTATAACTATCGCTTTGGCCATAATCTCTTATAAGATTGTCTGATCAATACCCCAACTCAAACGGTTGTTCTACGGCAGGTACGCCTTCGGACATCCATTTAGGCATTTTATCGTTCTTTAGGTAATGGTTGAAGAATTGGAACATGCGGCGTTGGAAATCGATGCGGTTTGCCATATGCATCGGCCAATGCGGTTCGCCTGTATAATTCAGTAACCAGCAAGGTTTACCTAACCGTTTCATGGCAACGAAATACTCGATACCTTGGTACCAAGGCACATGACCATCGGCATCGTTGTGCATGATCAATATTGGGGTCTGCACCTTATCCATCGTGAACAACGGCGAGTTTTCCAGATAACGAAGTGGAGAACTCCATGGCGTAGCTCCTAAACGGCTTTGTGTATGCTCGTATTGGAAAGAGCGGGCCATGCCGGAACCCCAACGGATACCGCCATAAGCGCTAAACATATTTACGACAGGCGCCCCAGACTCGATAGCGGAGAATAAATTCGTGCGAGTCGCTAAATAAGCTACTTGGTAACCTCCCCAGCTATGTCCTTGCGCACCGATCCCTTTTTCGTCGATATATCCTTTGGCGATCATCATGGTGATACCCGGCATCAAGCAGTTATAGCAGCTTTCTCCCGGATAACCATCTACATAGCGAATGTCCGGGTTGAAGATGACATATTCGTTGCTATTGTATAAGTGATAATCGATCGTAGAACGATGCGGTTCCGGCATACGGTAATTATATAAAGTCTCCGAATTCCGCTCGTAGAAGTTTACCATCATCGGGTACTTCTTGTTCGGATCAAAATTCGCCGGCTTATAAACGACACCTTCCAGTGGACGGCCGTCCAAGGATATCCATGATACCAACTCGGCGGTACCCCAGATAAAACCTTCCTGCTGTTTGTCTTCGTGTGTCAATTGCACGGATTTCTTGAACGCCAAGGTCGAATAGTGGATATCCGGGTATTGCTGGAAGGTTTCCATCGTATAGATCACGTCATCCGTATTCTTCGCCTTGTTGATAGATCGCAGCATATAATTGCCCGCCAGCAAAGTCTTCGGGGCGGCAGGAGCGGAGAGGCGTGCGTTGTAGAATCCGTATCCTTTTGTGGCCTCGTTGAATCCTTTTAATAATTGCGGTTTGCCGAGGTCGATAAAGCGAGCCTCTTTATCCAGTTGTTCCAAGCGGTAGGAAAGTTTCTCCTTCCTTCCGTTCACGGTCAGGTTGATCGGTGGGGTGGCTGCGGTCGGATCGAATTTCCAGATGTCGTAACGATCATAGATCAAGAGATTTTGATCATTCGCGGTCCAGCCGGCGGCTCCATGCGCATAAGGATAATCGGGAACGTCGTTCTCCTCGTCCCAAGCCGGGAAGCTTTCCGGAGTGGTTAGGCGATATTGCTTACCTTCCGCCAAGGCGATCGTGTACCAGCAGCTATCCGTCTCGCCATACCAATACGCATATTTACCTTGTGGGGAGAGGCGGAAACGGCCATAATCCGCTTGGGCGATTTGCTTGCGCTCCCCGTTATCCAACGATACGGTATAATAGTCGCTGCGTGTGCGGGCCTCCCACATGGAAGACAAAGAATAGGGACGGGAAGTGGAAAGGAGCGCCAAGGGTGCGTCACCCTCATTACCCAATTGGATATTCGGTAATTCCTCATTCGCCAATTGGAAGATAGAGCCGTTGCCCAGATTATAAACCGCTTGATAGCTTTTCTTTAAGTCTTTTTCCTTGTTGTAATTCTGTACGGTATATTGTACGGGCTCATCCCAACTCCAAACCTGTACGTTCGGACGATTCTCGGCTAGTTGGGTCGTGTCTTTTTGCCTCGGCTCCGGTGAGGTACCGAAGAACAGACGGGAAGCGGATTTCGAGAATTGAAGCATCCCGTTCTCATTGATTACCCATTCAGCAGGGAAAGCCTTGTTTCCACGGGTGGCGATTTCTTTCGCGGGAGCGTTATGTTCGGATAGCCATAAGCTTAACGCTTTGTAAGAAGAATCTTTGTCGGCGCAATATAAGAAAGCCAGCCGTTCCCCTTTCTCGTCGAACGTGGTTTGTTTGAATACGCCTTTTCCCTCTTTGATGAGCACCGGACTTCCTTTCTCCGGATTCAAGGTGAATATACCTGCTTCTCCTTCCGCCACGCTCGTGTAATATAGCATACCGCTTTTCTTGGCGAATTGGAAATCCGTTACGGTCGGGAACTGGAAGGTCTTGCTTCCATCCAGCGAACGGACGTACAAAGTGGAGTCCTTCCGGCCTCTTTGATAAGCGATCCAATCCGCCTCGTCCGCTAATTTGAAGGTTTTGAGGGAGTCTATCGTCTCCTTTTTACCGGCGACGGAATAGATTACCAAGGTGTTCATCGGCATCTTGTCCTCTTTCGTCTTCAATACTTTCAGGGAATCTACCGTGGACTTTCCGGGTGTTTGCGTGACAACCAGATAACCCGAGGAAGCGGAGAACGCGAACTTATCGGCCGGAGAAAAAGTGGCGGTCTCTTGCCCTTGGGCCGCATACAAATAAACGGTAGCGTCACCTTCCCAAGGTTCCATCTTGCAAGCTACCCATTTTCCGTTGTCCGAGATCTCCCGGTCCGTGATTCGTTGCCAAGTGATCAGGTCATCAACTGTTAGGCTTTTAGAGGCGTTTTGCGCAAAGGCTGGGGAAAGACTTCCCAGACATGCTACAAAAGCCAAGTACTTTAAGTGTCTCATCGTGGTTGTATATTGATTTTGAAGCAAAGATAATGGCTTTATCAGAATCTTTGTTGCTTTTGACCGGAATTTGCTTCTGGAAAAACACGTACGTGTTTCCGAGAAAACATGTACGTGTTTTTTGTAAAAGTCGTACGTGTTTTCTGGATAAGGTAATGGCGTTTTTAATGTGTTGATTATCAGTGTTCTTTTTGAGCGTTCTAATGATCGCAGTTATAAGCAGCTTACAATGGGCATTATAAAGGTGTTACAATGCCTATTGTAAAGACCTTATAATGGGCATTGTGGTGATAGGAAATTCCTTTGGTCAACGGTAGGAAAAAAGGTTTGTAAGTGGTTAGTTATTCACTTCCCAAGCCGTAAGTTATCCACTAGGTATAGCCGTTAGTTATTCACTCGACAAGCCGTAAGTTATTCACTTCCGAGGCCCAAAACAGGGGAGTTTATATTGAATATGTTATTTATTGCAAGGAGATATTTTAGTACGCTATTATAATGTACGCATGTACATTATATTATATATATGAAAATGATTGGTGAAAACGATCGTTATAATTAGTCATTTGCAAAGGTACGCGTTTCTTTGACTTCTGCAACCCTTCCGAGCTATTTTTTTGTTCCCTTATTCGCTTTCTTATCAATAGGATAGCCTATCCTTTACGAAACAACCGATTCCGTAAACGAACCTCCCGTTTTTCTTCTTTAAAAACGCAAGATCTAAACGATCGTTTAAACTAGTCGTTTTCGAATAGGAGGTGATCGGTTAATATGTTGAATGATATTTAATTAACACTATTATTAATATTTAAATTAGAGATTATGAACAAGAGAATTTCTACGTTGATGACAATGGGCTTGCTGACCGCAGGTGCATTGTTTACTACTGCGAATGCTCAAACAACCAAAGAAGCGGCAGATACCCAATTCAATGGCAGCAAGTATTATTATCTTGCGAATGAGAATGGCGGAACTTACAGCTACATTGGTGGACAGAGCGTGAAAAAAGGTACTGCGGAGCAATACACCGCATTGAATACTACGGCAGAAACTGATGAGGATGTAGTTAGGGGCGATGGTACGTATTTATGGGCTATTTCTCATGTAACTCGTAATGGTAAATCCTATTTTACGTTTAAGAACAAGGAAACAGGTACTTTATTGTCTTTTGCCAAGGATGGTACAATCACTACGACGGTGGATGCAGGCAAGGCTAATGAGTTGACATGGTTGGACGAAAACAAGTATATTCAAGCAGGTGAGGTTATCCAAGCCGTTGACGCTTCTCACCAAATCGGGCTTTCGGGTACAACTTGGTCAATGAACTCTAGCGGAGTAAATATTCAAGTTTTCGTACAGGATGCAGCTCCTGTTTCTGTTGATGACTTAAATGCGGCTTTAGGTAATGGTTTCGCTTTGAGTTTTCCGGCGATTAATCCACAGCCGAAGGAGAATATCTTCGATCAGAAGATTAGGGCTTATAACTTTGCTGGAGAGACTTGGGCTACAAACTTGTCTTTACCGTCAGGAACTTATTTCGCCGTATCTGCTCCGAAAGGTGGTATTGTAGATGAGGCAACTTTCAAGGCTTCTACCTTTATCGCTGTAGACCCGGTAAACCATTTTGGTATCAATGCGCTGAAGAGAGCGGATGGCGTTGGTTTCGCTTTCAAGTTGGTATCCGGAGAGAATTTGGTAATGACTGCAAACACGTCTAAGGAGCAAGTTTACGCCGGTAACGCTGCGTTTACGGTATCAGAGATGGATAACGTAAACAAACCGGGTGAATATACATTGAAACTGTCTTCCGTACGTGTGAAGAAAGATGCGGCTAAAGACGATCAAACTACAGTTCCTGATGTTTATGTAGACGCTATTACCTCTACAGGCACTACTTATGTAACAACGACTAGCAAGCCGACTACCGCAAAATGTACGATTAGCACTTCCAATATGCTGAAAGCTTCTGAATTGTTGAGTAAGGATGCGCCGTCCGTATTTAATGTATTGTTCGTAAGCAATGAGAAGAATGTGACTAAATCCGGTTCTTCCGAATACGGTAAGTACTTAGGTTTAAAAGTAGGAACGAGCGATTATGAGTTGTTCGCTCAAGGCCCGGATTATGTAAACTTGAACGCTCCGCAGAATCAGTGGGTAGTAACTAAGATTGACGGGCAGAAGTTCACGTTCACGAACCGTGAGGTAAATACCTATAATACTTCTACGGGTGCTGCCACAGGCCTTTCATTCACGGCTTCTTTACGTAAGACCGATGAGGCTAATGTTTACGAAGTAAATGCGGAGTCTAAGACATTCACTTATGCTTATGTTGCAAATAACTCATATACGATTTCTAATGACAAAGATTTGGCAACAGTAGATGGCTTGAAGATCAAATTGATCCCTGCTACGGTAACTCCTTCCGCAGGTTACGCTGATTATTCAGACGCTGAGCTTGCTGAGTTAGCTAGACTGAAATTTACGGTTGGATCGAATGTTCTTTATAAGGATTTGTACTTGAAAGCTAAATATACAGGCTCTACTCCTTCTTCTGTAGAGGCTACTCAAGAAGCGTTGGATGCCGCTGAATGGGAAATCATCAAGTTCGATTGCAGTGCCGCTGAAAGCGACGTGGCTAAATCCGATACGATCTATGGATCTACAAAATACGCTTATATCGTAAAAGACGAAGAGACTAAGACGAAAGACGTGAAAGATATCGCTATCGTATCTTACGCATTCAAATTGCATATGGACGGTAAGGCTTTCTATTTGAATGAAACTCGTGGAAGCTATTCACTTATTCAAGAAGATGACGTGGAAGACGCTCCTAGATTTATCGTGAAGGAGAACAAGAACGGTTCCGCTTATTTAATTAAGGCTGGTACAGAACGTAAATACACAGAGATCATTAATAAGAATACGCAAGGTTTGGCTTTGAGTAGTACGGATGGCAAGTTGACGCAGGAAAGTATTTATGCGACAGCAAAAGACGTAAAAGCTAGTTTCTTCGTAGTGAGAGATATCACGACTCCTTCCTTGCCTTCTGTTCTTAGACATGCTTCTTTCCAAGCATTGGAAGGTGGTTTCGTGGCTGTAGGCGAGGCTAACGACGCTGTTATCGCTCCGACAAGCGCAGATGCGGAGAACTTGACATTCTGGTTGGATACTGCTGATACGAAAGCTTATACTCCTTCATTCTATATCTCTAAGGGTGTTGATACGACAGCCAACGCTCCGAGAATGTTCTTGTATAACGCTAAGGATTCCGCTTCTTATTACAACCCGGGTTCTGCTAGCCTAGTAACAGACGATAGCTATAAGTTGGTGGATCGCACCTCTATCAAGGCTATTTTCCGCCCGGCTACTTTGGTAGGTATCGATACTTTGTCTACTACTGTAAAAGGTAAGGAAACAGAGGTGACCGCTAAGAATGGCTTGAACAACTTTAAGTTCCAGATCGTATTGAAAGATGCTACTGTAGAAGGTGAGTATATCATCAAGAGTTTATCTAGTTCAGACTATATCTTCAACTTGAACGGTAAACTTGGATTCACGAACGATAAATCAGAGGCTTTGGTCGTAAGCGTTGAGAACGGTATCATCCCGACCGGTAACGAGTCTATCGACAGCTCCGCCTCTTCTATCGTAGTGATCGGCAACGCCGGTTCCGTAACGATCCAAGGCGCTCAAGGCGAGACGGCTTATGTTCGTAACCTGTTGGGTATGCCATTGGCTGAGACAGTGGTTACTTCCGATAACGCTACGATCGCTGTTCCCGCAGGAATCGTTCTTGTAACGGTTGGCGACGAGACTGTAAAGGTTGTCGTTAAATAAGACATGTAAAGGAATAATGAAAAATAAATCGAAAATCATCCCCGTGCGGATTATCCAAGTATCCCGTGAGGGCGAACAGGCGGGAATGGATTAATATTAATACTAAAGTAATAAATTAAAGTTCATCCCTTAGTACTTCCGTGAGGAAGGAAAGCGGGAAAAGAATCAGCCCCGGTCGTTTGTTCGATCGGGGCTTACTTTTTCGGCTCAGTCCTCACTATATGGAAATTTTCACAGTCATATTTCCTATCGCAAAAGTAGGAGATGATAATAACAGTTGCAAGGACAAATAGTTAAAACATCTCAGACGTTCCATTATATAGGATTTTGCGATAGTATGATTTGTACTAATGATTCGTCCCCTCGAATAAATCCTTTGAATTGTTGGATAAGCCATTCTTTAGCTTGAACTGGTTGAACGTATAGCTAAGGGTCAAGCCTATCAACGGGTAATCGGGCCGGATTCGTGTTTTGGAAATCAAGTTCGAGGAAGTGATCGTATTGACATAACGGGCCGTATTGAAGACATCCCGGAAAGAGAGGGTGGCCGTCAACTTTCGTTTGAAGAATTGTTGCCGTATCGCTAGGTTGACAAACCAGAACGACAGGGTTCTTCCTTGGGTGGTTACGGAAGGGCCTACGAAATTGCCGTCAAGCTGTATCCTTGTGTATTTACCTGCCGTGAAAGCATTGTTCCATGCGATCTCGTAATTGGTGCTGGTCTCATTCTTCCCATCTGTCTTATACTCGTTCTCTACCCGGTAGTGATAAAGGCTACCGTTTATTTGCGTATTCCACCAACTGGTGGCCTGCAAACTGCCCGATAGTTCTATTCCGGTGGAATAATCATGTCCCACGTTCGCCATGGAATCCAAGGTAACCCCGGCTTGGTAAGGAACCCGTAATCGTTCGATCTTGTCTTTCCGGGTTCGGTGGAATAGGGAGGCAGACAAGGCATTGTCGCCGGAAGTCAAGGAATAATTCAACTCGAAAGAATGAATGTACTCCGGGCGTATATCCGGGTTACCGATCTCGGCTGTATAGTAATCCTTGTAAGTGATGTATGGCTCCATGAAATAAAGCTCCGGTCGGGTCGTACGACGGCTGTAAGCGAATAGAAGCTTCTGATTTTGTGTGAGGTTATAACCGATATGGGCGGATGGGAACAACTCAAAACGCCTTTGTAGGCGGTTCGCCCAATCTTTGGAGCTACGTAATACTTGATGCGTATGTTCTCCCCGTAATCCTACTTGAAAATCAAAAGACCGGTAGCTATCCCCAACGATCGCATAAAGGGAGTTGATCCCTTGTTGGAAATAGAACGTGTTGTAAATATCGTCACGCCAGAAGAACTCTTTGGTATCCGGGTTCCAAAACTGCATACTATAATCGCCGTCTTCCGAGTATGAGAAATATTGATAACCCGCCTTGATTTGTCCGGTTTTGCTGTATGGAAATACATAATCGGCTTTCGCACGGACGGTCCAACGATGTTCGGCCTCCCACGCACGATGACCTTGCTGGCGTACGTTGTTTTTGTCGAACAGATCGCTTTGGAAATATTCCAGAGCGTTGCCTCCATATTTCAAGAAGAAGCTACCGCTAAGGTTATGCCCCTTATCATTGAACTTATGATCCACGGCCAGATTCCCTAGTCCGAAAGTCTCATGGATATCAAAGTCGTCAAGGCTCTTGAACTCTCCGTTCTCGAATTGCTCGCCATTAGCGGAACGTTCTTCCGTATATTCCAGATCCCCTTTTCGCTTGAGTCCGGCATATCCGCCTTCCGCGTTAATAGAAAAAGTCGTTTGTTTTTGCGTATAGCTCCAACCTCCGTTGAGAATATATGCGTAGCCGTTACTTTCACGGGGGCCATTGGAATAAGAAGTCGTTGTCGTATCGTTTACCAACGTCGTTTTCTCTTGGGTAAAATGACTTTTACGAAGTCGGTTTCCCACATAACCGCCTATACGCCATTGAGACGCCTTGTTTTGTCCGGTCAACAAGAAATCCAAGGTCCGGCTCCATACCGTATTCCCGCTTAGGTTGATTACTCCGCTCAGCCCTTCCCCGAAGTTCTTCTTGGTAATGACATTGATGATCCCGACATCACCCCCTGTATCATGTTGGGCGGACGGGGTGGTGATGATCTCTATATTCTGGATTTGTCCGGACGGGATCTGTTCCAAGGCTTGGGTCCCGGTAAATATACTGGGCTTTCCATCTACGTAGACCGTGAATCCGCTACTTCCCCGGAAGGTAACCTCTCCCTCGGCGTTCACCCGGATGGAAGGCGTGTTCTCTAGGATATCGACAGCGGTTCCTCCCGAGGAAAGCAGGTTGGAAGAAGCCTCGATGATCTTTTTATCCAGTTTATAGATGACTTGTTTCTTGTTGGCTACGACCTCCACTTCCTGTAAGCCTACCTCAAGCATTTGCATCGGGATAATACCCAGATCCTTGATCTGCTCTGTAAGGATAAACTCCTCTCCCATATAAACATCATATCCCAGAAAATGGATACGGATCGAATACGTTCCCGGTTTTACGGGCTGGATTAGAAAAGAACCGTTCGCTTCAGTCATAGCTTCTTCGACGATATGATCTCCATCATATAATACAACGTGAGCGTAGTCTAATGCCTTACGGGTGGTTTGATCGATTACGATTCCTTTAATACCCGGATTCGCATGGATAGATAGTAGCACGCTAAGGAATACTAGCGATAGAAAAAGTTTTCTCATATTTTACATTCGTTTTAGAATTGATACCGCAAAGCTAGGGAAATAGGGAGGGAGCGGGCCGGACATATGTTTCATAATACCGTACAAATCGTTCAATCTTTCTATTTTCTGTGATTTTCACCCACTTAATCTTTATATTTGGGGCATTAATCGGATGAATGGATGAGAATATACCTTTTACTGCTGTTTGTACTTATGGTAACGAGAACGCAAGCTACCAACGTTATTTTTGACCGGATAACAATGGATAGCGGGCTTTCTTCTTCCTCGGTGACCTCTATTTTGAAGGATCGTACCGGGTATGTCTGGGTCGGGACGACTGAAGGCTTGAACCGCTACGATGGATATACGTTTAAAGTATTCTTGCCCGTACCGGATTGCCCGGAAAGTATACAAAGCAGTTCTATCGATAAATTATTCGAGGATTCAGATGGAGGTATCTGGATCTTTTTTTCCTCGGGTGGGATTAGCCGTTATGACAGAGGTTCGGATACATTTTTGAATTTCACGAAAGAATGGCTTCGACAACAGTTACGTGTGTATGGTAGTCCTACTTGTTTCTCGGCCTCCGTTCCGGGACATATCTTTATAGGTACGGAGAACGGGATGTTGGAGTATGACGCTAAAGAGAAGAAATTGGTACGCCTTTCTTCGGCGGGTTCGGTAGTCTCGTCGTCTCCTGTGAATTGTTTGTATTCGGCGCCGGATCATTCGTTTTGGGTAGGGACTTTAGCAGGTTTTAGTTTGTATGACAAAGAAACAAACCACTTTCAAGATTATACGATACGGACAAGTGACCGGGAGGATATCAATGCCGGCAATTTGAATGGCGTTAATGCGATCTATATCGACCGGTTTGATTATATGTGGTTAGGTACGGGACGTGAAGGGGCTTTTCGTTCGGTTGATATGGGAGAGCGAGAAATCTTTCAATCTGTCGGGCGTGAGGATACTCGGGTATATCAATTCTTGGAGACCGGTGATGGTGATTTCTGGATCGGACATAATAAGGGGGCAAGCTTGATTAGCCGGATGAACCGGCTTGCCTTGCGATGTGAGCATTTCTTTGACCGGCCGGAGGATCTGGAACCTACGGGAGAATGCCAAGTGCGATCCATCTTCGAGAGTAAGGATGGAACGGTCTGGTTTGATGATAGCCGTTTCAATCAAGGTCTTTTTTATTATTCTCCGAAGGAGAGGAAAATGGGACAGTTGAGGAACGTGCCGGAAGACGCACATTCTATCAGCAGTAACCAGATTACCTGTTTGTTTCTGGATGACTCGGATCATCTGTGGGCGGGACATTCCACGTATGGAGTGAGCCATGCGGATTTAGCACCTTCCTTGTTTCGATATACCTTGGGATACACGGAAAAAGAGAATCTGTCTTCTCTTCATATCCTAGCCGTTTATGAGGATTCGGACCTGAATCTTTGGGTTGCGACCTCTAGGGGATTAGACCGGATTAACCATAAGACTTCCCGGGTAGATATGCGTTTTACCTTCTCACCCCGGAAAAGTCCGTCCTCTTTATCCGGAAAGATTATAGGTTCTATCCGTGAGGATTCGGAGCGGAACCTATGGATCAGTTATCAAGACGCCAACCCGGACCGGTTGAATCTGGATGATTTCCGAATCCGCCCTTTTATACCGGATTACCAAGTCTCTTATGATTATCCGATCAACTCGTTGTCGGAGTTATGTAACTTATGCGTGAGCGAAGAGTCTTGGTTTTGGGGAGGAGCGGATGAGGGGCGGCTTCGGGTGTGGGATACGAAGACGAGAGCGCTTATCACGTATCGATATATACCGGGTGAGATGAATCCCCTTGCGTCGAATCATATTCATTGTCTGTTTGTGGACTCTTCCGGTTATTTGTGGATCGGTACGAATGCGGGGTTGGATCAATACGACAAGCGAACCGGGCGATTTGATCATTTCACGGTACAGGATGGCTTATCGGGAAATATCGTACGAGGAATCCGTGAAGGTGAGCCGGGCATCCTGTTTGTCAGCACGAATAAAGGGCTGAGTCGCTTGGATATACAAAACCGGCATATCGTTAATTATACGACGGCAAACGGTTTATTATCGAATGAGTTTATGGGTGGCGCTTGCTGTAAGCGCAAATCGGGTGAACTTGTATTTGGCAGTAATGAGGGGATCGTTTCTTTTGATCCCGTTCAGTTAACGGACGGTTTGAGAAAAATACCTGAGTCTCTGCGAATCACGAACCTCACGATCGGAGACTCACGTGAGAAGCAAGGTTTACAGGTGGGTTTTATTGCGTTCGATTATTCTCATCCCCGTAGTATCCGATACCGGTATCGTCTGGATGGATATGATACGGATTGGCGAGAGGTGGACGCCAGCGATCGTACGGCTATATATAACCGTCTACCACCGGGAAACTATGTGTTTCGGGTGGAAACTTCCGGCAATGGTTCCTATTGGAGCGCTCCCATTACCGAACCTGTCAGGATCTTTCCTCCTTGGTGGCGGACGTGGTGGTTTATTTTGCTGGTATTCGTGGTTGTATGCGTACTGTTGTGTATCGCCTATAAGAGCAGGGTGCGCTGGTATCAACTTCGCCAAGCCGAGTTGGAGCGTAAGATACAAGAACGTACACGGCTGTTGAAACAGGCCAAGCAAGAACTGGAGGAAAAAGATGCGTTGAAAACTCGTTTCTTTATGAATGTCTCTCATGAGCTTCGTACCCCGCTGACGATAATCAAGGGATTGACGGAGGATCTGGAACGGCATTCCGGTTCAGAAGTATCTTGTGGAGATAAAGAGATTTTGCGTACGATCTCCCGGAATACCAATCGCTTGATTCGGCATGTCAATGAATTGCTGGATTTATCGGTATTGACCCGGGGAGTACCTTCCCCGCATATCGTTTGTGCGGATCTCAGCCGATTCTTAGAGGAGATTTCGGAAACCTTTATTCCTTTGGCCGATTCCTATAAAATCGCGTTTACGTATTCGATTGCCCCGGATATCTCAATCGCTTATTTTGACAAGAATATCCTAGAGCAGGTTCTATATAATTTACTGTCGAACGCATTTAAGTATACGCCGGATGGTGGTTCGGTAAGCTTTTCCGCTTCATTGGAGCAAAGCTCATCCGATGCGGTCATGACTTTACGAATTAAGGATAGTGGAATCGGCATTCCTCC
>NZ_FR885297.1:0-37777 GCF_000436315.1 Parabacteroides sp. CAG:2 | reverse complement strand
ATTCCTCCCGAATCGTTACCGTATATTTTTGATCGATATTATAAGGGGGCATCGATAGCGTTTCGCCGCTCGGAGAGTTCGGGGATCGGCCTTGCGTACACAAAAGAGCTATTGGAGTTACATAAGGCAACCATTCAATGTGAGAGTGAATTGGGGAAAGGTTCTGTTTTTACGGTTGCCTTGCCTATATCGGAAGAGGCTTATCCTGAGGAGTGGTTGGAGTATTCGGAATCTAAAATGGAAGAGGTATCTTTGCGGGAATCAGTTCCATTGGAAGAAACAAACTCGGTCCCGGAGAATCTACGACAAACGCTTTTGTTTGTAGAGGATAATGAGGATCTATGTCGTTATTTGATGAATGCTTTTCAAACGGATTACCGGGTCGTGATAGCGAAAAACGGAAAGGTCGGCTTGGAGAAAGCCTTGGAGATCCTACCGGACGTGATTGTCTCGGATGTAATGATGCCGGTCATGAATGGGATTGAATGTTGCGAGGCTTTGAAAACGGATGAACGGACGGCCCATATACCGGTTATCCTATTGACTGCTTTAGCGGAAGAACGTCAACAATTGGAAGGGTATGGAGCCGGAGCGGATGATTATCTGCCTAAACCGTTCAGTCTTGCTGTCTTAAAAGCGAAGATCAAGAATCTGCTCAAACGTAGTGAGCAACTAAAGTTATATTTCAGGGATCGGTTCGACTTGCGTACTCCGGAGCAAACCATCGCCGATCCGGATAAGGAATTTCTTTCGAAAGTGACAAAGGTCGTTCTGGCTCATTTGCAGGACCCGGAGTTTGATGTAGAGCTTTTCTGTTCCGAGATGGCGATGAGCCGTGCCAGCTTATTTCGGAAATTAAAGTCTACTACCGGTTGCTCCGCTTCCTCATTCACCCGTAATATACGTATAAAGCGTGCCGCCGAGTTATTGGGGCAGCACGCTTATTCGATCGGGGAGGTAGCTGCTCAGGTCGGCTTCTCCGATCCGAACTATTTTACCCGTTGCTTTAAAGAAATTTACGGGATCACTCCGAGTGAGTTTATTCAGACTTCACCGAGTTCACAGGATTCTCATTCGCCGCTTGCCAGTTCCGGAAAGTAACGGTACCGATCGTAACCGAGAGAATGATTAGGAAAGCTACGATGAAGACCCAAAGATGGAGTGGTGTTTTATAAGCGAAATTCTCTAGCCACTGTTGTGTTCCCATCCATGCTATCGGAATCGAGATGATGAAGCAAACGGAGACAATCCGGATATAAGTCTTGTTGAACATCAAAAGAATCTGTCCAGTAGTCGCTCCGTTGATCTTGCGGATACCGATCTCTTTCCGGCGGTATTGCGTCTCAAATAGCACGAGTCCGAATACACCTACGATAGAGATCAAGATCGCCATTATTCCGAATAGGGAGATTAGTTTACCCAGTGTTTGTTCTTTCTGATATAAATTATTTAAGATGGTGTTGTAGAAAGAGATCTCGAAAGGGAAAGTCGGATCGATCTCTTTCAATGTTTCCCGGACGTGGGCGACAGCTTCCTGTAAATTCGTTTTCGAATTGAAGCGGATATAGGATACCAATTTAGGATTGGGTATATCGTTATTCAATGCGAATACGAAAGGCGAGCTTGCGATCCGGCAAGAGTTAAACCGGAAATCCTTGCTGACTCCTAGAACCGTACGATCATTGAAACGATCTCCGGGATGTAAGTGGAAATCCCGCTCTGCCGCCGGATTGATGATATAATCACTTTGTGCCTTGTTTAAATCCTCCCGTGTAAAATCCCTTCCTTCCTCTACTTGGATATCCATGACGGAAAGGAAATTCTCGGAGGCATAGAATACCTTGAAGAATACATCCTTATCTTCATGACGGGCATATTCGAGATCGATCATGTCATCTTCTTTCGATAATTCGTAGACGGAGAAGGCCACATCCTCTATTCCCGGATAATCTTTAAGTTTCTGGATATATTGGGGCTTATGCTTGGCGTAGATCTCCGGTGTCAGGTTCACGATGGCTACTTGGTCTTTATTGAATCCTAGTTGCTCGCTAGAGGTCATGAAATGGTTCTGAAGTCCCATGAATAAGGTGACAATAATCAAGGCGATCGATACCGTGTATTGGAAACCGATCAGGGCGACACGTACTTTTTTCCCTTTGGGACTAAGACCGAAAGAGCCCTTTAGTACCAAGGCCGGCGCATAGGAGGTACTTCGTATAGCTGGATAAAGTCCCGCCAAGCAACCCGTCAAGATAGCGATCAGTGCAGTGAGAAGGATCAGGCCTTTGTATTGACTAAGACGTATATCCGCATCTACCCAATTAGCGATCGGTGTGTAAGACAAATCGTTTACGATGAATAAGGCGAGAATGTAGGATATCAAGCAGATCACGATCGATTCAATCAGTGAGATGGCTTGTAACTTATAGATGGAGCATCCTAATACCCGGTGCGTATTGATCGTTTTCAATCGTAGGGGAATCAACGAGGTTGTGAGATTGGTAAAATTGATTCCGGCGATGAATAAGATGAGGAAAGCGATACCCAGTAACACATAATTTGTCTCCCGGTGACCTTTCGGATTAAAGTCGAAAGTTGTATCATGCGTGTAATAAACATCCTTTAAGGGGGTTAGACGTAATGCGATCTCTTGCGCTGAACCCATTTGGCTTTTAGCGAAATCGAAAGTCTTGTTGAAATGATCCAATACCTCCTCTTTATTTAGGGGATCGTCTAGCGTGACGTATATTTCGTTGGCATACATTTGCCAAGAACTTTTTAATAGATCCAGTTGGTCCATCGGGACGTAAATACGGTTTTGTACCGTAGTATTTCCCGGGAAATCCTTATAGACACCCCCAATAGTAAGTATCGTGGTACTTACAGGTTGCCAGCCACTACTGCCGGACATCCGGATACGTTTACCGATAGCGGATTGTTTGTCGAACAGCCTTTTGGCGACACTCTCCGGAATGAGTACGGAGCCGGGAATGGATAGGCATTCGACGGAACCTTCTTTCATGTGGAAATCAAAGACATCTGAGATATTGGGTAGACAAAGCTGGAAGTTTTCCTTAAAGACTTTCGCTTCTCCTTGATCGTCTACTTCGTCGATTTGGCAATACCGTTCTCCTCCGTAGAATGGATAACGGTAGGAGTAATCCGTGATATGAGCGGATGAGTTAACAAAAGCATCGCTAAACATTAGGCAATGGATGGCGTTATGCTCGAATTCTCCGTGATTTGCCTCTAGCCGGAAGGTTCGGCCTGATTTGCTGTGCATGGCATCGTAATTCATCTCGTAATCCACCTGCATTACTATCAGGAGGAAAGCGGCGAAAGCGATTGTTAAGCCAAAGAGGTTTAACACGACAGCGGTCTTAAACCGCTTGAATAGATAAAGTAAGTTTCGAATCATTAGTTTCATTGTAATAGGTTTTAAATATATTCATTTTTTAGAAAGGAGGCAAATAATGTGCCATCGATGTAACGTTCTGCTAATCATAAGATAATAGAAAAATGCTTAGAAACGATTGTGTGTGCCTTCGCACGGTGCACGTTCGCTTCCGCACGTTATTGGATTTTAATTCGTAAGTTTGCGGATGTTTTACATACAGAAAGATAATTCGGGAATATTAGCATGGAAACTTCAAATAAACTCTGTTATTGGTTCCTTTTTTATAAAGACCAACTGTTGCTTCAGAAAGAGAATGATACGTATACCATCCCCTATGGCGAGAATCCCCCAGTTCCGGTTTCTCATACGCTGGAGGTTGATTACCGGGATGGACTTCCCGCACGTACGGCAGAATTAGATACTCCGGTGGAGGGGAATGACCGTTACGTACATATGGGGTTGCGTGCCTCTTGGGATTATATCTCGAGAGCGTGTTACGAGAAGGCGGGTAAGGCTTATCAATTGCTTTATTGGGATAGCCATAGCCGTTTCTGTCCGGTATGTGGTACTCCTACCGTGCAGACTACGTCGATCACGAAGCAATGTCCTTCTTGCAAACATGAGATTTATCCGACAATCTCAGCAGCGATGATCGTCTTGATCCGTAAGGAGGATTCGATTCTTTTGGTACATGCCCGTAATTTCCGGGGAACTTTCCATGGATTAGTGGCCGGATTCTTAGAAGTTGGCGAGACCTTGGAAGAGTGTGTGCGCAGGGAGGTCCGTGAGGAAACGGGTTTAGAGGTCGATAATATCACTTATTTCGGAAACCAACCTTGGCCTTATCCGAGTGGCTTGATGGTTGGCTTTGTAGCGGATTATGTAAGTGGGGAAATTAAGTTGCAGGATGAGGAACTAAGCTCTGGTGCCTTCTATACCAAAGATAATCTACCGGAGATCCCCCGTAAGTTGAGCTTGGCCCGTAAGCTAATCGATTGGTGGTTGGATCATCAATGAGGAGTCCTTTTTTGCGGCCTCTGCCTGTTGTCTTTCGAATTTCTTTTTTTTAGAGATGACATCCGGGGTAGGGAGGTTGCCGTAGTTTTGCCAAGTTCCGTTGCGTTTTGCGTTGCGTTTATGGACATATGTTTTCCGGCTGGTCATCCTTCCTAGATCGAAGGTAGCTAGTGAGGTACGACCACTGGACGGAGTCCTTTTCAATTCATCTAAGATAGATTGATAGACAGGCAGTATCTTTTTATACGGTGGATTATGTCGCCAGAATACCGATGGCGGTAAATCCTTCAATGCTACTTTTCGGTGTGTCGTATCGTCTTGTTGGATATATTCTGAGAAATCTTTGGTGATAGGGATATTGCTGGGAGCGGCCAGTTGAGGTTTCCCCATCGGTTTTCCCGGTTCCGGGTTGAGGAAAGAACCGCTTTGGATTGCTTTTTGGAATTCAGGGTTCAATTTGATGGAATCTTTGCCTGCTAATACATCCTTTAGCCAGATCGAATCTTGCTCAGTCCATTGCGCATAGCCTAAGTGTATATTTATACAGACGAAAAATCCAATCAATAGTGGTCTCATGAATGCCTGAATTGTTAATTGTGTTCAAAGATAGTCTTCCTTCTTTCTCCTCGTTTTTTCTTTCGCTTAAATAGTCTTACCGTTTACTTAATCTTAACCCTCTTTGCGGACTATTAATTTAACAGTTCATCTGCGCACGGTAATCGTTCGATTACGCACGCTTCTTCCATTGATTTAATACCTACCTTTGAGGCATCACAAACTAGTTCAGCGCTTATGAAAAAGGGAAAACTATTAATTATAGATGATAATGAGGACATCCTTTTTGCCCTTAACTTATTACTGGAGCCCTATATGGAACAAATAAGAGTGGCTACGCAACCGGAGCGCATCGATCATTTCATGCGGACTTTTATCCCGGATATTATCTTGTTGGATATGAATTTCAAACGGGATGCTATTAGTGGTCAGGAGGGTTTCTATTGGCTGGAGAAGATAAAGAAGATAGACCCGGACGTGGTGGTTCTTTTTATGACTGCCTATTCGGATACGGATAAGGCCGTGCGGGCGATTAAGGCGGGAGCTACCGACTTTATCCCGAAACCTTGGGAAAAGGAGAAATTACTCGCTACACTCTCTTCTGCATTGGAACTTCGGGAGAGTAGGGCGGAAGTGCGAAATTTAAAGAAACAAGTTGAGATTCTTAGTTCACCCGAGGATGCTGGCTTCGAGATCATCGGTGAAAGCGAACCGATGCAGGCTATTTTCGCTACGGTCGATAAATTAAAGAATACGGATGCCAATATATTAATCTTGGGGGAGAATGGAACCGGTAAAGATTTAGTTGCCCGCGCCTTATATCATCAATCTCCGCGTTCGGAGAATCTTTTCGTCGGGATCGATGTGGGCTCTATTCCGGAACAACTTTTCGAGAGTGAATTATTTGGCTATGAGAAAGGGGCTTTTACGGATGCCCGTAAGGAAAAGCCGGGACGAATGGAGGTAGCTTCCGGTGGTACCTTGTTCTTGGATGAGATCGGGAACTTAAGCCTTTCCATGCAAGCGAAACTGTTGACCGCTTTGGAAAAACGACAGATAACCCGCTTGGGAGCAACGCAACCCATACCGATTGATATCCGGTTGATCTGCGCAACGAACGTGAATATCCATCATCTTGTGGCAGAAGGTACTTTCCGGCAAGATCTTTTATATCGTATTAATACGATCGAGTTACATATTCCTCCCTTGAGGGAACGAGGAAATGACGTGATCTTATTGGCTGAACATTTCTTGTCGAAGTATGCCCGTAAATATAAGAAAGACTTGAAGGGCATTAACAGGGATGGGAAGAATAAGCTACATAATTATGCTTGGCCCGGTAATGTACGTGAACTGCAACATGCGATTGAACGGGCGGTTATCTTGTCTGAAAGTAATTGGCTAAGGCCGGAAGACTTTATTCTGCGTTCTGTCCCGCTTAGGGATAAGGAACCATCCGATGAGTTAAATTTGACGGTATTGGAGAAAGAAGCGATCGAACGTGCCTTACGTCGTGCCGAGGGGAATATCACTCGTGCCGCCGAGCTTCTAGGGATTACCCGCTTTACCTTGTATCGTAAATTGGAGAAATTTGGCTTATGATACGTTACTTGTTGTTCGCTCGTATTTTGGGGATCGTGGTCTTGTCTTTTACTGCCTCATTCTTAATGCTGAAAGGGTTTTTGTTTATTCCTGCGCTGTTCGGATTTTGTATTCTTGCGCTTTCGGTTTTCTTATATAAGGATCAGCAAAAGACTGTTAAGCGGATGGAATACCTGATAGAGAGTATTCATTACGGGGATCTGAGCCTGTTTTATCCTTCCGATTCAATGACGGAAGACGAAAAGGCTTTGGCCTCTTCTATGAACGCTGCCTTGGAGGCTTTGCGGAGTCGATTGTATAGTTCGGTGGTCGCTGAGGCGGAAACCGAGGCATGGCAGAAACTTATCCGGGTATTGACGCATGAGATCATGAACTCGATCGCTCCGGTAATCTCTTTATCGGAGACGGTAGCCGAGCGTGCGACGATAAATGGCATGAATGAGAAAGACTACGCTATTATGGTACAAGCCATGCAAACGATCCACCGAAGAAGTAAGGGGTTATTGGATTTTGTCGAGAATTATCGGAAATTAACCCGTCTGCCTTTACCTACTTTACGAAACTTCTCGGTTTCGGCTCTCTTTGACGATATCCGGCTTCTATTCCCGGAGAAATCCGATATCCTCTTCTTTCATGTAAAGCCGGAAGACTTGAATTTATATGCGGACCGGATCATGGTGGAACAAGTATTAATTAATCTATTGAAAAATGCGATAGAGGCTTGTGAAGAATCCTTATCCCCTCAAATTATAGTGGAGGCTGTCCAAAAAAACGGTATGGTAATTATTTCGGTGATTGATAATGGTAGCGGAATTGTTCCCGAGGCAATCGACAAAATCTTCGTTCCTTTCTTCACGACTAAATCTAAAGGTTCCGGCATCGGATTAAGTCTTTGCCGGCAGATCATGAACCGTCATAGAGGAAGTATTAGTCTCGACTCTCAAGTAGAGAAGGGTTCCTCTTTCGTTTTGCGTTTTCCGATTGTTACCAAACGGATTCTATAAATAAGTATTAATACATGCGATTAGCTTATCCGGCTTGATCGGTTTAGCGATGTAAGAGGAGAATCCGCTTTGTTTTACCCGTTCCTCATCTTCCGCGAAGGCGAAAGCTGTTACGGCGATGATAGGAATGGACTGGTTCTTTTCCCGAATTACCCGTGTAGCCTCATAGCCGTCTACGATCGGCATTTTTAGGTCCATTAGGATTAAGTCCGGTTGATATTTATTGAATAAATCGATCGCTTGTTCCCCGTTCCATGCGTGTATAAGGTTATAATCTTTCAACATGGCTTGGAATAAAGTATAGTTGCTTTCGTTATCTTCCGCTATTAATAGGGTTGCAGATTTGGATGACTGGCTCTTCTGTACATTCTCGGTCTTTGGTTTCTCATGCGGGACTTCCTGCATCTCTAGTATCGAATAGGGCAACGTAAACCAGAATGTAGAACCTTTTCCTTGCTCTGATTCCACCCCTATATCTCCACCCAGACGCTTGATAATCATCTGGCAAATCGATAATCCCAGCCCCGTTCCTTGCACAAAGCTATTTAACTTAACGAAACGGGTGAAAACTTGACCGATCTTATCCTTGGCGATACCGCATCCCGTATCTTTTACATAGAAATACAACTCATCGTCTCTACGGCGGTAGCCAAACAGGATGCTACCTTGAGTTGTGAACTTGATGGCATTGTTGATAAAGTTGGTAATGACTTGGGAGACCCGGTTACGGTCGGTGCGTAAGATACAATTCGGGATCTTCTCGACAAAGCATACCTGCACACCATCTTGCGCCTTCAAACGGGAAGACTGCTCGATATCGGAGAATAGTTGATTGACATCTACGTCTGAATCCACGAATTCTAGCGTACCCGCCTCTATCTTGGCTAGATCGAGAATATCATTGATCAATTGCAATAGCAGGTCGTTGTTGCTATTAATGATATTGATATATTCCTCTTTATCCTCCATATTCTCGGTTACGGCCAATAATCCGGAGAAACCGACGATCGCATTCAATGGCGTTCGAATCTCATGACTCATATTCGCCAAGAATGCGGATTTCAAACGATCGGACTCTTCCGCTTTCTCTTTCGCTTTCCTCAGTTCGTTCTCCGCCTGTTTTTGTTTTGTCACGTCTTCTTTCTTGAAAATAACCCCGATAAGGTTGTTGTGCTCGTCTAATACAGGGTTCGCCAAAATATGAAGATACTTTCCATCGCCGAACTCATTCGTGATATCGACCTGCTTTTTGGTTTCCATGGCCTTTGCGACCGTGCAACGGGTACAATAAGGCTTTACTCCGTTCTTGACCAAGAAGCAATTAGCCGGACCGAATTCAGGGATACAGTCATGGAACTCTACCTCGTTTCTCCATTTTACGGTATAATCCGGCTTGATGAAATAGATAGAAGCTTGGATATTATTCATGATTAGTATATTATCTTTCTGTAGATCCAATAACTTATCTTTCAGCTTATTGGTCCGGATAAAGAAGATTAATATCATAATCAGGAAAATAAACAATACGGTGATTACGCTTAGCAATATCTCGAACCTGTATTTGGAGAATAGGCTCGGGTCCTCGTTGATAATAGTAGCGTCGTGGGGCAATGACAGTTTGCTGATATCAAAAGCCTTGATCTTTGAAGCGTCGAACACATATCCATTGGGGATGATTTGGGGATGGATATCTTTAGGGGCGATTTTCTTCTCCAATATACTTAAAGCCTCTTTTGCCAAATCGGAACCTATAGGCCTGTATTTGGGACTGAAACCTCCGATGGCCCAGTGCCCTATGCCGACGGATGCCAATGTGAATGTTGGGATTCTGGGATTGGCGGTCATCATGGTATACGTGGCATTTCCAACATAATACCCGTCGTTCACGTCTACACGCCATGTACCGATCAATATCACGGTCTGATCCGGCAGGTTCTTGATTTGCTCAACGATGGTGTAGATATTATTCTTTCTTCCATCCAGTAATATCAAGTTCAGATCCTTGATATTTTCCATTTCCTTTTTTACCAAGGTCTGCATAGCTAAACCACCGTAGGTATTATCGGTGATTAATGCTATATTTTGAGTTTTGGGATATAGCTTACGTATTAACCGGATATTTTCTTTTACGTCATAAGAATACAAGAACCCGCCAAGGTGTAAACCTTTATCTACGTACTCTTGGATATCGATGTATTTCGGCTCCCATTCGGCGACATTTAAATCCGAGTCGGGTAATAAGATCGCATTCTTACTGATCATACCGCATAAAACCGGTATATCAGGCTTGTATTCTTGGGAGATATAAGAAGCCCATGCCTCTTGACCTAAGATAATGATAAGCTGAGGGGTGTTATTTTCCTTATATTTATCCAATATACCTCTCATCTTACCGTCCCATAAGGGGGCTTCCGGGAGGCTCTTACAGTTCATGTTCTCGATAACCACCGGCGAGATACCACCTCCCCGCTTATATTCCTCCATAAACTCGGAAATATTGGCGGTCGTATTACGTGTATCGGGATTGTAGGAGCTAATGATTAAAATAGGGCCTGCATTATCTGTAGCGTATAAGTGGAAAGAAAAGACCAGACTTAACACGATAAAGAGTACGAATCGTATGTAGTTTTTTAATAATGTCATTCTTTACCTACCTATTCATGTGCTTATTTGCGATTAAAGTACTATTTGTTATTAATACAGACCACAAAAATAGGAAAGATTTATGATTAATTGCTGAAATTCAAAATAAAAAGAATCTATTACGCCTAAAATCTATAACTCGATCATCACTCCGATACTTGGGAGAAGCGTTCCTGTAAGACGTTCTATCGGTCTTAATTCGTACCGTTGTTCATATATGGGAGCTTCCGGGTTGATAATTTTACCCGTTTTGATATATACGTCTTGCTCTTTGTATTTGGAATTCAATATGTTTTGGATGTCGATATAGGCTCCAAGCATGATCTTTTTGAAGTAAAATGTTTTATCGATACGGATATCTAACTGCGTGAATGGCTTGAGCCGTTCGCTGTTAAACCGGCTGTAATCATAGTATAGCCCGTTATTAGCGTCCCAAGCTTCTACATAACTACTCTTTTCTACATCGTAAGGCGTATAGGGAGCGCCTCCTACTACCCGGAACTTGGCGCCTACGTCCCAGTTCTTGGGTAAAGAATAAGTCCCGCTAAACGTGAACAGATGCTTATTGTCCCAAGCCGAGGGAAGATAAGTGTCCATATTTCTCCCATCCTTGAATTCGCTTCTTACCAAAGTGTAGGATGCGATGAAAGTAAGCCCTTTATAATTATACCAACGTCCCATGATCTCAAGTCCATAAGCTCGCCCTGTAGCGGTAGACGATACGGCCTCATTTCCCAAGACACCATAGTCTGTACCTTTCGATGCGAGTGGGATACTGTCGAGTATGGACATCGGATAACGATCATAATGTTTATAGAATCCTTCGGTCGTGAATTTCAAGTATGAGGTAGGACGGTATTCCAAGCCTAATCCGGCTTGGTCGCTTCGGATATAGCTTAAATGATTTGTCCGGTTTACATAATTACCTTCATTATCCTTGAATCCCAATGTCGTATAAGGAGGAAGCTCGTAGTAGCGTCCGATATTCGCGTTTATATAAAGCGGATCGGACAAGCGGTAGGATAAGGATAGGCGAGGAGATAACTGATCTAACAAATTATTCATATCCGAGGAATAATTGTTTGCGTCCGCACGAACACCTAAAGAGGCGGTAAACCGCTCGTTATAACTCTCATAAATAGCCGTGGCATAGATACCCCACTTCCATATGCCAAGGTCTGTTTGATATACGATGGTACGGGGGATAGAGGTAAATTGCTTTTGATAGGTGTCATTCGTGTATTGGGCGTATTCGATGTTTCCTCCGACATTCAATTGAATGAATGGTAAGCGGAACGTGTTTTCCGTTCGGAACTTATTCTCAATCTCGTCCGAACGGTAATTTAAGGAGAGATTCTCTACTTGGCTTTCATCATTGTCTTTGTATTTAATATTCTTATTGTTGGTCTGGCTACGGCTGATAATGACCGAGTAGAGATTTTTACCGGCGTAGTGTTTATAAACCGCTCCAAGGGTATACGTTTTTTGTTTTACGACCGGCAAGTAAGAGAGGATATATTGGTTTTTCTCGCTCATGTCTTTCATTCCTGTATTCAGCTTCATATCATCGATCGCCCCTAATCCGAGAACTGTAAGCTCATTCTTGGGGTTGAAGGAGTGCTTAATCTTGAATTGGGCATCCGTGAAAGTAGGTAAGAACGGCAAGCCGATCATATCGAAAAGGAATTGAAGGTAAGAGCGACGAACAGACACTTGGTAAGTGGTCTTTTTTCCTAGCGGTCCATTAGCGGACACACCGATATCTGAGGCTCCTAGGACTCCTCGCAATGAGAATTTCTCCTTATTCCCATCTTGTAGTTTAAAATCCAATACCGAACTTAAAGTGTTCCCTTTGGATGCGGGGAATGCGGCCGAATAAAAGTTGACCTCCCGGATAAAATCGGGATTGATAATACCGACCGGACCTCCGGAGGCTCCTTGGGTAGAGAAATGGTTGATATTCGGTATCTCTACGCCATCCAAAAAGAAACGGTTTTCCGAGGGACCTCCTCCTCTTACCATCAAGTCGTTACGAAACGCTGCCGTGGACGCTACTCCGGGAAAGGTTTGTACTACCCGGGAGATATCCCGGTTTCCTCCCGCGCTTTTCTCTATCTCCTTGAAACCGATTACACGAAGTCCTAGCGGACTTTCGGCGGTTTTACGGAACGGAGAGGCTACTACGCTAACCTCTTGCAGATTCTGGCTGGCTTCCTCTAGCTCGATCGGGAAGAATATATCTTTATTCGCTAGTCTGAATTCGGCGGTAACGAAGGGCTTATATCCCAGAAAGGAGGATTGGAGACGATAGCTTCCGGGTGATATGCCGGATATCTCGAATAATCCGGTGGAATCGGTGACCGCCCCTTGCGTCGTGTTCCATACCACTACGTTAGCGAAAGGTATCGGCTGTCCGCTTGACGCGTCTTTTACAACTCCCTTGATAGAGAAGGAGCGCTGTTGACCGATAGCGGCTTGTATGGTACATAATAAGAATAGTAAGAAGTAAAGATGGCGTCTATCCATATCTTATATCATATTTATAGCGGTAAAGATAAGTATTATTCTGATTCGTATGTATTATCTTTGCATACATATGGAGAAAGAATTACAGATAACGGCGGATGGAAGCCATACACTATATATTCCGGCGATGGATGAACATTATCATTCCGTGAACGGGGCCCTGCAGGAATCAAGACATATATTTATAGAGGCGGGATTGCATGCGCTTGAAAAAGACTTTATCCGAATCGTGGAGATTGGCTTCGGTACAGGGCTGAACGCCTTCTTGACATTGAAGGATGTCGAGCTATCTCAAGCACATCATATTGATTATCATACAGTAGAGTTATACCCGCTTCCTTTAGATACGATTCGTGCCTTGAATTATGGGGAGCTGATCTGGCCGGAGAGAAAAGAGTTATTCTTAGCCTTGCATGAAGCGGAGTGGAATACTCCCGTTTCAATCTCAGAGCGCTTTACACTTCATAAAATAGAAGGAAATAGTAACGCCTGTGAACTACCGGATGATATCGATTTGATCTATTTCGACGCGTTTGCGCCCGAGAAACAACCGGAGATGTGGAATCAGGAAATCTATAATCGTTTGTATGCTCATACCGCACCGGGCGGAGTGATCGTAACCTATTGCGCAAAAGGAGAGGTACGCAGAGGTATGCAAGCGGCTGGTTTTGAGATGAGCCGTCTTCCCGGTCCTCCGGGCAAGCGACATATACTTAGGGGTATTAAAAATTGAGAATTGAAAGTTACAGAGCGTATTCCTCGGTATTTTCAATTCTCAATTCTCAACTTTCAATTATTTAAGCATTGCCTCGATCTTTTCTACGAACTTATCCTTAGCCGTAGCGCCTACTACTTTATCAACCATCTTACCGTCTTTGAAGAAAAGAACGGTAGGGATGTTGCGGATACCGAATTGTCCGACTACATCGTCATTCTCGTCAACGTTCATTTTACCGATCGTCACACGACCTTCGTATTCGGTTGCCAACTCATCAATGATAGGAGATACCATGCGGCAAGGGCCACACCACTCTGCCCAAAAGTCAAGAACCATGGGCTTTCCGGAGTTAACCAACTCCTCGAAATTAGCGTCTGTAATTTGTAGTGCCATTTTGAATTACGTATTATTTAATTATGAATTATAATCTAATGATTGTTATGACGCCAAAAGTACAAATTCTTTCAGCGTCGTACAACTTTAACCATTAATTTTAAAATCGATATTCTCGTTCTCCTGTAAAAAGTCTACCAGCTCACGGGTCACGTTTAAGCGGATATTTTGGGAGAAGAGATTTAGGGAAATATTATGTTCCCCATCGACAACCTTAAAATATAACAGGCTATGGCCCGGATTGTTCTTGATCAATACCGAAAGCTCATTGATAGTCGGCTCGTCCAAATCATGGATCGGGACCGTGATACTGATTTTCTCGATCAGCTTGTCTTTCTCGTCTTGCAAAAGGTTGACGGTACCAATCTTGAAGTCCAGTTTATTGGGGTCCCAGCGGCTAGGCTCTACACGGGCTGTGATCAAGAGATACATCCCTATTTTACCATACTTGCTGTATTCGATATAATCCTGTCCGAAAAGAGGGATCTCGCCACTACCCGTGAAATCCTCGATCTTCAAGATTCCGTAAGGCTTTCCGTTCTTGGTCATTCCTTCCCGGAAACCGGTGACGATACCACCTAATAAAACCTCCCGGCCTTGTAAGGTTTCCCGCTCGTTAAGTTCTACCATGCCGGTATTACATACATACTTTAATATGATACGGTATTCATCCAACGGGTGGGCGGATAGGTAAATACCGACCAACTCCTTCTCTTTATTTAGGCGTTCGAGATCGCTCCAACGCTCGCATTGCGGGATCTCCGGTTTAGCGATGGCGATCAAGGCGTCTCCACCGAATAAAGAGTTGACTGCCGTGCTCTTATCCATCTGGTATTTGTTACCATAGCGAACCAAGGTATCCAAGAACAATTTCCCTTTTCCACTGTCGGTGAAGAACTGCTCACGCTGGATACCGAAGTTATCGAACGCTCCGGCCAAAGCCATGGACTCTATGTTTTTCTTATTGCAAGCGGTCAAGTTCACCCGTTCTACGAAATCGAAGATACTCTTGTACGGGCCGTTCTTCTTGCGTTCCTCTATGATATTTTGTACGGCTGACTCACCTACGCCTTTCACGGCGCCTAGCCCGAAGCGGATGTTCTTGTTCTTATCTACGCTGAACTTCAAGATAGACTCGTTCACGTCCGGTCCCAATACTTGAATACCCATCGCTTTACATTCATCCATGAACTTCGTGATATCCGTGATATTGGATAAGCTTCGGCTCAAGACGGCGGCCATATACTCGGACGGGAAGTTCGCTTTCAAGTAAGCGGTCTGATAAGCCACCCATGAGTAACAAGTAGCGTGACTCTTATTGAATGCGTATGAGGCGAACTTCTCCCAGTCGGACCAGATCTTATTTAAAGTTTCCTCTTTATAGCCGTTGGCTTGACCACCAGCCATAAATTTAGACTTCAAGTGGTTCATCTTCTCGATCAACTTCTTACCCATCGCCTTACGTAAGGCATCACTCTCACCACGCGTGAAGTTAGCGAGCAAACGGGATAGAAGCATGACCTGCTCCTGATAGACCGTAATACCGTACGTATCTTTTAGGTAGCGTTCCATGACGGGAATATCGTACTTGATCTCCTCCTTACCCTGTTTACGGGCGATAAAAGAAGGGATGTAATCCATTGGGCCCGGGCGATACAGGGCGTTCATGGCGATCAAGTCCTCGAATTTAGAAGGTTGCAACTCCTTCAAATACTTTTGCATACCGGCGGACTCGAACTGGAATGTACCGGTTGTCTTTCCGTCGCAATACAATTTATAAGTCTTGGGGTCCTCCAGACTGATATGGTCGATATCCAGATCATGTCCGGTAGTCAGTTTCACGTTCTCGATCGCTTCCTTGATGATGGACAAGGTCTTCAAGCCCAAGAAGTCCATCTTGATCAATCCGGTTTCCTCGATCACGGAACCCTCGTATTGGGTAACCAGCATCTCCTCGCCGGTATCCTTGTCTTTCGCCGTACTGACAGGTACGACATCCGATATATCATAACGTCCGATAATGACACCGCAGGCGTGTACACCCGTGTTACGGACGTTGCCTTCCAGCATCTGGGCGTATTTCAAGGTATCCCGTGCCAGCGGATCATTTCCGTTAGCCGCCTCTTTTAGTTCCGGCACATACTTGATGGCGTCGCCCAATTTGAACTTCTTCATGTCAGGGATCTTATCCGGAACCAATTTGGCTAACCGGTTCGATTCGGATAACGGTAATTTCTGTACCCGGGCGACATCTTTGATAGCGGACTTGGTAGCCATCGTACCATAAGTAATGATATGAGCCACACGCTCGGCACCGTATTTCTCCGTTACCCAGCGTAAGACCTCGCCACGGCCATCATCATCGAAGTCGGTATCGATATCGGGGAGGGAGATACGGTCCGGATTCAAGAAACGCTCGAACAGGAGGTCATATTTGATCGGGTCGATCTTGGTGATCCCTAAGCAATAAGCTACGGCAGATCCGGCGGCCGAACCACGTCCCGGTCCTACGGATACACCGAGTTCCTCACGAGCGGCACGGATGAAATCTTGCACGATCAAGAAGTAGCCGGGGAAACCCATGGTCTTCATGATATGTAACTCGAAGTTCAGACGCTCCTTTACTTCATCGTTCAAGGGGTCTCCGTAAAGCTCCTTGGCTCCGTCGTATGTCAATTTCGCCAAATAGTCGGCTTCCAGCTTGATGCGGTATAGTTTGTCGTATCCACCTAATTTCTTGATTTTGGAGTGCGCCTCTTCCTCGCTTAATACGACATTACCGTTCTCGTCTCGGGTGAATTCCTCAAATAAATCATGCTCTGTCAATTTCTGACGGTAGGACTCCTCGGTACCGAACTCCTCGGGAATGGCGAAAGTCGGCATGATAGGACCGCTGTCGATGGAGTAGAATTCTATTTTGTCGGCTATCTCGAGCGTATTACTCAAAGCTTCGGGGATATCGGCGAAGATGGTGTTCATCTCGGCGGTTGTCTTCATCCATTCTTGCTTGGAGTAGCGCATACGCTTGGGGTCGTCCAAGTCTTTGCCGGTACTAAGGCAGATCAGGCGGTCGTGAGCCTCAGCGTCGTCGGCATTGACGAAATGGACGTCGTTGGTGGCGATTAGCTTGATATTATGTTTGTGAGCAAGTTCGATCAGTACCTTGTTCACCTCTTGTTGATGCGGGAAAATCGTGCAATCAGCGTTAGGGTCGTGTGTCTCGTGCCGTTGCATCTCAAGGTAATAGTCTTCTCCGAATAAGTTTTTGAACCATTTGATAGACTCCTCGGCCTTATCGATTCGTCCGTGCATGATATGCTGTGGAATCTCTCCACCTAAACAGGCGGAGCAGATGATCAGATCCTCGTGGTATTTCTCCAACAACTCTTTGTCGATACGCGGACGTCCGTAGAATCCTTCCGTCCATGAGAGGGATACCATCTTGATCAGGTTCTTGTATCCGTTCTTATTTTTGGCCAGAACGATCAAGTGCCAGCCGCTACGGTCGTCTTGCGAGGCCAGCTTGCTATGCCTTCCGTTGCGAGCGCAATAACATTCGCACCCGATGATCGGCTTGAAGATGGAAGCTTTCGCTTCGGCGATTTGTTTTTGTAGTTCCGTTATCCTTTGTTGTTCCTCATCGGTTGGCGCATCCTTGGCCAGCAGCGGTTTTAGTTCTTTCTCGGAGTCCTTGATGATCCCGAGAGGTTTACTGTTCTTTTTGCTAACCTTATTGAAAAACTCCTTGATACCGAACATAACGCCATGGTCTGTTACGGCGATCGCACGCATTCCGTCTTTGTACGCTTTGTCGATCAACGCGTCGATGGATGCCTGTCCGTCCAGCAAGGAATACTGGGTATGTACGTGTAAATGAATAAACGGTTCCATATATATTAATGTATAGTCTGGTGCATATTGAAATGAGTGCATAAAGGTAGGAAATATTTTTTAGTACGAGAGAGGTTGTTTTGCTTTTAAAAAAACACGTACGTCTTTTTTGAAGGATATAATGAGGTTATAATATGTGTGATTCTATAGAATCTATATGTTATATAAACAGATGTTGTATTGATATTTTGCTTGATATAAGCCGTATATCGTGACAGGAGGTTTTCGTGAGGTGCTCGAACTAGCGGATGGAAGATAGTTATGAATGGCGTTTTTCTGTGTGAAAAGCCGTTTTATACTGTACTTATGCTTGGAAAAAGCGAATCTCAGGGAGTTCTGTTTACAAAGTGTCATTTTGCTAGAACAAGGGAAACTAATATTCCGATCTATCGCAAAAGGTGATCTTACTTTTGTTGATTATTCGATGGTGTATTTACTAATGTACGCATGTACATTAAATAATAGAAGAGAAAAATGATTGATTTAAACGATCGTTTTAATTAGTC
Organism: Parabacteroides sp. CAG:2; assembly: GCF_000436315.1. Taxonomy (NCBI): domain Bacteria; kingdom Pseudomonadati; phylum Bacteroidota; class Bacteroidia; order Bacteroidales; family Tannerellaceae; genus Parabacteroides; species Parabacteroides sp. CAG:2. The sequence continues at coordinate 19,525 of NZ_FR885297.1, read as the reverse complement.
ATTTGCAAAGGTACGCATTTCTTTGACACTTGCAACCCTTCTGTGTTATTTTTTTCATGCCTTATTCGCTTTCTTATCAATAGGATAGGCTATCCTTTACGAAACGAGCTCTTCCTTCCACAAACTCCCCTTTGTATCTCTCGAAAAACGCAAGATCTAAACGATGGTTTAGACTAGTCGTTTTCTAACGGTAGTCTGCTATCAGAAAATAGCTAAGTGCTTAATTAACACTATTATTAATATTAAATTCTAAATTATGAACAGAAAGATTTCTACATTGTTAACGGCGGGTCTGCTCGTGGCAGGGTCGCTGTGCGGTAGTGCCTTCGCTCAAAACTCTATTCAAAGTTTATTGGGCTTGGGTAGTGCTGTTACGGAACTGAAATCCGGAGCTTATGTGATGACGGATGCCAACGGTTTAGCGTATGGTTTTACTTCTGTAAGCGAGGATGGTGTATTACAAGAAGGTATTCTTGATTATAAAGCTACTTCTATTGCGGATGACAAGAAAGATGATGTAAAGCAGTATATCTGGAAAGTTACCGTAACAGAGAATTTGGGCGCTTATTCGTACAAATTTGAGAATGTAGCCACAGGTAAGACTCTACGTGTCAACACGACTGCTGGTTCAGAGGCCGTAGAATTGAATAGTGCGGCTTCTGGAAATGTGATTAAAGATGTTTTTGCATTTGGAGCTACTCAAATCGGAACAACAGGTAAATATACTGCAAGCGAGAAGGCTCTATTCGCTTATAACGGGAATAAGAGTGATGTATTCCAGTTAAAATGGAGTGCTGGTGGCTCTTTAATTTCAACTACGGCTTCGTCTTTTGATTTATCTTTCTATGCGGTAGAATCAGAGGAATTAGGGGCTGTGGGAGCTGATGAGTTGAATGATTTGTATAACACGGCAGGTTTCTCTTTCGTCTCAAAAAGATTGGACTCCGATCAGACTAGCGAGCCTAATGGTAATCTATTCAATGAGAAAAGAATCGTTGCCCGTTATGTGCCTTCTGACTTGAGAGTGGACGCTACTTCTTATCCTTCCTATTCAGGAAGTACGGCTGATTTGAAGATTCCCGCTGGTATGTACTTCTTTACAGAGAATGCACCTGATAAGGATGATTGTAGCGGAGTTAATGCTGTTTCTAGCGGTTATAAAGCTTGGATGGACGCAACTGTCTTGGTTTTAAGCTCAACCGAAACAGTGGAAGGTACAAATGCGGGACGTGCGTCTGGTGATGGATTCATGTTGGTAGAGAAAAAGATCAGCGAGTTGAATTTGTATCAAGGAACTTCTTCCAACTGGAAAGCCGCTGGCGATGAGATCTCCATAAACAACGCTAACTTCCGTGTACAGAAGAGTTATTCCGAGGGCTATCCGTATGAGTTGAACGTGGATCGATTCCGTTACCGCAAACAAGCGAGCAAAGCGGATCAAGCAGATGCCAAGGTGAAGTTGCATATCTTGAAGCACAATGACAACTACTATTTGGCCACTACTTCTACTTTGACGGATGCTAGCAATAACCCAATTAACTACTTTATATTCAAGCAAGGTGCTGCCGGGATGAAGAGCGGTATTGAGTTGTTGAATACAGAGGCGAAGGTTTCTGCTTATACAATCCGTGTCTTAGATGGTAAGGGTGTCGATAAGAAAGACATCAAGAGCGTATATGGAAAGTATTTGACGAATGCTGTTAAGAGAGGTTCGTTCCAATTTGTTGCGAAAGCTAAGGTTCTTTCTCAATTGGAAACTCCGGCTTATCAATGGGCTATTTCCAGTGTAGACGATACATATAAAGTGACATTCACGAACCGTGAGACCGGCGAGTATTTCCAAGCTAGCTTGTTCCCGAAAACTGATTTAGGCGAGAATGTTTACGAATTGGCTACAGATAACAAAACAGTTACCGCTATCTACGTAAATGAGAACACATATCGTGAGGCAGAGGGCGATGATGCTGATATGCAACAGCTAATCGTGGAATTGACTCCGGCAGAAGTTGATCCATACGCTGGTTTCTTGAACGTGGACAATGAGACTTTGGTGACGATGGCTTTTGCTCGTGATAACAACGAGACTTCTAATAAGTGGTATGTGGCAGCTACCGAAAATAATTTGCCTTTAGCAACTTCAGAGTATATATTGAATAAGAATGATAAGTTCGCAAATGAGGTATCTGGCGCCGCTCAATGGCAATTGGTGAAAGAGGATAACAAACGTACGATCATCGAGCGTAGCTTTGTTTATAACAAGGATGGACGTGTGACTGTACAAGCTAGAGGTGATAAGGCTTATGCCTATGTTTATCGATTGCAGTATATCAATGATGGCATTGAAACCGAGGAATACTTCCCGGCAGGAAGTTCTAACGTGTCTGCCCAAGAGGAATTAGTTGACGAAAATAACACTACACGTTTTGTGATTAAGCAAGCTGCTGATGGTTCTGTTTATTTGATTAAGGTGACAAGCACAAGCTCAAATATCGCTTCTATTTTAAATGCGAATACGACGTCTGTAGTAGACGCTACTTATAAGGCTTCTATCGACGAATGTCAATATACTACTCCGTCTTCTGTTTATGCATGGCCTATCGCTACAACTCCGAGTGGTCAACAAGATTGGTTATTGAATACTTACTTGATTGTTGAGGCTCCGGAAATCAGCTATCCCGCTGAGGAAGGACATATTTCCCTGATAAGCGAGATGAACAACTATATCTCCATGAACGAGGATCGTGATGGTATCGTTGTAAACGAGAATCAATATTCTTTCTACTTACAGGTAACAGATAAGGATGCGGTAGTTCCTTCTTTCTATATCTCTAACAAAGGTACGGTTGAGGATGGTAACAGACTGTTCTTATTCAATCCGAAAGACTCTGTAAACTACTATGTGGCAGACGGTACATACGACAGAAAGTATCAATGGAACGAGGATGACACGAAGGCTGTCTTCAAGCCGGCCACTCTTTGGGAAAGTAAGGATACTTTGACTACGATCGTTAAAGGTAACAAGGTTGCCGTGGCTAAAGAGGCTGATGATGAGGGTGTATTAGGAGGCTTGGACAACTTCAAGGTTCAGATCATCCAGTGTGAGGACGACGAGAACGCTTATCGTATCCGTTCTGTAGCTGATAAGGGTTCTTATTTATATGGTGTCAACGATAAATTGTCTTGGAGCGGTAACAAGAAAAACGCTATGCGTTTCACTATCGCTGCTGGTGATCCTACTTCCAATGAGTCTATCGCTGATGCTGCCGAAGGCATCAAGGTTATCGCAGGCAACGGTACGATCGAGATCCAAGGTGCGGCTGGCAAGATGGTTTCTGTAACGAACGTTCTTGGCAAGTCTATCGCTAACACGGTTCTTACTTCCGATAACGCTACGATCGCTGCTCCGGCAGGTATCGTTGTGGTGTCTGTAGAAGGCGAGGAAGCTGTTAAGGCAGTCGTTAAATAAGAATAATGACGATAAATAACATAAATCGAAAATCATTCCTGCGGGAGTTGTAGTGATTCAAGTACCCCGTGAGGGCGAATAGGCGGGAATGGATTAATATTAATACTAAAGTAATAAATTAAAGTTCATCCACCGTTGCCTCCGTGAGGAGGGAAGGTGGGAAAAAAATAGCCTCGGTCGTTTCTGCGATCGGGGCTAACTTTTGAGCGGCCCTTTCATGAGTTGTTCTTTTTATGTAGCTTTCCTGTATGTTTCAGTAGGATAAATGTAGATGTTATTGAAAAATGTATATCTTTGCTTGCTATTAGAAGGAAAAGCAAATGAGGAAGTTTATGAGAAAGATCGGATTGTTGTTGATTGCCGTGATGATGATTTTACCGGCGATGGCTCAGGTTTCTTTCGGCGTACGTGCCGGAGGCGCTTATTCTTCGTTGATCCAGAAAGTGGAGGATACGTATGAGGCGGGAGCCCGCTTCGGTTTCAGCATAGCGGGTTTGGCGGATATTCCTTTGAGTAAGAATAAAAAATGGTCGCTTCGTCCTGAGGTGGCGTTCGTAAACCAAGGTGGCGCTTATTATTCGAATCAGGATATACATGGGATGGCGCTTCATAATAAATGTTGGTATTACTCTTTGCAGATTCCCGTGAATGTGGCTTATACGTTTACCTTCACGGACGTTCATCTGTCCGTATTCGCCGGTCCTACCTTTGATTGGTCCTTGTTTGGCAAGATGAAGAGCCGAGAGACCAATCCGGATCTCCATTTCGGCGTATCCGAGGAGAAGGATTTGAAACCTTGCGATTTTGGCATGAACGTCGGCCTATCGGTAGAATATAGTAACTTTTTCTTTTCCGTAAGCTCCCTATGCGGCATGATAGACCGCCGTGCCTTGAAGCGTGACGGCGAGACTTCCGTTTATCAAAATAACGTGACATTCTCTTTGGGGTATTACTTCCGTAAGTGATGAGTATCTTCATAATAACTTGAAAAATAATTAGATTTGTTTGGTATTTCGGATAAAACCCGTACCTTTGCAAGCCGATTATTATCAAATTGTACTAAGAGTTTAGTTCTTAGCACGTTGTTGCATCATGTGTCCGTTGTGACAATGTTGGTAAGGCTAGTTTTTTGAGTTATTAATTAATTTAATTTTTAAGCAGTGGATACTTTAAGTTTTAAGACCATTTCTGCAAACAAGGCAACTGTAAACAAAGAGTGGGTCATTGTTGATGCTGAAGGCCAGACGTTAGGTCGCCTTTGCGCTAAAGTAGCGAAGCTTTTGCGCGGTAAGTACAAACCCAATTTCACTCCGCACGTTGACTGTGGTGATAATGTAATCATCATCAATGCAGACAAAGTCGTTCTGACTGGTAACAAGTGGAACGATCGTATTTATTTGAGATATACCGGATATCCCGGTGGACAGATCGAGTATACTCCGGCTGATCTTTTGAAGAAAGGTGGTGACCGTCTGTTCCGTAAAGTAGTAAAAGGTATGTTGCCTAAGAACCGTCTGGGTGCAAAGTTGTTGAACAACATGTACGTTTATGAGGGAACTGAGCACAAGCACGAGGCTCAACAACCTAAGTTAATCGATATAAACTCATATAAATAATCACGATGGAAGTAGTAAATGCAATAGGAAGACGTAAAGCGGCAGTCGCTCGCGTATTCGTTAGCGAAGGTACGGGAAAGATCACGATCAACAAACGTGAGCTGGAAAAATACTTTCCTTCTTCAATCCTTCAGTTTATCGTAAAGCAGCCGTTAGCAAAGTTGAACGTCGCTGAGCAATATGATATTAAGATCAACCTTGACGGTGGTGGTTTCAAAGGTCAGTCTGAGGCTGCCCGTTTGGCTATCTCTCGTGCGTTGATAAAGATTAATCCGGAAGATAAGGCTGTCTTGAGAGCGGAAGGATTCGTAACTCGCGATCCTCGTGCTGTTGAGCGTAAGAAACCGGGTCGTCCGAAAGCTCGTAAGAGATTCCAGTTCAGTAAACGTTAATGTTATTTGTGAGTCCCTTACAAGTAAAGCGAAGCGTTTAGTATCTAAATTATCGGGATTCTTTTTACATGTGGACATGCGGAAAGACTACCTGATGGTTGAAATTAAACAAAGAAAGTAAACGATTTAAGAAAAAAACAATGTCAAGAGTAAATTTTGATCAATTATTAGAGGCTGGTGTACACTTCGGACACTTAAAAAGAAAGTGGAATCCCGCTATGGCTCCTTATATCTTCATGGAGCGCAATGGTATTCATATCATTGACCTTTATAAAACAGTTGCTAAAGTAGACGAAGCCGCTGAAGTTATGAAGAACTTGGCTAAACAAGGCAAGAAAGTTCTTTTCGTGGCTACCAAAAAACAAGCTAAACAAGTTGTCGCTGATAAGGCTGCTTCCGTAGGTATGCCTTACGTTATCGAGCGCTGGCCGGGTGGTATGTTGACCAACTTCCCGACGATCCGTAAAGCTATCAAGAAGATGGCTACTATCGATAAGATGACAAAAGATGGTACATTTGATAATCTTTCTAAGAGAGAAAAACTTCAAATCACTCGCCAACGCGCTAAGTTGGAGAAGACTTTAGGTTCTATCGTAGACCTTACTCGTCTTCCGTCAGCGTTGTTCGTTGTAGACGTGATGAAAGAGCATATCGCTGTTCGCGAGGCTAACCGTTTGGGTATCCCTGTATTCGGTATGGTTGATACGAACTCTAATCCGAACAATATCGACTACGTTATCCCGGCTAACGATGACGCTACAAAGTCTGTAGAGGTTATCTTGGGCGCTATCTGCGAGGCTATGAACGAAGGCTTGCAAGAGCGTAAGGCTGAGAAAATTGACGCAGAGGCTGCTGAGGAAGCTCCGAAAAGAGAGCGTAAGGCAAAAGCTGCTGTTAAGAAAGAACGTACGAAGAAAGAAGACGACGATGCGTTGAACGCTAACGTTGCCGGTAAGTTCGCAAAAGACGAAGAATAATTCGATTGACAATTGACGTTGACAATTGACAATTAGAATACAAATACAATGGGCAGTTGGCTTTTGACAGGATTTGTCAATTGGCAACTGTCCATTGTCAATTTTTGAAAGTATAAACATTTTAAAGATAAAGGAAATAAGATTATGGCTGTAACAATGGCTGATATTACCAAGCTGCGCAAAATGAGTGGAGCTGGTATGATGGACTGTAAGAAGGCTTTGACAGAGTCTGACGGTGACATCGAGAAAGCAATGGAAATTATCCGTAAAAAAGGACAGGCTATCGCCGCTAAACGTTCTGATCGTGAGGCTGCCGAGGGTTGTGTGTTGGCTAAGAAGGATGGCGAGTTCGCCGCTATCATCGCTTTGAAGTGCGAAACGGACTTCGTGGCTAAGAATGAGGACTTCGTGGCTTTGACTCAAGCTATCTTGGACGCTGCCGTGGCTAACAAATGCCGTACTTTGGACGAGGTGAAAGCTTTGCCTATGGGCAAGGGTACTATCCAAGAAGCTGTTACGGATCGTAGTGGTATCACTGGCGAGAAAATGGAGTTGGATGGCTACTGCGTAGTTGAAGGTGCTTACACTACTGTATACAACCATATGGGTAAGAACCAACTTTGTACGATCGCCGCTTTCAACAAGGAGTCTGAGGAAGCCGCTCACAATATTGTTATGCAGATCGCCGCTATGAACCCGATCGCTATCGATGAGGCTGGTGTTCCTGAGTCTGTAAAAGAGAAAGAGATCCAGGTTGCTATCGAGAAGACGAAGGCTGAGCAGGTACAGAAGGCTGTAGAGGCTGCATTGAAGAAGGCTGGTATCAATCCTTCACATGTAGACAGCGAGGCTCACATGGAAAGTAACATGGATAAGGGCTGGATTACGGCAGAGGATGTAGCTAAGGCTAAAGAAATCATCGCTACTGTTTCTGCTGAGAAGGCTGCTAACTTGCCTCAACAGATGATCGAGAATATCGCTAAGGGTCGTCTGGGCAAGTTCTTGAAAGAGGTTTGCTTGTTGAACCAAGAAGACATTATGGATGGCAAGAAGACTGTAAGAGAGACAATGAAGGAGATCGATCCTGAGTTACAAATCTTGGCGTTCAAACGTTTCACTTTGCGTGCTGAGTAATTGCGGTAACATATTTGATATAAAGAAAAAGGCGATACAACCCAATGTATCGCCTTTTTTATGAAGTATAGCTTACTTGCCCATAGAAGATATACTTACTTGTCCAATGCAGTATATCTTACTTTGCCAAGTAAGTATATCTGTTTAATTTTTTCTTATTTCAATGCGGCCAACGCATCCTTAATACGTTTGATCGCCTCTGCGATATTCTCATCGCTGGTAGCGTAACTCATGCGGATACACTCGGGTGCCCCGAAAGAGGTACCACCTACGCAAGCTACGTGCGCTACTTCTAAGAGATACATAGCTAAGTCATCAGCGTTGTTGATTACACGGGTTCCATCTGTCTTGCCGTAATAATAACTACATTTGGGGAATAAGTAGAAGGCGCCTTCCGGCTTATTCACCTCGAAGCCCGGAACTTCTTTCGCTAAATTAACGATTAAGTCACGACGACGTTCGAAGGCCTTACGCATTTCCTCAACGGGTTCTTGTGAGCCTGTATAAGCCGCTTCCGCCGCTTTTTGAGATACGGAGCAAGGGCCAGAGGTATATTGTCCTTGTAATTTATTAACCGCTTTCACGATCCATTCCGGTCCGGCGATGAAACCGATACGCCAGCCAGTCATCGCATACGCTTTGGAAACGCCGTTTACGATAACCGTACGGTCTTTCATTCCTTCGATAGAAGCGATGCTGTTGTGTTTACCAATATAGTTAATATGTTCGTAGATCTCATCCGCTATAACGATGATATCCGGATGTTTTTTCAATACTTCCGCTAAACCTGCCAATTCCTCGGCGCTGTAAACAGAACCCGTCGGGTTGGAGGGGGAGCAAAGGATTAACGCTTTTGTCTTAGGCGTAATAGCGGCTTCCAGCTGAGCTGGAGTGATCTTGAAATCTTGCTCGATACCAGCCGGAACGATAACGGGAGTTCCTTCCGCTAACTTCACCATCTCCGGATAGCTTACCCAGAAAGGGGCAGGGATGATAACCTCGTCCCCCGGATTTACCAATACCATGACCGTGTTACAAACGGATTGTTTGGCACCGTTTGCACAAGAGATCTGGCCTGCTGTATATTCCAGTCCATTCTCGTTCTTCAATTTGGCAACGATAGCATTACGTAATGCCGGATAACCCGCTACGGGAGAATAACGTGAGAAATTATCGTCAATCGCCTTCTTCGCGGCTTCTTTAATGAAGTCGGGAGTATTGAAATCGGGTTCTCCCACACTTAAGTTGATAACATCGATACCTTGAGCTTTCAACTCACCGCTCTTTTGTGACATCGCCAATGTTGCTGAAGGCGATAAACTCGCTAAACGATCTGAGACTTGTGTCATGACATTGCTTTTTGTATAGGTTGTTTTATTATTATGCGACAAAAGTAATCAATAATCGGAATTCTTGCAACGTTCTGATAACTATTTAATGTTATGCAGCACATGCCCCATACGTTCTTTCTTCGTTTTCATGTAGAATTCGTTGTATGGATTTGGTTTCACCTCGATAGGAACGTTCTCTACTACCTCAAGTCCGTATGCTTCCAGACCTACGCGTTTTACCGGATTATTGCTCATCAGGCGCATTTTCGTTACGCCGATATGACGTAAGATCTGTGCTCCGACACCATAATCTCGCTCATCCGCTTGATGGCCTAAATGCAAGTTCGCGTCCACCGTATCCAAACCATCCTCTTGGAGCTTGTATGCTTTCATCTTCTCCATCAATCCGATGCCTCGTCCTTCTTGGTTCAGGTAAACGATAACCCCTTTACCTTCTTGGTCGATGCGGCGCATAGCCTCGTGCAGTTGCTCTCCGCACTCGCAACGCATGGAACCGAAGATATCACCTGTAGCGCAAGATGAGTGCACGCGTACTAAGATAGGCTCGTCTTTTTCGAATTTACCCTTTATCAAAGCGATATGTTCTAATCCATTGCTTTTCTGGCGGAAAGGAATGAGACGGAAATGTCCGTACTCGGTAGGGAGATCTACCTCTACGCCGTTCTCTACGATCGATTCGGTCCGGAGGCGATAAGCGATCAGGTCCTTGATGCAAATAATCTTGATATCGAATTTCTTGGCTACCTCAATTAATTGCGGCAGACGTGCCATGGTTCCATCCTCGTTGATGATCTCGATCAAGGCTCCGGCGGGATATAAACCGGCTAACCGGGCCAAATCCACGGCAGCCTCTGTATGACCCGCACGGCGAAGTACGCCACGGGAGCGGGCACGGAGCGGATTGATATGTCCGGGACGTCCCAGATCGGATGGCTTGGTCTTTGGATCAGCCAGCGCCAAGATCGTTTCCGCACGGTCGTACATGGAAACGCCGGTCGTACATTTCCCTCCTAATTTATCTACTGTTATCGTGAAAGGAGTTCCTAGTAAAGAGGTGTTATTGGCAACTTGCATATCCAGCTCCAACTCTTGGCAACGTTCTTCCGTGATCGGGGCGCATAATACACCTCGTCCGTTTTTCAACATGAAGTTGATTTTTTCCGGGGTTACTTTCTCGGCCGCGATGATAAAGTCTCCTTCATTCTCCCGGTCCTCGTCGTCTACAACGATTAAGAACTTTCCTTCACGGAAATCCTCGATAGCTTCTTCGATGGTGTTTAATTGAATCTCGCTCATATTTATTGATTATTTATATCCGAGTTATTTTTTTAGCAAATGTAATGAATATATCATATTGATCAGCTCCTTACTGGTCTTTTGTACCATAACGATATCATGCCGTAGCAATTTACGTTGGTACGTAGCCAATAGGTAGATCGGCAATCCCAGTGGGAAGAAAATACCGATAGCCAAAGCAAGTTTCCCGTTTATATGCTTGCTTAGCTTATTATTGTAACCTCCGATGACCGGGTAGTCCATCAATTTATTCAAGAGCAAATTCTGGTCGGAATTACTTAATTCCTCCACGATATTTTCCGTGTCTTGAGCTAACAGTTCCGCTGTGTTATCTTTTCCTCCTTGTTTCCAAAATGTCAGATAATTGATCCAACGTTTATGGTTTGTCAGATAAGTCGTACTTTCTTCCACCAATTTCTCCAGTTGGGGGAGGGTGGCCTCATAATCGGGGGTGTATATGATCACCTCTTTCCGTTCCACTTTTCGCCCTTCACGCTTACCTATTAAGTTCTTCAAGGCATTCACGTAAGTGTCGGCATTCAAGATAACAGAATCTTTTACCGCTTTATAGGTTAGGAATATACCCATAGGTGTTAGGACCACGGAGCTAAGCCACATACCTTCCCATGCGTCCCAAACGCCGTCGCGTGCCATCTTGAAGCCCATATTATCTATAATATAATAGAAGATAAACAAGATTACCGAGATAACGACCGGCACGCCCAACCCTCCTTTACGGATGATGGCTCCTAAGGGCGCTCCGATAAAGAAGAACATGATGCAAGCGAACGATACCGTGAATTTCTTATGCCATTCCGTCAAGTGGCGGCGTACCTTATAGGCCTCGTCGCCAACCGTGGCCGCGCGGAAATAATAGTCGGTCTTGATATTCTCGATCGAGGATTTGGCCCGACCTAATAAGGCGGCTTGGCTACTCGCTGCTTGCGCTAGGTAAAGACTGTCGAAATCCAACTGGATGGTAGGAGTGATTACCGGCAATTTTTCCTGCTGCTCGTCTGGTTGCCCCTCGGCTTCACTCTCTTTTTTAGCCCGTAAGGACTTTAGTGTTTTTACGTATGAGGCATCGTAAATGCTTTTTGCGTTCACGTCCTTGATGCTATCCAAGCGTACGCCCATCGAATCGATAGAGGTTTGTAAATCCTTCAAGTTTTTTCCCATATATTGGTTCTGCATGAAAGATTCGTCGGTACGGTTGAAATTCGCGTCGAATTCAATCAAGATATCTTTGCTGCTGAATGATTCTCGTCGATAGGGGACGGCGGTTCTCGCTTGCGTCGTGTTGGCTTGGCTTTTACCTACGTTCTCGAAAGATTCTCCGTTAAATAAAGATAGGACAAGGAATAATTTATCGGCGGATGTCTTTAGCCGTCCGGAGTCCGCTACGATTACACGGGCGTTATTGAATCCTTCCGAATAATCATAGATCATCACGTCTTTTAATAAACCGTCCTTCGGGTCCTTTTTCTTCACATATACGTTGAATCCGGGAATATCTTTGTAGAATGAACCTTCCGGAATATCCAATTCCGGTGATTTCTGGCGCATGGAATATAATAATGTATATAGCTTGACTTGGACAACGGGCATTACGTTGTTTTGGAAGAAAAAGGCGCCCACGCTCACGAATAGGAGCGTTACGATCAAAGGACGCATGATATGTATCAATGATACCCCGGCAGACTTCATGGCCAGTAATTCCAGACGTTCCCCTAAATTTCCAAAAGTCATTAATGAGGCTAATAGAATAGCCAAGGGAAGTGCCATCGGGACAAGAAACAAGGCCGCATACATAAACATCTCCGCTAATACAGGGATACCAAGGCCTTTTCCCACCATATCGTCGATGTATCGCCAAAGAAATTGCATCAATACAATAAACAGACAAATACCGAATGTCATAAGAAACAACGGCAGGAATGTCTGCAGCATAAATGTATATAATCGTTTTATTCTCAACATTGCCTAATCTGGTTGAAGTGGCAAAAGTAGTGTAAAAAACGATAACACCCCACAGATTTCTGTAAAACTACTCTAAATACCAAGCGTTCGCTTCAAATCTTCCACTTGCGAGTCCCATAAATTAATGGAATCTTTTTTCTCCCCGGGTTCGGAGAAATCCGTAATCTCAAGTGCCGTAGAACCTGTTAATTCGATCGTGTGGATTATAAATTCGAAATAAGCGTTCTCATCTTCCTCGTCTACCCAGCGGTAACGGATAAAGTTCTCCGGCTTGGAGTCGATCACTGTTGCCTCTTGGGCCTCTTTACTCCATTTAAAGGTATAGAGATTATCATTTATAATGACCTCGTCGGCGAACCAAGCGGAAAGTCCCAAAGCGGTGGTTAGGTGATTCCACAGGCTTCGTCGTGAAACTTTATCGAAAATGTATTCGATATGAAACTTCTCTTTCTTCATTGTTCTTATCCTTATATTTGCCGCAAGATACGTAAAAGATTTGAAAACGACTAATTTTAATGATGAAAAAAGTATCTAATAACTAACTGTTTAGGTGGAGACCTTAAAAATTAAGCGAATTTTTTTATTGAAAATGTTGTGTAATTCAAAAATAACCCCTACTTTTGCACCGTCAATAAGAGAAACAGTGACAATAAAATGATGGCGAGATAGCTCAGCTGGTTAGAGCGCATGATTCATAATCATGAGGTCCCCGGTTCAATCCCGGGTCTCGCTACCTAGAAAAGGAGGTCGATTTTTCGATCTCCTTTTTTTATGTCCTTTTTTCTTTTGCTATCAGATGGTCTTTTGGGAGGATAAAAAAAACTGAACAATCTTTCTCGTAAACGATCTTGATTGTTCAGGCAAAATAATTATGTAACCTCGCGGTTATGTTAATTAGGTTTGCCTACATCATAATTTAAGGGTAATTATATATGTAAGCAGGGTCATAGGGTAAAATTTCGCAAATTGCTTTGCTTGATTTATAAATACAAAGATATGTATGTCTAAATGTTTTGAGTGATGGTATTTGTCTCAATAGGAGAATGTATTTCTATCATATAGATAACGCACGCCTCGGAAATCATCTGAAGCGTGCGTTTAGCATATAAAATTTAAATCTAGTTACCCTTGTTTATGTAGTGACCCTGCTGTGATTTTTATATGCTTACCCTAATGTCTGTTGCGAATATATTCATAATATTCATAGGTTGTATCTTTATTTGATCGGTATTTATATCAGCTTAGTGTGTAAAACTATCAACAGGTGGAGTGAACCTTGTGATGAAGCGGGTTTTCGTTAGTGTTTAAATAAAGTTAAGACGGTGTTCGTGTCAATATCATGGGTATTCCTATCACGGAGAATGCGGTTTTTGAGAGAAAAACAGCGCACGCCCGAAATTCTCTAATCTCGTGACGTGCGCCAAAGCATATAAAAATTGAGGGTATCTTAATTCATTGTTATATGTTGGATAACGGTTGCCCAGTCAGCAATTGTAATATTAGCCGAAACTTCTCCGGAGTACTTGAAAGTGATCTCGGTGCGTTTTCCGGGGGTTGCAGCGAATAATTCTCCATTTTTGTCTTTTTCGCTAGAAAAAATAAGATTGCCGTCCTTGTAAAGCTCTACCGTTATATTTTGAGCCGGAAAAATGGCTTGGGTTTCTGTTGTCAAATTACCTTTTTCGTCAAAAGAAGCGGGGAAAGCGAATTCAACCTCTTCTCCTGTTGGGTTGCCATTGTAGTCCAATGAGCTTTTTGTATTTTTAATTCGATATTCAAAATTTCCGGCATTACTCCCTAGATACTTGATCAGTCCTTTTGTTGAAAGCTGGAAAATTGAAGTTTTGCGAATGATTTGTAATTCGTTTGATACGGTGGATTTTGTTGAAGAGTTCTTATGAAGCGTAACTTGTCCATAGAACAAATCGCTCGGAATATTAGCTATGCCGTTATTCTCTTTTAGGCTGACTTGCAAATCGGATATAATATTGGCTTTGCTCATGTTTGAAATCTCTTCGTTTCCAGAATTGATTCCACTCCATGCGATCACGGTTATGTCATTACTGTTCGGACAGTTAATGTCTATAGCCCGGCGAGATAAAATTGTAGATTTGTTTACATTAATCTGCTCGAAGAAATCGTTGTTTTGATCGAAGACAAATAATGTAGCTCCATTCACCTCTCCCTTGGTCGTAATGTCGTTACCATCTGAATTCATTGCTTTTAATACCACGGAGAATGGTACTTCGGCTTGTTCAATAACCTCACTTGTTGTTGCTACTACGTCATTTGAATCATCCGTGCAAGCGGAGAATGACAAAACTGTTAAAATAACAGAAACCGCAAATACGCAATTTGCGAAAAAATTACCCCTTTTCATGACCCTACTTTTTATATGCTTTACCCTTAATCTAAGTGACTTGGTTTTTTTGACCGCCCCTCAACGGTCTTTCCTTATCACTACATCGCAAATGTATGTATAAAAATCATAGGTTGTATCTTTTGTGATGGGTATTTTTATCAAAAAAGTGGGTAAAACTATCATTATACCTCTATATTCCTCTGTTGATGCATGTTTCGGATGATGATTAAATAATGTTAATGGGTTTATTCCTGTCAATTTGAGTGGTAAATATATCATCGCTGGTCCTTATTGATAGCCTTGCCTCTGTTGTGTGATAGGAATGCAGTTGCTGTTAACGTCTATTAAAACGACAGTAAAAAACGTTCGTTTAAATCTTGCGTTTTCATGTGCATAAATTATGAAGTCTCATTGATAATCATGTTATTTTTTTATTATTTTTATCCAACTGAATAACTGAAATTTAAATAAAATTTTTGACCTTTGTAAGGCTGCAAAAAAGTTGAAGATAAAAACGCAAGATTTAAACGAACGTTTTTTACTGGCGTTTTATATAAATAACATCTTAATAATCAATGATATGAGATCAAAAGGTTTTAAAGCGAAATTTATGATGGCATTTTGGGGCTTGTTCGTTGAAGCTCATTATATTGCTGCGAACAATGATACAATGGAGGGCTCTCAAGGAATTCTACCTTTTATCATTTTACTGATAGTGTCCATATGTGTAATAGCTTTTTTGAGTTATTATATGTATAGGTTGAAGAAAGAGAATATTGCCAAAGGTGGTGAGCTTATGGCGAGAAACGATGAGCTTCTTCGGTCTGTCGATGCGTTAAGCGTAAAAAATCGGGAGATCCAACAAATGTTGGTCAATAAAATCCGTGAGACTGATAATTGGAATAGGGATAATGAGGTAGAACGGGAGGATTTGAAAAAGCGCCTTGAGGAAATGGAAAAGCTCCATAATTCGTTTTTTGTTGAAACGATTCATGAAATGCGTACTCCACTATCGCTTGTGCTTGGTTCGTTGAGTGAGTTGTTGCAACGTAAAAATGATATTGACTCTAGTGAAGCGACTCAATTATTGTCTGCTTACCGTAATACTTTGGCTCTTCAAGACCTTATCGAGCAATTGCGAAATACCCGTCATGGAGATGACGTGGCAAACCATCTTCGGATAGCTCGTTATGACATGATCAGTATAACAAAGCAGATTTGTGATTTATTCGTGGACTGGATAGCCATGAATAATGTGGAATTTCATATTAATACCCAAACCTCTGTTCTTTGGGTCTGGATAGATCGTCGGAAGATGGAGTTTGCCTTGCGTGTACTTTTATCTAATGCGTTAAAAAATACCTACCGCTTTGGAAAGATCTCGATCAATATTTCCGTGGTACGCTCGAATGGTAAGGCTTATTGTTCTTTCTCTATCCAAGATGATGGGTTAGGAGAAAGCGAAAGTACCCGTTTGGGTTTGAAACAGATCGTGGATATGACAGAATCCTCCGGCGCTATTTTCGAAGGAATTTCATCGGAGGACGAGACGGGAACCCAATATACGATATTGATTCCATTGGGGAGAAGCCATTATATGGAACGTGCCGTGGAATTCATCGAGCCAGATGGTGATCTGGTAAAGCTGAATGAGATGCAGAAGGAGGAGATCGCCGAGTTGATCCAAGTTGTTCCGAAAAAGAAAGAGACCGGGAAGAAAATGTTGGTGATTGATGACAGTGATCAGATCCGTTGGTTCCTGCGTCATGTTTTTGCCAGTGAGTATCATGTTTCGGAAGCTCATAATGGCCAGGAGGGTGTAGAGATCGCGCGAGTTGAACGGCCGGATTTTATTTTATGTGACGTGATGATGCCCGTTAAAGATGGGCTTGCTACCTGTCGTGAAATCAAAGGCATCCCAGAATTAGCGCAAGTGCCGGTTGTCTTGCTAACCGCAAAGGTAGAGAGTGAGGATGTTATAGCCGGCATTGAATGTGGCGCCGATGATTATATAACCAAGCCATTCGATGTAGAGGTGTTACGAAGTAAGGTAAACAGTTTATTGAAACGTAGGGATGAGATGAGACGTTTCTATACGTCGAATTCTGTAGGTGCGCATCCCGAGGGAGAGAAAACGGTAAAGAAAGATGATTCCCCTTCCAATCTTTTTATGGATGCGGTTATCTCAACGATCGAGAAACATTTGGATGACCCTAGTTTTGAGGCGAAGATTTTGGCGGATTCTTTAAACATGAGTCTCCCTACATTATATAGAAAGATAAAACTCTACTCGGATAGTAGTATATTGGAGCTTACCCGTATGGTACGTTTGAAGAAAGCCGCCGAGCTGATCAGTATGCAGCGATACTCTATCCAAGAGGTTTCGGAAATGGTCGGCTTCAACGATACCGCCACTTTCCGTAAGCGTTTTACGGAACAATACGGCGTCACTCCTTCACAGTATCTGCCGGGTAAGAATTAATCGTTTTGCCATTTCCCGAATAATCGTCGGGGAATGGCAAAATTTTTTATTTGTTTTTTGAAACGATATTTTTCAACCTCTTTTTGATAGCCTTACAACGGTGCTAATCAGCCCGAAAATATCCCGAATGAAAATTTATAGTTTTACCTCTTATTTATGAAAGTAACACCTATTTACTTTTTTTTATCGTCCAAATACCTTTGCAATGTCATTAACGAACAACAGATTGGTCATGGGGAAGATTTGAACAAAGAGTTCTTGTTATGTGACTGAAAACTTAAAAAGCAATTGAGAAAGAAAGGTTTATATAAAAGATTTATTAACTCATAAAATTATATGTATATGAAACTTAGAAATTTATTATTCGGGACAATGATCGCTTGCGCGTTTGCGGCGTGTTCAAACGAGGATGATCCTATCGTAGGACCGGATCAACCGCAAACAGGGGAAAATAACGCAACACTGACTATTTCTGTGAAAAATGTGGCTAGAAGTTTGACTAAAGCTGCAGCGGAGGGGACACAGACTGAAAATGAAGCTAAAATTACAAACTTAACAGTTGCTCTTTATGATGCTGAAACTGGAGCGCTTGTCGCTTCAACCTCTGATATTGCCAATGAGGATGCTGCTGCGGATAATGATGAGGTTCAATTTGCCGGACTGACAGAAGGTGCGCAATTACGTGCTATCGCATTTGCTAATATGCCTGAAATCTCACTGGCTGGTACAACAATTGACAACTTTGTATCTCCTGTATATACGATGCCAGCTGCCGGATTCGCAGAAAACTATTTACCAATGAGTAGTGGTTTGTCTGATCCATTCACTTTACAAGCAGGTAAAAACTATTATGGATATACTAAAACAGCGGGAGAAGGTGAACATATTCTTGTAGCAGATCCCTTGTACTTGATAAGAAATGTAGCGCGCATTGATTTTACGGGACTTAGCTTAGACATGACTAGAGCTGCAAAAGATGTATACGTTGAAGGAATTGCGACGATTGTACCAGAATGTGTATTCATCATGCATGGGCGGACGAAGTCCAATGCAGCAGATATGGGTAATGGCAATAGCTGGTGGAATGTCGTTAGCAATACCGTATGGGGTAATGTGTCCGCAACTTATGCTGCTAATGCTACAGATTATGCTTCAGGTTATAGAGGAGATTTCGTGAATGATGACGCTATGTTTACGAATATGAGAGGTTCTATTATTGAAGGATACAAGGCCAGTTTACCAGCCACCGCATTGGTACAGAATATCGCAACTGAAGATGGTGTGTCTGCGACTATCACAATCGCCCCTAAATTCTATGTGTTCGAAAATCCCCAAGTTAAGGCTGCTCGTGAAATGAATGGTGCTGAAAATTTCAAACCAGAGGATCTTGCAACTGAAATTGTAGTTAAAGGTACTTATAAGCTCGAAAATGCTAAAAAGAGCGGAAGTGATGCAGTATACAACTATGCGGAGAAAACAGCATATTGGCCTATTAAAATTGCTGCGACGAATGAAATGGCAGCAGCTACGGCTGAGTATTTAAAGGATGGAAAGATCCATCGTAATATAATTTACAGTATTGACGCAACTTTAGCCGGTAGAGGATATGATGATCCTACTGTTCCTCCAACAGACTTTGTTGAGTTGTTTGTTAAGACAAAGGTTCTTGATTGGGGCAACGCAAATCAATCTTCAGTTGTCGAATAATATCTATTTTCTGAATAACAACCAAAAGGCATTCCTTTTACCGGGAGTGCCTTTTTTGCATATATAATTCTGGTTATAAATTGATTCGGAGACTACAAAATTTACTATCCTTTCCTTATGATAGCGATCCCATATGTCTTGAACCTAAGAGCCGGAATATTATTTCATGAGAACATCTACAATATCTACAATTCAACCTCATACTTATTGTAAATAAATATGTTATATAGTGGTTGCAGATGGAATAACATCTACAATTTTCATTCTGCATCTACCATGTTTTAATGGGAAACGCAAAAAAAATCACTTCTCAAGCTTGCGGACTCGTATATTTAGTATTTGACGATTTCATAAGAGACAGACAAAGGGATTAAAGCCAATAAGAGTTTCAATAGGTGAAGTTAGTGGTTTCATACTGAAGAAACTTTTATTTCATACTGAAGAAACAAAAGTTTCTCTATAGCAAAACTTTTGTTTTTCTATGCAAAAACTATTATTTATTGAAATACAGAATGTTATACATTATTTATCGTTAGTAGTAATTGTTCGTGCTAATCTTTCCGGTAACCTAATGATGGTAGATCGAAGTTTGTAGTGGTAGATGTTCACTATCTACCACCATAAGATAAATTATTTACAATCAAAAGATTACATAAATAATGGTAGATATGGTAGATGATTTAGATTATTTACACATAGAACGATGTCTGGTGCGTGTCCGGGGAGAACAACTTCTTAAACATAAATCTTTTAACTTTCTA
>NZ_FR885296.1:0-650 GCF_000436315.1 Parabacteroides sp. CAG:2 | reverse complement strand
ATAAGATATGTCAAGACTGAACTTGTCCGTAAAGTTGATTTTTGACGATAAGTCATTTCTGATAAATCCATTTAAACCTATGTCTTTTAATTGTTTAATCACAGCTTCTCTGTCTTGTTCACTATGTATAATATCGCTATATGTATTGACAAAATGCTGCAAGGCTGCTTGAATGATTCTGATTGTGCCCTCTCTTTCAATAACATAGCTTTTCTTATTGTCCTTCTTTAAGGTGATGCTTGTAGCTTCCAGCAGATTGGCATGAAAATAGCTAAAGTCCTCCAATACAGACTTGTTCAATGCAGGTGCATTTGTGCCAATATCCTCTATAAAGTCATATACGAACAGAAGTAGATACCAAAACTTGCTAACGTCCAACTTATACGCTTCAATGGTATTCTGTAAATCTTCGTTGGTTAGAAACTTCTCTTTGAAAGAATCGTCCAACTTTCTGTATTCTCGTTTTTTGTATTCTTCCAAACTCCCTTTGAAAGTCTTCATTTTTTTGCTTCTTTCGTACCTTTCTTCAACGGATAAGTTTCTTTCCGCATATCTGTTGGCGAATATGGCAGGTGCAGTGGACACATCTTCATTATCGGGCAGGAAGTGGTTGGCTACTTCCCACACATATTCTAAAAGTAGCTCATTTA
>NZ_FR885295.1:1596-5221 GCF_000436315.1 Parabacteroides sp. CAG:2 | reverse complement strand
CGCCGATTTCTGCGGCATAAAGAAAAACCTGACCACGCACGTTGCGAAACACAATGCTTTTGCTATCTAACTGAAAATTAAATAGTTCTCTTGTTATTTTTATTTAATAGGTAACTATTTAGAAACGAGCGAAATTCAGCGGCTTGTTTCATCTTACATACATTCAAAGGACGTTTTTGTTATGCAAAAATAAGGTTTTCAAGTGAGAAAAACAAAATATCCTTAGGCTTTATCTCCTAAAAACTACCAGTAATGGGGGGCTGGAAAACAATCCTCCTTTTGAAGATATTTCTCTTCTTTTATGTACATATCCGCGTATGCTTTGCGGAACAAATGTCTTTTTCTATTATTAATATTCATCATTTCCTTTTTTGCCAAACGCATCTTACTATCAGGTCTGTCCTTTTTTCTATAGTTGTGTCCCTGGCATAAGACTGTCCTGCCGGGTTACGGGTATGGAAGTGTTCCTCTTCCCCTTTGTCTGGCGGTTGCATCTCAAAGGTTCATCCCGGGCAAGGCAGCCGGTAACACAAGCAGGGCGGTCCGTCGGAGTCCACGTAATAATTTCACATTTTCTGTGTTTCTTTCTGTAAGGCTTCCTTCAGCGTCTGCTTGTCCAGTGTTTTCTGTTTCGACATGAGCAGCTGCAGGGCGCAACGGCGCACCACGTTGGTTATGGAAGGAAAGGTAAAAATAATAAAAGAATTGATTCGCTTCAATAAAAATCCAGTTTTTTTCATATCGGACATTATACCTTTGTTGTTTCGGGTATATTAAAAGGCGTGCCATAAGAAACTTTACAAAAGTATTAGGACACAAAATCAATCTTTTCTATGCAGATATATGCTGAACTGATTAACCCAAAGGTCGGAGAAGATACGGACAAAATTTTCGATAAGATTAGTTTCATATATCGCTTAGCTAATTAGAAATGTATTCTACATAGAGATACACTTGGCACAAAAAACATCGTAAGATATATAACTTGATGCAATCCTTTCCGCACAGCCATGCAAGCGTCGGAACAAACAGGCGGGATATTTGACGTAACTTGTGCACCGCTTATCAACCTGTGGGGATTTGGCTTTACAAAGTTTGACAGCATCACTCCGCAACTCGTAGACAGTATCCGCCACTTTGTAGGCTTCCGAAAAGTGCGTTTACAGGGCAACCGTGTGATGAAAGACGATCCCCGCATCCTGCTCAATTTCTCGGTGCTCGGCGGCGGTACTATCTGTAACATAATCGCGTGTTTGTTCGACCGCAAAGGCATATCGAACTATATGATAGACATCGGCGGCGAAATGATAGCGAAAGGAAAGAACCCGCAAGGGTGGAATTGGTGCATTGGCATTGTCAGACCGAAGGATGACAGTACCGGAACAAACTCCGAGCTTGAACAAATTGTGCAACTGTCGGAACGGCTGGGACTCGCAACTTCCGGCAACTACCGTAATTTCTATCTGAAAGATGGAAGGAAATACGCTCATGCCATCAATCCGATAACAGGATATCCGGTTCAAAAGGATATATTGAGTGCTACAATTATTGCCCATCAGTGCATGCTTGCTGATGCCTATGCAACGGCCTTTATGACGTTGGGGAGCCGCAAAGCCCGTCAGTTGTAGAAAGAGCATCCGGAAATTGACAATTTCATTATCTATACGGACAGTTGCGGAAACTACCGGACAGAGTACTCGCCGCGAATGAAAAGGTATCTGGCAGATTAATGTTTTCTATATTCCTGCGGAGTAGAGCCGGTGAACCGTTTAAAGAATTGGGTGAAGAACGCCGTATTTTCAAATCCCAGCGAATGGGCTATCTCCTTTACGAACATATACGCAATTACTTCGGCGTGAAAGTGACAAAGGGAGTCGCTTTCCAGTTTATGGTGAACAACCTGTTGAGCAAGGAGTGCGGCTATCGTTCGATAACATTCATGGTGAAATTGGATATTACTTTTTAACAGTAGAAGGATAATAACCAGGAGCCGTAATGGAGAGATTACTTTCGTTACGACTCCTTTCGCATGCCGTCTGCATGATTTTAACGTCTCAACTCTCTTATTCACAGTCGTTAGACCATGTGTAGCCATGTGTATCGCATTCCACATCATTGTAGAAAAAATGCCCATCAGACATTTGCATTATGCAATATGAATAATTCATAAGGGTCTGTTTTACAGCAATATGATAAATATCCATTTATTTGGCACGGTGATTGTCTATTCTTTAGCGTAAGACGATAAGATGTTTAACAATTTAATAATTAGCATTATGAAAAAGGTATTGTTTGCAGTAGCACTGGTAATGGGATTAGGTAGTTCAGTAGCATTCGCTAACAACATGGCATCAGATGTTGAAATCGTTGCAATGGTGAACGAGTTTAAACCGATTGATATAAAGGAACTCCCGCAGGCAGTTCAGGACGCCATCAAGAAAGACTATGCTGAATCCACCATTAAGGAAGCAGCCGTAGAAGTGGCAGAAGATGGCGTAAAGACTTATAAAGTAACTTTGGTTGATGCCGTCGGAACCGAAAGCGTTGTGTTTTTCAACGAAAAAGGTGAAATGCTGAAATAATTCTGAATGGTTATTTAGGATAACAGTTACATTTGCACATAAAATAAACAAGGCTGTCTCAAATAAACTTTGGGATGGCCTTTTTTGTGTCTGCAAAAAATCGGGTAAGCCCTAACTTCGCTCAGCCAGAACTTGCCCATCTCCCTAATTTTTTGTATCTTAGGGCATCAAGTAAGATATCCCAAAGATAATGTTTAAAAGTTACACATCCAACGATAATCTGCTTTTACCTCCATGTTTAGGCGATTTTATTCCCCGGAACGATCCGGTCCGGGTTGTTCACCGCATCATTGAACAGATAAACCTTGAAGCACTTTACCGTAAGTATTCCCCTAAAGGCTGTTCTGCGTACCACCCACGCATGATGCTTCAGATTCTTGTCTATGCATTTGCGTAATATCTATTCCAGCCGTCGCATAGAAGAGTTCTGTCGTAATGACATACGCTTCATGTGGCTTACCGGCAATGTAACTCCTGACCATAATACCATCAACCGTTTCCGCAGCAGCCGGCTAAAGGATGTGCTGAAGACGATATTTGCAACCATTGTAAAGTTTCTCGTGGCGGAAGGTTTTGTAAGTCTGGATGTGGCCTGTACTGACGGGACGAAGATGGAGGTGAACGCCAACCGTTATACGTTCGTCTGGGGGGCAAATCTATACATACCCGCATATCCAGAATCGCGGAACAGCTTGAGGAGATATGGCAATACGCCGAGTCCCTCACCAAGCAGGAACTGCGTGATTCCGCTCCGGTTGCCTATCAGGATATCACCCCGGAGAAAGTGGAAAAGGCACTCGGGCAGATAGATGATGCCCTGAATGGAGTGGATGCTGACAAGAAGATGAAAGCGAAGGTAAGACGTGTAAGGAAGTCATGGCCTGAACAGCTCAGGAAATATGAATCACAGGGAGAGATACTTGACGGACGTAACAGTTACTCAAAGACAGACAATGACGCTACTTTCATGCGCATGAAAGAGGACCATATGAGAAATGGGCAGCTTAAACCCGGATATAATGCACAGATCAGTACCAACAAGC
>NZ_FR885295.1:1218-1431 GCF_000436315.1 Parabacteroides sp. CAG:2 | reverse complement strand
AAGAGAACTATCTGTATGCTTTCAGACATGGCATTGAAACCTTCATAAAGTACAATTATTTTCATAAGGAACAGAAAAGGAACTTCAGAAACGACCCGTTTCTGTCTGCCAACTTTTATTATAATGAAGAAACCGACGGCATGTATTGTCCGATGGGACAGAGAATGGAACGACTCTCCGATGTAAGGCGGGTAACAGACAACGGTTTTGTTC
>NZ_FR885295.1:0-1182 GCF_000436315.1 Parabacteroides sp. CAG:2 | reverse complement strand
AGGTACAGGGCACGTAACTGTAAGGGTTGCCAGTTAAGATGCCGGTGTCACAAAAGCCGGTCTGAAAGAATTATACAGGTAAATCACTGTCTGAGAAAAATCAAGGAGAGAGTACGTGAAAAACTACTCTCTGATGAAGGTAGAAGCCGCTCGGAAAGGATTGTACAGGTAAATCACCGTCTGAGGAAAATCAAGGAAAGAGAACGTGAAAAGCTACTCTCTGATGAAGGTCTGAAATATCGCAGTCAGCGACCACAGGATGTGGAAGCCGTATTTGGAAACCTCAAGAACAACAAGCACTTCAAGTGGTTCCATCTTCGTGGATTTAAGAAGGTTGAAATTGTGGAAGCCGTATTTGGAAACCTCAAGAACAACAAGCACTTCAAGAGGTTCCATCTTCGTGGACTTAAGAAAGTTGAAATTGAGTTCGGCCTGCTGGCAATAGCACATAATCTTGCAAAAGTAGCCTCTTAGGAGGCTTATGGCAACGAAAAAGCAGTTTGAAAGGATGAAATCTTCAAAAGTAAGTTTGTAAACACCTCTTTTGAGACAGCCTCTCCTTTTTTAGTAAATTTGTATCTGTCTAATTTTTAAGCCTCTATATCCATACTCAATCTAACCAAACATCGCATGAAGTGGTACTGCTTCATCCAAATGCAACTGATAGGCACGTTCGTACATTATTTTGTGCTTGATTGTATCGTTATATCCATTGCAGCCATTATCTGTAGTCCATTTGTATCCATGACCCATTACAGACAGGCGTTGTTCAGTATGACTTATTTTTCCTCCCTGGTGTTTTTTATGGAGTATACATTGTGCATTTTGCGGCACCGGCCAAATATCCGGATAGAGGCATAAACCGTGCACGATGGAAATATATTTTTTCATTCTACGGTTTGTGGGCTCCGTGACCATTTTCCCTTATATGTTAACCTATATGTATTGGGATACGAATATTGTCCATGCCATTATCCTCCTTTACATTTTTATTATTGTCAAATAGATAAGATACTCACGGAAGAGTGGGTTATGGCCTATACTGCCTGCGGCATCATGGTCTGTTTTTCTGCTTGTACTATATAGAGCTTAATGTACAGCTTGAGGATTTCAAAAAAATTGTGACGGGCTTTGGCAGGCAGTAATTCTAAGACTTTTAATGAAGAAAAATTAAGCCACCCC
>NZ_FR885294.1:4427-36284 GCF_000436315.1 Parabacteroides sp. CAG:2 | reverse complement strand
TTAAAGATTGCTTGAATAGTATTTATGGCACATTAGGAATCAAAGGAAAAGCTAGCATTAAAGACTTTGAAGATTATGCTAAGATTAAGGAAGCTAGGAAAAGAATAGATGGTAAGCAGGTAAGAGGTTATATTATTCAGTACATTAAAATTAAGTAAGCTATGGTTATTGACTTTACACCCAGTATAAAGGAATCAGAAGAAGCTAGAATATTAAAGCTAAAGGAAGATGCAGAAGAAGCAGGTATTAAAGCTGAGGAAATTTTAAACAGCATAGGAATTAAATATATCATCCGACTTTATAATGAAGGTGGTTGTATTAAGTTTTACAAAGGTTCTAAATGTATTAAGATAGCCAGTTTACTAGCTGGTACTAATGAACTAACGGCTAATTTCTCTCTTTATTATAATGCCACTAAACTTAAAGATAGGAAAAGATTTAAAACTGTTGAAGAGAATGATTTCCTTACAGATATACTGCTAAACCTATATTCACAACTATAATAATCAGACCTAAGATAGTGTTTGAATAAATTATTAAAATTATTGTAATTTGGTTTTGATGTGTAAAATATTATTGTTATATTTGTAATACGATAAAGAGTTATATGGGAATGGCTTTATCGGTCTGGTTAGTGAGTAGTTTAGTTCTACTTTACTGCTAATCAACGTAATAAGACTACAGATACATCTAATACAAAGATTCTTCTTATAGATTATCCTACTACATAGATTCTATTAATTTATTTACACACCAAATTCTGTATTTAGATTTACTGTCTTATAGATTATCCGAACATAAAGATTATTATTGAGATTCGTTATTCATAGTAAGGTGGTCTGTGAAGATAGCCTTACTTTACTTTGATTATTAACTACTTAAACTATATATACTATGACTTACTTATTAATGATTTTATTAGCAGCCTTGTTATATGGGCTGGTTAGGGTGGTGGTAAATGATATTAAAGACCACATTACTAAAGAAATAGATCGGGTTATTATCTCACTTAAAACAGGTAATTATGTGGGTAGATGAAGATGGTAACAGAATTGTATCGGAAACAGAAGAGGAAGAGATCTTAGCAATAGAATAACCCATTAGCCTGTAAATGGTATATGGTTAATGTGAATGATTTATGACTTATGATAATGGAATACAGGCTAGTGTAAACTACTAGCTTAAATGGATAAATTTGATGAATTAGAACTAAATGGAAGAAAACTATTAGAATCATTTTTAATACAAGTGGGTGCTACTAATCTGCATCCTACAGAAGATAAATATGCACCAGTGGACTACTATTTTACTTATAAGGATAAGAAGGTGGTAGCTGAAATAAAGGTAAGAGATATTAAGTATGAAGGCTATGATACTCACTTAATGGAAGTATCTAAATATAAGTCCTTAGTGAAGGATGAGAAAGATAGCCAATCAGATACAGCATACTACATTAACTTCTTTACAGATGGAACTAAAGTTAATGCTTATTGGTACTCTGTAAGCAGTATTAGGAACTTTGGTACTATAGATTATAAGTACTGTCCGACTACTACAGCAGCCGATAACGGTAACTACTATAAGAAGGTTATTATGATCCCTTCAAATAAGGCTCAAAGATTTGCTTTGGTAAATGGTAGGTGGTCTAAGATTTCTGCCTAAATTTTAATTATAAACCCCAGCTTGCCTTAATTGGTGGGCTAGGGTTTATTGTTAAAGGATTAGGCTTAATTTTGTGTTGGAGTTTCAGTCTAGCTCTTCATTACTTATCTCCTGCTGCCAAAGATGGTGTAATATATCCTCACTCGTGATCTGATTAATGCTATCTGATAAACCTAGCTCAATAACCTTTTGTTCGTATAACTGATATAATGTAGCATCTGCATAATGTTTACCTATATACCATAATATTTCTGAGATCTTATTAATACGTCCATATAGTATAGTTTTGTCAATGCCATTTAAGAATGATTGAGCTTTACTTATAGTAGATAGGTCTTTAATAACTCTGATTGCTTTAGATATATCTGGCAACTCATAAATATTGACATCCCTACTATGTAGTTGGTCAAGTCTCAATAAAGTAGTTTCCGCAAATAAATAATCTAATATATTAGTCTTGGGTTTCGGGGGCTTATTCTCATCTTTAGCTATAATTGGAGTGTCTACTTGATCCATTTTAAATAGTTTACCATCTAATTTATTGAATGCGGAATGTACCTTGTTGGCTTTGTCCTGTTCATTAAGATGTTCATATACCGCATCTATCATAGTTGTATCTTCGTGTCCAGTTGCTATAATCACAGCGTCTTTAGGTATTCCCATACGGCACATAATTGTGACAAATGTATGCCTTGCGGTGTGTGAATGTATCATCTGGTGTAATGGTTTGGTAATATTCAATATATCAGTACCTTTCTGCTCTTGGTATTCTATAGGTTCATTAAGTCCTACAGCCTCGGCAATACGTTTAATATCTTTATTCATTCTAAAGTCTTTAATAGTATTTATATCTACTATCATCTTTTTATTATTGTACTTGTTTAATATCTCTCTAGCCAATGGAAGTAATGGTATGATAGCCATTTCATTAGTTTTTTGTTGTGTTATAGTTATGGTGTTCGTCTTGCTATCATACTTGTAGTCTCCATTAAAGAATTTAGGCATATCTGATATACGTTGCCCAACTAAACATTGAAGTATAAATATGTCTCTAATCTCTTCTAACTCTGTAGCTTTTCTTCCTTTTGGGGTGTAGCTGTATAGTGACATTACTTGTTCCTCCGTTAGTGCCACTTGTTTATTCTTACGCTTAGTTTTATTAGTGTTATCCTTAATTAATTCTAATAAGTGTAAGTTGTTACCCTCAAAGCTAAATTGAATTTTGCTAGATTTGTTAGCAATTCTGCATACTGCAAGTATCCTCTTGATATAAGCATTGATCGTAGTAGCGTTAGTCTTCTTATTTATATAATATTGTTTGAACTGCTCTAGTGTTTCAAGGTTTATGTTATTCCAAGTGTTATCAATTTTGGATGCTTTTAGGAATGTTTCTAGGTATCCTATAGCACCAATATTCCCCTTCTTGGTAGATTCTTTTGTGCTTTGCCTATCTATAAGTTGCTTCATTTCTAATGTTGCGCTGATCTGCTGTTTCATTTTACTAATTCTATTTATATGCTTATAGTCTTTATAGATATACTCCCGCAGGATGTTTAAGCTGTTCGTGATCTTGTCGGGATTATCACAAAGATACTCTTTATAAGACGATACACTGTCTCTAAGTGCTTTAATTTTTTTATTAGCGATTTCATTATTCTGATTATCTAGTTCTGTTAGACGAACACTTATATAGGCTTCTTGTTTCTTTGTGTTCCAGTGCTCTGGATACACTTTAACCCCTGTAGCTAGTTTAACTTGCTTCCCTTGTATCCGACATACTAAATAGATATTGGTCGGCTTAGTTGACTTTGGTTGCCTCAATACAAAAGATGTCTGTATCTCGTTAATGAATATCTGTTGTTCCATCATATCGGTTCTTTAATTTGGTTCTTCAAATTCGTTCTTCAATTTGGTTCTTTTAGATATCATCTGTGAATGAGATCTCTACAACTGTCTCTTCTATAGTCTTGAAACTCACATAGGTGAAATTTCACTATCTGATTTAGAGAAATTAAACGGAAACTTGTGAGAATGATTGAATTTGTGTTTCTTTGTATGGTTATTAAGAATTTGAATTATGTCATTGAATAAGGTTATATTGATCGGCAACGTAGGCAAAGATCCTGACGTTCGCTATTTTGACAGTGGTGCCGCTGTCGCTAATTTCCCGCTGGCAACCTCGGAACGTGGGTATACGTTGGCAAATGGAACGGTGGTTCCGGAGCGTACGGAGTGGCATAATATTGTAGTTCGTCGGGATTTGGTTCCTTTCGTGGAAAAATGGGTACGTAAAGGTTCCGGTGTATATGTGGAAGGTAAGATTCGTACTCGTAATTATGATGACCAAAGCGGCGTGAAACGATATGTTACGGAGATCCATGCGGATCGTATCGAGTTTTACAGCACGGGTTCCCGTCCGGTCGATGGTGGAAATACGACTGCACAAGGCGGTAGTATGCAGCCCAATGTGGGACAAGGACAACCGGCTCAACCGACCACGGCGCCAAATACCGCTTATCAACAGCCAGCCGCTTCGCAGCCTAGCGCATTCTCAGAATCCAGTGACGCGGATGATCTCCCGTTCTGATATTGTTTAACTAATACTGTTTCCCTTGGACTCGGACTATTATTTATGGGGCTTATTTGAAAACGTAACGGTGCAGGCGCTGACAGCGGGTCCTGTGATCGCATTAAGCTTCGCTTTTTTACTGCTGTTTGTTTCCGGCTTCGTGTCGGCCTCTGAAGTGGCATTCTTTTCTCTAACCCCGGGTGACCTAAATGAGATCGGGGAAGAGAATCGCCCGGCAGATCCTGTTATCAAACGTCTCCTTGAACGTTCGGAGTATCTATTGGCATCTATATTGATCGCTAATAATTTTGTAAATGTGGCGGTCGTTATGCTGTGTACCTATGCGATTAACGCTTGGATTAATTTCTCGGCCGCTCCTCTTCTAGGCTTTGTGCTTGAGACGATTCTCTTGACTTTCTTGCTTTTACTTTTTGGGGAGATCATGCCTAAGATTTACGCACAGAAGAATTCTTTGCGTTTTGTTCGTTTTTCAGCCTCCGTATTAAGTGGTTTGGAACGCTTCTGCCGCCCATTCTCGAAAATCTTGGTTAATTCCACATCGGTCATCAATAAAGCGTTAGCGAAAAAGAAATATGATATCTCTGTAGATGAGCTTTCTAAAGCGTTAGAGCTAACCTCTACCGAGATCCCGGAGGAGAAGGAGATGCTGGCGGAGATTATCAAGTTTTATAATAAGACCGCTGATGAGATCATGACTCCTCGTCTGGATATGGAAGATATCGAGATCAAGATCAGTTTCCGTGAGGTGGTTGATTTTATTATCAAATCCGGCTATTCGCGTATTCCGGTATATTCCGAGACTGAGGATAATATAAAAGGTATCTTATATATCAAGGACT
This sequence comes from Parabacteroides sp. CAG:2, assembly GCF_000436315.1. Lineage (NCBI taxonomy): Bacteria > Pseudomonadati > Bacteroidota > Bacteroidia > Bacteroidales > Tannerellaceae > Parabacteroides > Parabacteroides sp. CAG:2. Next base: position 31,193 of record NZ_FR885294.1, on the reverse strand, counting down.
TATTGCCCTATATTGACAAGCCCGATACATTCCGTTGGCAGAGCTTGATCCGACCGGCCTATTTCGTGCCGGAAACCAAGAAGATCGATGATTTGCTGGAAGAGTTCCGTACCAATAAAATTCATATGGCGATCGTGGTCGATGAGTTTGGCGGTACCTCCGGTATTGTGACGATGGAAGATATCCTAGAGGAAATTGTTGGAGAGATCTCCGATGAGTATGATGAGGATGAGCAACAATTTATCCGTTTAGCAGACGGTAGCTTGATCTTTGAGGCAAAGATATTATTGACGGATTTCTTCCGGGTTATCGATGCCGATCCCTCAGATTTTGGTAAATTGACGGAAGAAGTGGAAACTTTGGCCGGTCTTTTGTTGGAGATAAAAGGGGATTTTCCACGCCGTAGGGAGATTATAGATTTTAAGGAATATCGTTTCCAAGTGCTGGAAGTGGATAACAGGAGGATATTAAAGGTTAAATTTAACCGTATCCCTGAAGGTACAGGGAATGATGAGAATGGGAAAGATACGAAGTAAATGTTTATGAAATGGATAGCTGCTGTCATAGGAGGTTCTCTGTTTTTAGGGATATGCTGTATTTCGTGTGTGGAATATACGCCGAAGCCACGGGGCTATGTTCGTATCGAACCTTCGAAGGCACAATATAAACCGCTTGATCTCAGTTACCTGCCTTTTAATTTTGATGTCTCTCAGACTGCGGTCATAGAGGTGCCGGATCAAAAGAAGGGTGTTACGGGCTTGAATATCTCGTATCCGGAGTTAGAGGCTAAGCTTTATTGCAGCTATTTGCCAATTACTCCTGTGTCCTTGGTGACGGTGGAGACGGAAAGCCGCTCTTTCGTCGCCCGCCTGATAAAGTCGGAGAATCGGATATCGGAGAAAGCGTATTCCAACCCTGCCGCAAACGTTTATGGCTCGCTGTTTCTTCTGGATGGAGAATCGGCTTCTCCCATACAATTCCTGTTGACAGATAGTGTATCGAATTTCTTCCGGGGGGCCTTGTATTTTGACTGTAAACCCAATGCGGATTCATTAGCTCCCGCTATCCAATATATCCGGGAAGATATCATAGAACTTATACAAACTTTTAGTTGGAAAGAATAATATGGCCTTGCTATATAAACAACTCTCGCCGCTGTATGGAGTCTGGAAAATGGAAGAAAGCTCTGATGAGCTTTTGGGGATGCTTGAGCATAAAGCGGACTATTCTTCTTTTTTGGAGCGGGTATCGGCAGAGAAGCGGAGGCAGGAACGTTTCGCCAGCCGGATGCTTTTAAAAGAGCTTTTAGGAGAGGAGGCAAGGGTTGACTATCATTCTACGGGTGCCCCGTTCCTCGCGTGCGTACCTTTATATATAAGTATATCTCATACGAAAGATTATGTGGCGGTAATCTTGGATAAGCGTCCGACAGGGATCGATATCGAGTATCGTTCGGACCGGATCTTGAAAATACGAAGTCGCTTTATGAATCCGGAGGAAGAGGCGGGTATCGATCTGGAGCATGAGGTCGAGCATCTATTAATCCATTGGTGCGCCAAAGAAACCTTGTTCAAGATAATCGGGCAGGAAGGAGTGGACTTTCAAAAGCATCTTCACGTGAATCCTTTTCCTTATTTATCGAGTGGGACGTTTAAGGGACGAGAAACCCGGACCGAGGCATGCCGGGAATATGAGTTGGCATATCAAGTTACACCGGACTATGTATTGACTTGGTTGAAGTAAGTTAACTTCATACGCTTGTGAAGTTAACTTCATTGACTAACGAAGCTAACTTCATTGGCTCACGAAGCTAGCTTCATCAAATCATGTGGTTGGAAAGATATCGTTCGATCTATTTCTGCCAGATTTCCCAAGCGGCGAAAGCCTGTAATAGAAGCATTTCCAGACCATTTTTCACGACGGCGCCTTTTTCTTTTCCTTTCTTCATGAATAGGGTCTCATCCGGATTGTAAAGTAAATCATACAATAGATGATTCGGCGTAAGTAAATCGTACGGGATATCCGGACATGAGTCTATATTCGGGAACATGCCTAAGGGAGTCGTGTTTACGATCACCGTATATTGCTCCATGGTCTTCGGAGTAATCTCATCGTACGTGATACAAAATTCTTTCGGTTTGCGAGAAACCAGCGTGGCACCAACGCCTAGCTGTTTCAGTCCGTGGAAGACTGCCTTTGACGCCCCTCCCGTACCAAGGATCAACGCTTTCCGGTGCGTTTCTTTCAATAAAGGATCAATCGATTGCTTGAATCCGATAATATCCGAGTTATATCCTTTCAGTTTAAGTTTGCCGAAAAGACCTTTTGTGAACTTGATGACATTTACCGCTCCGATCTGACGGGCATCGTCATCCAAATCGTCTAAATATGGGATTACTTGTTCCTTATAAGGAATGGTCACGTTTAAACCGTTAAGTTCAGGGTTTTCTTTGATTACGTTCTTAATCTCCTTGATAGATGGAATCTCGAAATTCAAGTACTCAGCGTCGATCTTCTCCGCCTCAAACTTCTGGTTGAAATACGTTTTAGAAAACGAATGTCCGAGGGGATATCCCAGTAAGCCATATTTCTGCATAACCTTTTTATTGTTTATTCTTTAGATCCTGTATATAATGAACAGATCCCGAAGGTAAAGGTCCGTACACGGGCCTGCTTGAAGCCTTGACGGGTGAGTAAATCCGTCATGACCTTTCCCTGAGGAACTACCTTGATGGAAGCCGGCAAATAATTATATGCGGCTTTTTCTTTAGAGAGTAGACGTCCGATAAAGGGGATGACGGTCTTTGAATAGATCTGGTAGAGTTGTCTCATGGGAAAATGTTCCGGTGTGGAAAGTTCCAAGATCATGATATGCCCACCGGGTTTCAGCACCCGGTACATCTCTGAGATACCTTGCTCTATGTTCTCAAAATTACGAACCCCGAAAGCGGCGGTTACGGCATCGAACGAGTTTTCCTCGTAGGTCAAGGCCGTACAGTCCTGTTGCTCGAAGGATATATGCTCCGAATAACCGGCGGCAGCTACTTTTTTCCGTCCCACTTCCATCATGCCTAACGAGATGTCGGCACCGATGATATGGTCGGGGCGCAGCTTTTTGTACATGGAGATAGCCAAGTCTCCGGTACCGGTAGCGATATCCAGTATCGTTTTAGGAGAGAAAGGACGCAGGAAAGCGATCCCTTTCCTGCGCCATATCTTGTCGATACCAAATGAGAGAGTATGGTTGAGTTGGTCATACGTTTCGGCTATCGAGTCGAACATGCGTTTGACTTGCGTGCCCTTTTGTTCCTCTTTGTTATAAGGAAGTATTGTCTCTGAACCATACTGTGTCATGTGCGGTATCTTATTTATTCTGTAAATATTCGGTAACGTTTTTCTCGATGCGGTTCAGCAAGTTGTCAGTCTCGCCTTTTACGAAAGTCTCCCCTGTGATATGCTCGAACAATTCGATATATCGGTTGCTGATTCCTTCTACGATCTCCGGTGTCATCTCAGGAACTTTCTGTCCGGACTTACCTTGGAAGCCATTTTCCATCAACCATTCGCGAACGAACTCCTTGGAAAGTTGCTTCTGCGGTTCACCCTTGGCGAAACGATCCTCGTATCCTTCTGAGTAGAAATAACGGGAGGAATCCGGAGTATGGATCTCGTCGATCAAATAGATCTTGCCGTCACGATGGCCGAACTCATATTTCGTGTCAACCAAGATCAAGCCACGTTCCTTAGCGATCTCGGTACCGCGTTTAAACAAGGCCATCGTATATTTCTCAAGAACCTCGTAGTCCTCTTTAGAGACCAAACCTTTAGCGAGAATCTCCTCTTTAGAGATATCTTGATCATGCTCTCCGATCTCAGCCTTTGTGGTCGGGGTGATGATGGGTTCGGGGAAACGTTGGTTCTCACGCATACCCTCCGGTAGTTTCACGCCGCAGATCTCACGTACGCCGCTCTTATAAGCACGCCATGCGCTTCCGCACAGATAACCGCGTACGATCATCTCAACCGGGAAACCTTGGCATTGAACGCCAACCGTTACCATCGGGTCTGGAGTAGCCAGTTTCCAGTTCGGGCAAATATCAGTCGTAGCGTCAAGGAACTTGGCGGCGATCTGGTTTAACATTTGTCCCTTGTAAGGAATACCTTCCGGCAAGATAACATCGAAAGCGGAAATACGGTCTGTAGCGACCATTACCAATACCTCGTCATTGATGTTGTACACGTCGCGTACTTTCCCATGGTATACGCTCTTTTGTCGCGGGAAATTGAAGTCTGTCTTAACTAATGCCTTCTTCATGACTCTTACTTTTAGTTGTTGTCTATATTCGTTTTCTTCTCTTTTGCCTCTTTGATCTCTTTCTTCCGTTTATCATCGAACTTATCATAAGCCTCTACGATTCGTTGGACAAGTTTATGCCGGACAATATCTTTCTTGGTGAACTCGATCTTACCGATCCCGTTTACGCCCTTCAATATTTGCATGGCCTGTATCAATCCGGACGTGGTAGAAGGCGGAAGGTCTATCTGTGTGACATCTCCGGTGACGATCATCTTGGCGTTCATACCCAAGCGGGTCAAGAACATCTTGATTTGATGCGTCGTCGTGTTTTGCGCCTCGTCCAATATAATGACGGCGTCGTTCAAGGTACGACCGCGCATAAACGCTAGCGGGGCGATCTGTATCACGTTATTCTCCATATATTCCTTCAGCTTAGCCGCCGGAATCATATCCTGCAAGGCATCGTAAAGCGGTTGCAGATAGGGATCTAGCTTATCCTTCATCTCGCCCGGCAAGAAACCCAGTTTTTCTCCGGCTTCTACGGCGGGGCGGCTTAAGATGATCTTCCGTACTTCCTTATTCTTTAATGCTTTTACGGCTAGGGCGATAGCGACGAATGTTTTGCCCGAACCGGCGGGTCCCGTGGCGAAAACCAGATCGTTGTTCTCGAAAGCCTTTACCAATAACTGTTGATTCTCGGTACGTGCGGTAATCGGCTTGCCATTCATGCCGTGGATGATCAGGTTCTCCTGCTTCACGACCGTGGGGCCTTTCCCTTTTATAATATCCAGAATCACGTCTTCGGAGAGCGAGTTAAACTCCTCACAGTATTTTTCCACCTCACGGATTTTCTTGAGAAAAAGCTCGGACTCATCCTCATCTCCAATCACTTTCATCACATTTCCACGGGCAACGATACGCAATTTCGGAAACAATGTCTTGATCAATTGCATATTAGAGTTATTCACACCGTAGAAAATTACCGGGTCTACGCTTTCAAGAATATAAATTCTTTCAATCATCCGCTATTCCTTTTATTAAATTACGCTTCAAAAAGATGTGCTATTTTTTATTATTCGAATCAAGTTACAAAATTAGTAATATTCTTTATCCATTGATGCAAAGGGAGAAGTTTTATTTCACGGGAACACATCTTTCAGCCGTCCGTCTATCATTTAGAGAAAAACTAATTGGAGTTAAGGGGTAATTTCGGATTTTTCCGTATGTTTGTTAGGTAAAACGAAGGTAATGAAGATGAAGACAGTGTTTAATGTGATGTTGTTGCTGGTCGTGATCGTGTCGGCGACGGCTTTTTCTTCTTGTAAGGAGAAAAGAGGTGAATTGAAGAAGATTTGGTACAATGGAAGCTATAATCGCGATTTTAATGATTTGAATGACGTTCATTTGTCCGTTGCGAAGAAGATCGGCATAGAGCCTGTCTCTTCGAGGGAAGGAGCGGAGCACGCCTCCCGGGATATGGTGGAGATCAAGACGAATGACTATTACGAGGTAGAGGAGTTGACGCACTCTATTCCGTATTTGGTGCCGGAAGCCGCTAATCTGCTGGAGGATATCGGGAAAAACTTCCAAGACTCATTGAAAAACTTGAATGCTTCCATCTATAAAATAAAGGTAACCAGTGTAACCCGTACGGTTGCCGATGTCAAGAAATTGAGAAAAAGGAATACGAACTCTTCTCTCAACTCTGCCCACCAATACGGAACTACGTTCGATGTATCATGGGTACGCTATACTAAGATAGATGAGAAAGATACCTTAAATATTGATAAGGACCGCTTGAAAATGGTGCTTGCCTCCGTGCTTCGTGATTTGCGCAGGGCGGATCGTTGCTATATCAAGCACGAACGCAAGCAAGGGTGTTTCCACATTACGGCTCGTGAGTTGTGATTTGTTCCAGCGCTTTTGTATAAACCGATTTGTCGTATCCGGAAAAACAGCACATCGTGACTTGCTGGATTTCCGGATTCTCTTTTAGGAAGGTATCGATCGTGCGGATCGCTATCCGTGCCGCCTCCTCGATAGGATAGCCATATACGCCGGTGCTTATTGATGGGAAAGCGATTGTTCTCAGTCTGTTCTCTTTCGCCAATCGCAAGGAGTTTCGATAACAATTTTCCAGTAGCTCCGGCTCTCCGTGTTGTCCGTTCCGGTAGATAGGACCGACGGTGTGTATGACATGACGGGCTTTCAATCGATAACCTTTCGTTATCTTCGCCTCTCCGGTCGGGCATCCTTGTAAAGTCCGGCATTCGTCAAGGAGTTCCGGACCGGCGGCCCAATGGATGGCACCGTCTACGCCGCCACCTCCCAATAAGCTATTGTTCGCGGCATTTACGATGGCGTCTACATCCAATGTCGTAATATCTGCTTGTATAGCAATTATTCGTTCGTTCATATCTTTAGTTATTTGTATGTTGGTCCTGTTCATATATATTCTAAATGTGCGCAATATAGCGAAAAAGTTGCTTTGTTTCAAACTTAAGATAGTTGTTTTGAAAGCATGTACGTGTTTTCTAGGAGGGTTAGTGGGGGATTTTGGCTGTATTTTGCAGAGTCAAATTTTTATTGGAATATTTTATAATTTTATTTGGTTTATAAAATAAACTTGTCTATATTTGTGATATGCAAAGAGTGATGCGCAGCTCCTTTGCATTTTTTTATCCATGGATGGTTTATAAAATAAACTTGTTTATAGTAACAGTAATAATGATTAAGAGGAGGATACTAAAATGAGACGAGTTTTATTCATATTATCTTTATTCATGTTGGTATGTGGTTACATAGAGGCACGTACTATTATTGTAGAGATTGGAAATATACGTGGTAACCATGGGAATATCCTAGTTATGGCTCAGTCAGGGAAAGATACCAAGCCTGTTTATGGCATGGCGAAGTCTGAGAAAGGAAAGGTTACGATCCGACTGGAAAACGTGGATTGGGAAAAGTTTGATCTGTCCGTATTCCATGACGAGAACGAGAATTGGCAAATGGATATGCTGGAAGGAAAAGGGCCTGCGGAAGGATATGCGTTGAAAAGTTGCGAGGTGAAGGATGAGGAAGCGACTTTCAAATTAAAACTGTATTATCCGGTAAATCAATAGAGCCATGGTACGGTTTTTATTGCTATCGCTTTGGATTTTGGCGATAGGCGGGGGTAGTGCTCAAAAGATCTCGGGACAAACGGTTTATAAAGCCCATGTTTCCGATGCGGAGGGAAATGCCGTGGAATATGCGACCGCTGTGCTTTTATCGGGAGAAAAACAGGTAGGGGGTGCCGTGGCCAATAGTGATGGCGATTTTAGCATGGAGGCGGAGGCTGGGAAGTATAGGCTTGTTGTTCAATGTCTCGGATACGAGCCTTTACGGAAAGAGCTGATCTTACCGATAAAACGGCGGGATTCCTTGATTCTAGATCTATCGAACCATGTTCTGAGGGAAGTCGTTGTTCGAGCGAAGAATATAGAGCGGAAGGCGGACCGCTTTATCATGTCGGTCATGCCATCTGCCGGAAAGGATGGTACGGAATTATTATCGCAGGCACCGGGTGTGTGGCTCTCGGATGGAACGATCCCGATTAATGGGGCGCAAGGGGCGAAGGTGTTTGTGGATGACCGTGAGATTCGTTTAACGGGAGAGGAGCTACTGGCTTATTTGCGGTCTTTGAAATCGGAGGATATAAAAAGGATTGAGGTAATACCGATCGCGGGAGTTGAGTATGAGGCCTCAACTAAGGGTGGAGTGATCAAGATCTCATTGCGGCGACGTCCGGATAACGGTATGCAAGGATATGTATCTTTAGGTACGTCATTGTCTCCATCTTTACAAGGGTATATTCCATCGGCGTCCGTAAATGCACGTGTCGGGAAATGGAGCTTGAATGGAGCGGTATCGGGTACTTTTACTCCCCGGGATAAAGGAGAGATGAACTCCAACAGGGAATACGGAACGGTTGGGAATAAGTTTGTGTCTCAATCTTTGTATGATACGGATTCCAAATATGGGAATGGACGTGTCGGGGCTATTTTCGAGATCGATTCGCTGAATAGTGTCGGAGCTGAGATCGAATATATCAATCAAGCTTCGGACGGAACATCTTGGAGTCAAACGGATTTAGTAAAGAACTCTTATCCTATGAAGAGTACGGGGAATTATCGACAGAAGGATGATTATAACACGTTTTCCGCTACGGTCAATTACTTACGTAAAATGGATGAACGAGGCTCGATATTTAAGGTCATAGCCGATTTCGTAAATAAGCGATCAACCGGGGATAATCTCCATACGATCCGTTATGAACAATCTAATTGGAGCCGTGATACGGTTTACCGGAGTCATGCGGCGGCGGATTATGATATGGCGACAACCGATATTTCTTTCCAAAAGAATTTGCGTGAAAAAATGTCTTTGAAAATCGGGACCAAATATACCTATACGTTGATGGATGATTATTCCTTGTACGAGGGTTTAAACTCTAGTGGGAGTTGGATTCCTAATGAGGAATATGGATATACCTTGAGATATAATGAAAACATTGTAGGAGCTTACGCCTCTTTCTCTGCGGAGATCAAGAACTGGTCGTTCGTTGCGGGGGTACGTGCGGAATATTCCAAGACGTCGGATAGAAGTGAGGATTTTAGTCGGGATTATCTGGATCTTTTTCCGAACTTGAACGTGACCTATGCGTTCGATCCCATCAAGAGGTGGATGCTGGTAGGGCAATATGCTCGTAATATCGAACGTCCTCCGTTCTATACCTTGAATCCGAATCGTATACAGAGTTCGGACTATAGTTATCAGATCGGGAATCCTTATCTGCGTCCTACTTATATCAATCGTTTCAGTGTAACGTTGGTTTATAATTATCGTTATACGGTGACTGTAGGAGGAAACTTGCACCACGACTTGATCCGGGAGTTCTGTAAACAAGATGTGGCGAATCCCGATGTATCCTATATCACGTATGAAAATCACGATCGGGAAAACCATTGGTTTGTAGCGGTCAGCTTGCCGTATCAACCCTTTACTTGGTGTAACTTGACAGGGAATTTCATAGGCGTACGGCAGGATATCCGGATGACGGAATTGTCTTCTTTCTCGTCTCATTATTTAGGGTTTGCCAATGCGATCGCTACCTTTACGCTGCCGGCAGGTTTTACGGTGGAGGCCCGGTATAGTGGAACGAGCCGGCTATATTCCGGTAATAGCGAGGTTGCCCCCCGGCATACGGTTGGAGTAATGGCGAGAAAGAAACTATTGAATGATAAGCTATTGTTGGCAGTTTCAGTCGATAATATCTTTAACCAAGCCAATGAGTACGCCAGTACGTTGGATGTTTATCGAACATCATCCCGTTATGAAAACGGATTTACAGGAAGGGTCTTTAAGGTTGCGTTGACATGGAATTTCAATAGCGGAAAGAAAGTAAGGAAGAGTAAGATTGAGATCGGTTCCGAACGGAGTCGCCTGAATGAAAAATAATAACCGAAAGGTTGCTCAGAAATACCAATGGCCTTATCTTTGGATACGTATTTACATTTTTACATTGAATGAAGAACAAGATAAAATAAATACAGTTATGGAAGATAGAAAATTATCAGAAAAAGAAAGTCTGGATATTATCACTCAGATGATCAACTCCAGCAAGCGAAATATGAAAGTAGGGAGTGGCAATGTGTTGCTTTATTGGGGGTATTTTACCGTGCTCTTATCGGTCGTGATATCCTCTTTGATAGTGTATACGCAAAATTATATTTGGTCTTGGGGATGGATGCTCATGTTTGCTGTCGGACCGGTTATTTCATATAAGCAAAGAGGTTGCGAGCCGGCCGTGGTGACTTATACGGATAAGACGATCTCCAGTGTATGGCAAGTGTTTGGCTGTATGTTTGGACTTACGTTCGTCTTGATCGCGGCGTTTTGCGTGCTTTATGAACAATCCGTCAATTTTATATTAATGCTTCCTTTATCGTTATTATATTGTGGGTTGGGGGTGTCGATAAATGGCATTATCTTGCGGGAGAAATGGATGATTTACTCTCCGGTAGTTGCTTTCGTCTTAGTTATCTACATGCTGATGAGTTTGATAAATCATGGTCCTGTCACGGTCTTGTGGTATTTGTATTTTGGCCTTTCATTTGTGGTAATGATGATTATTCCCGGGCATATTCTTAATAATAAAGCTAAAAAACAATGTTTAAAGAACTAGATCCTTTATTGCACTCACAACTCCGGTTGGCGATCATGTCTATCTTGCTATCGGTGGAGGAGGCGGAGTTTGTCTATATCAAGGAGAAGACGAACGCTACGGCGGGAAATCTCAGCGTCCAATTGGACAAACTTAATGAAGCTGGTTATATCGAGATCGAGAAGGGGTTTGCCGGGAAGAAGCCCCGAACGGTTTGCCGGATCACAGACAAAGGACGCTTGGCGATGGAGGAGTATGTGAATACATTAAGACAATATATTAATATTTAGCTTGTGCCATTTTTAGGGCACGCTTATGCCACCGTGATGGCACAGCTATGCCATAAGGATGGCACAAGTGTGCCACTGGGATGGCACGGCTGTGCCACGCCTATGGAAAGTAGTGGCACAGTAATGGTTTGTCAATCAGTTGTATGCTTTGGGGCGAATTGTTTATCCTTCCACTATCTTATATCCCGAAACGGTGAGTAATTGCCGGATCTCATTAATTTGCTGTTGATTTCTTGTTTCCATCTCCAACCGCAGATAACAGCCATTGATATCAGCCGTATGGCTGACACGCTCGTGGTATACGGATACTACGTTGGCACCGGTAGAGGCGATGATTTCGGATACATGCTGTAATTGTCCGGGTTTGTCTACCAATTCGATCGTCATGGAACAAGAGCGGCCGGATTTCTGCAAACCGCGTCCGATTACCCGGGAGAGGATATTCACGTCGATATTTCCGCCGGAAATCAAACAGATTACTTTTTTCCCTTTGATGGGTACTTTATTAAACATGGCGGCGGCCACGGCTACGGCACCCGCCCCTTCGGCGATTAATTTATGTTGCTCGATCAACGCGAGGATAGCGGTGGAAATCTCATCGTCTGTCACGGATACGATCTCGTCCACATATTGCTGGCAAAGATCGAAAGTATGTATTCCCGGTTCTTTTACGGCGATACCGTCGGCTATGGTACGTACACCTTCGAGGCGTTCGATTTTCCCATGCTCGATAGAGTTTAACATGCTGGGCGCTCCTTTGGCTTGCACTCCGTAAACTCTGATATCCGGGTTCAAGTTCTTGATGGCATAGGCGACTCCGGAGATCAGCCCACCCCCTCCGATCGGAATGATTACAGCCTCTACTTCCGGGAGTTGTTCCAATAACTCCAGACCGATGGTCCCTTGTCCGGCGATCACATCCTCATCATCAAACGGATGGATAAATGTGTATCCTTTCTCATCCTTCAATTGTAAAGCCTTGTTATAGGCGTCATCGTAAACACCTTCGACAAGGCATACATCTGCCCCATAAGATTTAGTAGCCTCGACTTTAGAGATAGGAGCGTTATCGGGCAAGCAGATTAAGGACTTGATACCATGAGCGGTAGCCGCTAATGCCACACCTTGGGCATGGTTTCCCGCCGAGCAAGCCACTACGCCATGCGATTTCTCTTCTTCCGTAAGCTGGGCGATCTTGAAACAAGCGCCGCGCACTTTAAACGATCCGGTTACTTGTAAGTTCTCTGGTTTTAGAAAAATATGGGATTCCGGATTGATATTGGGAGCGCTGATTAAATCAGTGCGTCTGATGACTGTCTTCAAGGCATATGATGCCTGATAAATTTTATCGAGTGTGAGCATTCTGTCTGTATGTTAAAACGATGTCGCGAAAGTATAAAAAATACCGCAACCTATTCATACTTATCTTTGTTATATTATAAATCAAAATATAGAGAAGTATGGTAGTGATCGATTTAACGAAAGATGGTTTTATCGCCAATGTCGGTGATTTTGAGGCAAATCCCAAAGATTGGAAATATATAGGAAGTCGTCCTTGCCTCATAGATTTTCACGCTCCTTGGTGCGGTTATTGCAAACGCTTAAGCCCGATATTGGATGAGTTTGCCAAAGAATTTGATGGGAAGATTTATATTTATAAGGTGGATGTGGATCAAGAGGAGGCACTCGAGACAGCCTTTAATATCCGAACGATTCCCACTTTGATGTTTTGCCCGCTAGACGGCCCCCGTGAGATGATGATCGGCACGATGGGAAAACTGGAGTTAAAGCAGTTGATTCAGGAAAAATTGTTGAAGTAATATAATATGGATATATGGTGTGGGGTGTAGAGACGTAGCGTGTATGCTGCGTCTCTATTTTTTGCTTTCTCATTATATGAATTGAATGAATAGTAACCCCAATCCTACAGAAACTCCGGTCGCTATCAATCCCGGCATCATGAAAGAATGGTTCAAGATGTATTTACCGATGCGGGTCGTGCCCGTGCGATCGAAGTTGATGGCGGCTACGACTGTCGGGTAGTTTGGGATGAAGAAATAACCGTTTACGGCGGGGAATAAAGCGATCAACATATAGGGTGAGATTCCCAATGCGATCCCTAGCGGCAATAACGCACGAATGGTAGCCGCTTGGCTAAATAATAAAATGGACATTACGAAAAGGGCCAACCCGAATAACCAAGGCATCTGTGTAACTATATGCTCGATAGATCCCTTTAATTCAGTCATATTGCCGGCGATAAATGTATCTCCCATCCAAGCGATACCGAAGATCGCTACCACCGCTTGCATACCTGCGGAAAAAACGGAACCCTGTGCGGCCTTGATACCATCTGTTTTTGTAAATAATAAGATGAAAGCGGAGGCTGTCAACATTAATACCTCAATAATATGTGACATCTGCATCGAGACCTTTTCCGTGCCGACGGTAAAGACCGGACGTAGGGACTCCATAGAACCAAAAATAACGATCGCTATCGTAGCGAGAACAAATATAGAGACCGATAAGGCCGCTTTCATTTGGTTTTCAACGCCTTTCGCCTCATAATGTTCCGTGCTAAACTCATGGTTCGCCACCCGCTTTAAGTATTCCGGATCTTGATCTAGCTCTTTACCGACCTTTAAAGAGTAGATCGCTCCCACTAACACACCTAATAAGGTACAAGGAACAGAGATCATCAAGATATTCATCAAGGAGATATTGTATCCGGACAACATACTTAATAAAGCTACCGTAGCCGCCGATATCGGACTAGCGGTAATAGCTTGCTGAGAAGCGATCACGGCGATCGCCATCGGACGTTCGGGACGGATCTTCGTTTCCGTAGCGACCTCGGCGATTACCGGAAGGACCGAATAAGCCACATGCCCCGTTCCGGCTATGAAGGTAAACAAATAGGTGACGAGCGGGCTTAATATCGTGATTCGTTGAGGATTCTTGCGAAGCAATTTTTCCGCCCACTTAACCATAAGATCAAGTCCGCCAGCGGCTTGCATACAACTAGCCGCCGCTATTACGGCAACGATCATAAGCATGACATCGATAGGAGGGGAAGTGGGCTGGAGCCCGAATCCAAAGGTGAGTATACCGAGTCCGAGACCTCCTAACACGCCTAATCCGATACCACCGATACGGGCACCTATAATAATGGCTATTAAAACGAAAGCTAATTGTAACAACATGCTGTGCAATTCTTTTGATTTAGTTTGTATTGGAGACAAAAATACTTATTTTTGCTCCGCTATGAATAACAAAAACACAAAAAACGAATGAAAAGAACAAGTTTCGCTATTTTGATCGGTTTGTTTTGCCTTTTCCCTGCGCTTTTTTCTCAAGTACGCAGTGAGTTCCTGTTGGAAAAGAATTGGAAGTTCACCCGGGAAGACAGCCCGGAGTTTATCAATCCTACTTTTAACGATAGCAAATGGCAATCTGTGACCGTTCCGCATGATTGGGCGATTTACGGCCCTTTCAGCTCTCAGAATGATAAGCAAGAGGTCGCTATCGCCCAAGACGGACAAACGGAGGCCATGGAACATGCCGGCCGAACCGGAGGTTTGCCTTTCGTGGGAGTCGGCTGGTACCGGACCGAGTTTGAGGTTCCTCAATTTACGGATGGGAAGCGTGCCACGATCCTGTTCGACGGTGCGATGAGCCATGCTAAGGTCTACGTGAACGGACAAGAGGTTGGATATTGGCCGTATGGCTATAATTCTTTCTATTTCGATATCACGAAACAACTCATGCCGGGGAAAAAGAACACCTTGGCGGTTCGCCTCGAGAACTTGCCGGAATCCTCCCGTTGGTATCCGGGAGCGGGATTATATAGGAATGTACATGTAATCGTGACGGAAAACGCCTATATCCCGGTCTGGGGAACTTATATTACGACCCCGACCGCCACGAAGGAATTTGCGAAAGTCAATGTACAGACGAAAATCGTACTGCCGGAAGGTGCCGATGCCAGCAAGTATAGCGTGAAAACCAGTGTATGGAATCCGAACGGGCAGAAGTTGACGGAGCAGACTACGCCTCTCTCACAGATTAAGTACAATGATAATAGCCTCTCCCAAGAGTTTATCATCCAGACCCCGACTTTATGGTCGCCGGATATGCCCGTCCTGTATTCCGCGGAGACTCGTCTCTATGAGGGCGATCAACTGAAAGATATATATACGACCCCGTTCGGTATCCGTTCAATCGAGATCATTCCGAATAAAGGCTTTTTCTTGAATGGTGAGAAGACGGTATTCAAAGGCGTTTGTAATCACCATGACTTAGGCCCGTTAGGGGCTGCCGTCAATGATGCCGCTATCCGTCGTCAGATCCGGATCTTGAAGGACATGGGATGCAACGCTATCCGTACTTCCCATAATATGCCGGCTCCCGAGTTGGTAAGGGCTTGCGATGAGATGGGTATGATGTTGATGGCAGAGAGCTTCGACGAGTGGAACAAGGCGAAATGCGCGAACGGCTATAATTTGATTTTCGACGAATGGGTGGAGAAAGACCTCGTGAATCTGGTACATCATTACCGGAATAACCCGAGCGTCGTGATGGGGTGCGTCGGGAACGAGGGGCCCGTGATGTGGTGCGTCGGTAACGAGGTGCCTAACCAATGGGATGAGAGCGGTTGTAAGATCTCCAAGTTCTTGCAGGATATCTGCCATCGGGAAGACCCGACTCGTCCGGTGACGCAAGGTATGGATGCCCCGGATGCCGTCGTGAATAATAATATGGCGGCGGTGATGGATGTGGCGGGATTCAATTATCGTCCGTTCCGTTATCAAGTGAATTATAAGAAACTGCCTCAGCAAATAATCTTGGGAAGCGAGACGGCCTCCACGGTTAGCTCACGAGGGGTTTATAAATTCCCGGTAGAGCGTAAGGCGATGGCTGTCTATGAGGATCACCAAAGTTCCTCGTACGACGTGGAGCATTGCAACTGGTCTAATCTGCCGGAGGACGATTTTATCCAGCATGAGGACCTTCCGTATTGTATCGGGGAATTCGTATGGACAGGATTTGATTATCTGGGCGAGCCTACTCCTTATTATACGAATTGGCCAAGCCATAGCTCCTTGTTCGGTATTATCGATTTGGCGGGTATCCCCAAGGATCGTTACTATCTATACCGTAGTCATTGGAACAAAAGCGCCAAGACCTTGCATATCCTGCCGCATTGGACATGGCCGGGACGTGAGGGCGAGGTGACACCCGTATTCGTTTATACCAATTATCCTTCCGCCGAATTGTTTATCAACGGAAAGAGCCAAGGGAAACGTACGAAAGACCTAAGCATCGGTATCGATAGTAGTTATACCGAAGCGGCTCAAAAGAGTTTCGAGCGCCAGAAACGATATCGTTTGATGTGGATGGATACCAAATACGAGCCGGGAACTTTGAAAGTGGTCGCTTATGATAAGGAGGGTAACGCTGTGGCCGAGGAGGAGGTTCATACCGCAGGGAAGCCGCATCATATTGAGTTATCCGCCGATCGTAACCAATTGACGGCTGACGGAAAAGACCTTTCTTTCATCAATGTTAGAGTCGTAGACAAGAACGGTAACCTTTGTCCGGATGATACCCGCCAGATCCAGTTTAAGGTACGTGGTGCCGGAGCCTACCGTGCGGCGGCAAATGGAAATAGCGCCAGTCTGGAACTCTTCCATCTTCCGGAAATGAAACTGTTTAGCGGGCAACTTACCGCTATCGTGCAGACGGCCGAGGAACCGGGGACGATCTATTTCGAGGCTTCCGCACCGGGAGTAAAAGGGGCGACCTTGGAATTGATCAGTAAATAAGCTTGATTATCATATAACGTAAACCGCGCGATTCAAGTCCGGAGACGGCTGTGAATCGCGCGGCTTTTTTATACGATATTCCCGAATACATCAAAGGTAATCGTCTCGTCCTGCCCGTTATGTGAAACCTTGAATAGGTAGAAGGTGCCATTGGCATTCAATAACGTATATATGGACTGTATCTTGTCGCTAGCGTAAGCGGAGGATTCGAAGCCTTGCATCACGATCTGCGGAACCTCTTGCTCGGACATGGCCCATGTGGTACTTTGCCACCTGTAATCCTTATTCAATTGCGCCACTTTATAAATCTGGTTATCGATCATATCCAGCTCGTAACCTAGGCTGTTCTGTTGGATATCCAGCAACTCGGCGTTGGCGAAAGTGATCTCCATCAGGTTGCTGACCTCTTTCGGGATAACGATCGGCGCGTCATTATTGATCTCATCGTCCACGGCTTTGATCAGGTTTCCATACTGTGAATAATACAGGTCTACTTCGCTATTGGACTGCTCCGCCTCGATCTTGTAAACGATTCCCATATTTAGGCGATTGATGGCGTACGTGTCATCCACGGTCCAATTTGAGTAAAAGCCTTGTTTGAAGGCGGTGGATACCGCTGCCGGTAATTGGGCGAAAGAGATGTCTATCTTCTCCATCATCCATATGCCTTGATCCGTGAACCAAGCTGTTGTCTCGGAGCCGCCGTTGTTGAAATCTACCACATAATAGTTACCTTCGATCTCAAAAACAGGGTTTTTGGCATCGGGATATTTCTCTTGGAAAGCGTTCTCTACCGGTGGAAGAGGGATAATGCCTTGATGATCATCATCATTTTTGCTACAGCCAGAGAAAAAGAGAGTCAGACCGGCTATACAGGTGAATAGAATTAGTCTTGTGTTCATACATTTTGCGTTTATAAGTTTTGGGCATAGAACAACAGGTCTATCGGAAAAGTTTTGAGCGAAATCGATTTAAGTATATTGAATCAAGAACAAGGATCTTGTTTCGACGAGATCCTTGTTCTTGTATAATTGCTACGGATTTACGTTCAAATAATAGGTTGCTGTGCCTATTAAAGAACTTCCATTATACATTGCGCAGGTGATGCGAAGAGATCCACCGTAATGTTGGGAGTTTAGATAGACACTAACATCTAATCGATTACCGGAAGGATAAGTGTACCATCTATCGCATTCTCCATAGAATTCAGCGTTCCAGCTATACGAGGTCGGAGTTCCTGTCTTTGTGTAAGCATATAAAGTCGTCGTGGCATTACCCCCTGGCGCATTGATAGAGGAACTGCCGCTACTATAATCCTCTTGACTCTTCCCTATATAAACAGTCGGCATATCATTTTTTTTCATATATTTTAAGCTTGATGCATCAAAGGGACAATGAGCTTTGGGATGCCTCATAAGAGCGTATTCCCCCCATTTGGAGATGAATATATTGGGCGTAGATGTCGTTACGGCAGAGTGATTATCACTAAGATAGGATACTTTGGTTGCGGCACCTGTTGTTGATATATAACTACCATCTAACCAATATACGTTTGTGGGATTAATAGTCCATCCCATCCAAACTGCTGATCCGCCTTCAGTCATATACCAAGCATAGGCATGACAATTGTAAGTGGTTGTTGAACTACTTATTAGAGTTGCTTGTGAATAGGTTGTTGTACAATATTGGTCATGGCTCGCTTTTTGTGAGGCTGATAATTCCTCACTTCTGTAGTAAGTGTCATTAACGAGTGTCCCGTTAGGAGTGTAAACAGTAGCGGCTGCTCCTTGAGCTTTTGTCTCAACATTGAGATTCGGCTCCCAAATCATGTTTAAATTCTCCATAGTGATCCATTCATTGGGGAATTTTTCGATTCGTTCTCCGGAAAGCAAGAATAGTAATTGCCCGCAAGAAGCACAAGAATTCACCCCATCCAAAACGAGAATGTGTTCTTTTCCATCTCCTTGAATAGTAAAGACCCAAGGGTATGGATAGTCTGTTCCCTTGACATGGGAGTGAGCGACAGAATCTACTACATTCACCAACCATTTAGGATATGTTATCTTTCCGTCTTTAATGACAATTTCTGAACTGGATGTCAAGATTTCTTTATCACCTCCTTGCATATTATCCATTTCATTGTCACATGCGTTCAGCGTGAATGCCAGCATGATTATTAAATAGTATAATACTTTTTTCATGATCTCAATTTATTAAAGGTTACAATGTATTGTTTTAATAACTCTTCGATTACATTACTGCCCGTTAGCTTTTCATCGATGGTGAATTGTTTAAATTTGGGCGTAATGGTCTTGTTGTCTATCCGTTCTAGACTTCGACCTAGGAGATAGACTACGGTTTTTAGACCATATTGTCCATAAATATCCGGGTTGTTTTGTTTGTAAAGGAGTCTCTTTACGGCTTCGGAGGAGATCTCTTGCTGTAAAAGATTATTTGTATTAGATAATATCGTCTCATTAGACAGAAGAGCCTCGATTACCATTTGCCGACTAATTTCATTACCTATTTCTATGGAAGTCAACACTCCTGCTTTCAGTAATTCTTGTTTTTTCATCTTCTCAAATAGCAAAGAAGCATTGTCTTTCCTTTTGAATAACTCTTGTAACCCGTTAAAACGTGCGGAAACCTTGCTAATGCCTTCCTGTATTCCATTGTAAGCGAATATGTCGCCTAATAATGGGTAAGCAAGGCAAAGTTCTATAAGCTCTTCTGTTGATACCGTTTTTAATATCTCTGCCGGAATTTGGCAGGCTTTCAGCATATCCTCATGTGTGGATAATGCTTGCCAAGCCTCCGTTCCTGGTTTTATGGGGTAATCCCAACTTTTTATTGATTGTGCGTTCATATCTATCGATATAAACACGAGGAGGAAAATGCTCCAAACGAAAGTTACTGTTTTTTTCATCTCTCTTTAGAATTTAGGGTAAATAATATAAGATTGGTATTCCTTGATTATGGATTTTCCCAAAAATAGTCCTTTTTGTAAAGATAATCAAGTATTTATATGTTAATTATGATTGAATATCTGTAGATTCTCATTGCTGATGTCTTTGTTTTCGTACAAAAGCGGACACAGTGTTCGATATCGGACATCTCTTTTGTTTTATTTCTTCAATAAATCAATTACTTACGTTTTTGGCACGGGGTTTGCTCTTTGGAGGGTGGAAAATAAAAACAAACGAAATATGGACAGAGAGATATCAAAAGAGGTTCGGCAGAAGGAGCAGCGTAAACAGTTTATAAAGCTGGGGGCGGGGATCGGTATTGCCGTTGTCTTGATTGGCGGGGTGATCGGTTTTATGCAAACCAGCCTGCAACGGAAGGACTTGGTTTTTTCAACGGTAGATAAAGGAGTGATCGAGGTTTCCGTTAGCGCGTCAGGCAAGGTGGTTCCTGCTTTCGAGGAAATCATCAACTCACCGATCAACTCCCGTATCGTCGAGATTTATAAAAAGGGAGGCGATTCCGTGGATGTAGGTACTCCGATCTTGAAACTGGACTTGCTCAGCGCCGAGACGGATTATAAGAAACAATTGGACGAGGAGCAAATGAAACGCCTCCAATTGGATCAACTCCGTATCCAAAACCGCAATAAGCTTTCCGAGATGGAGATGCAATTGAAAGTCTCTCGCATGGAACTGAACCGAAAGGAAGTGGAGTTGCGCAACGAGCGTTATCTGGATAGCCTAGGCGCCGGAACGACCGATAAGGTCCGTCAAGTGGAACTGGACTATAACGTTAGCGTCTTGAAACTGAAAGAGGATGAGCAAAAATATGAGAACGAGAAATCCTTGACGGATGCCGATTATAAAGTGAAAGAACTCGACCTGAACATCTTCCGAAAGAGTCTAGCCGAGACGAAGCGTACCTTGGAAGACGCCCAGATACGCTCTCCCCGCAAGGCGATCCTGACCTACGTGAACAACGAGGTAGGTGCCCAAGTCTCTCAAGGCAGTCGTGTCGCTATCGTCTCCGACTTGTCCCATTTCAAGATAGAGGGGGAGATCGCCGATACCTATGGCGACCGGATCGCCGCCGGTAGCAAGGCCGTCGTAAAGATCGGCAACGATAAACTGGATGGGGTGGTTAGCGATGTTACCCCCTTATCGAAGAACGGCGTGATCTCCTTCACGGTACAGTTGGAGGAGGATAACCATCGCCGCTTGCGCTCCGGTTTGAAGACCGATGTATACGTGATGAATGCGATCAAGGACGATGTGCTGCGTATTTCCAACGCCTCGTTCTACGTCGGGAAAGGAGAGTATGAGTTGTTTGTTGTCAACGGAGACCAATTGATCAAGCGGAAGGTACAGCTGGGAGACAGCAACTTTGAGTATGTAGAAGTAGTCAATGGCTTGGAACCGGGTGACGAGGTGGTCGTTTCCGATATGACAAGTTTCAAGGAAAAGAATAAACTGAAATTGAAATAACGATTCGAATTATGTATAAGCAGTACATCAAACAAGCGGTTCAAATGCTGCGTGAAAATACGCTCGTAAGCATAATCTCTATTTCGGGAACGGCCCTTGCGATCGCCATGGTGTTGGTGATGGTATTGGTGTTCCAGATTAAATCCACGGGATATGCCCCTGAGTCCAATCGGTCTAGGTTTATGTATGTCTGGGGTACGGAAGTCAGTTCGAAATCCCCCGGAGGATCGGATCGTAATCGTGGAGGCATGTCCAGCGAGGTCGTGAAGGAATGTTTCTATACCTTGCGGAAACCAGAGGCCGTATCCGGCTATTGTAGTGATAGCCATTCCTTGTCATTGCCCAATAGACGGCTCTTCAAGGAGTATGAGATTTGTTATACGGACGCGGGCCATTGGAAAATATTCGACCATCCTTTCGTGGAAGGAGGCCCCTTTAGCGAGGCTGATTTTCAATCCGGTATACCGAAGATGGTGCTGTCGGAACAGGTGGCGACCGATTTGTTCGGAACAGGACAGGCCGTCGGGCGGCAGGTTGTGATGGATTTTATCACTTTCACCGTCTGCGGGGTGGTGCGTGACGTACCTTCTTCATTGATGAGCTCCTACGCTCAGGTATGGATACCCTATAGCTGCAATGAGGCCCTGACCCGTGTAAATGGGGAGTATGGGGAGAATATGGCCGGTTATTTCAGCGTGGCCTTATTGGCTCGTTCCTCTTCCGACTTCGATGCCATACGCTCGGAACTAGACCAACAGGTCCGTCGCTACAATGACAGCAAGACCGATTATAACGTAGGTTTCCCTTCCGGGCTACTTTCCCAGTTGGATACGGCCATGGGAAGCGGCGCTTTTCAAAAGGTGGACTGGCCTACCTTCTTGGCCGGATCGGGTGCTTTCCTATTCTTCTTGCTCTTGGTACCGGCGCTGAACTTAACGGGCGTGATCCAATCGTCCGTGCAGAAGCGGAAAGAAGAGATCGGTTTACGTAAGGCTTTCGGGGCTACGGGACAGAATCTTTTGATGCAGATCTTATCGGAGAACTTTGTGCTGACCTTGATCGGCGGCGTGATCGGCATCGGCCTCTCGATGGTCTTGTTGGTGGTAGGGAAGCCTTTCATGTTGAGCGAGAACGTGAGCCTTACGGCGCCTATGCTTATTAAACCGGGCTTATTTATCTCCGCCCTTATCTTTACGTTCTTGCTGAATATATTAAGCGCCGGGATACCGGCATGGCGTACGACAAGGCAACCGATCGTAGAAGCGTTAAAAGGGAACGAGTGAATCCAATGAATGATGAACAATGAGTTGTCAATTGTCAACTATCAACTATCAAATTATGATTAAGCATATATTTAAAATAATATGGGCCCAGCGCAAGAGCAACGGCTGGATACTGGGCGAGTTGGTTATCGTGATGTGCGCCCTTTGGTTTATGATGGATAAGTTATGGGTGGATGTGCGCTGCTATAACGCCCCGATGGGATATGATATCTCGAATACGTGGCGTTTCAAGCTTTCCACGCTCTCGTCGAACGCCCCGGGTTATGTGCCCGACTCACTTTACGACTCGAACGCAACACAGGATTTGTTGAAGCTTATGGAACGTATCCGCCAAGAGCAGGAGGTCGAGGAGGTATGTGTTACGTATTGGTCCATGCCTTATTCAAACGGAAGTTCGTGGGGGACGCTTCTTCCCTTGGGCGCTGATACCTCGAAGGCGGTAGGACAGAACTACCACAAGCTGAAAGTATCCCCTTCTTATTTCGATGTATTCCGTATGAAGGATAAGGAGGGCCGTGCTATTACCCCGTTGGTGGAGAACGCTTACCGTCCGCTCGTCATAACGGCGGAGGCGGAAGATTTCTTCTTCGGGGGGCAGTCTGCCATAGGCCGGCAGATCTCGGAGAATGACGACCTTTCCGAGCCTTTCACGATCGCCGCCGTGCTTCCTACCTTCCGTAGCAATGACTTCGACCGCCCGGAGAACTGCGCTTTCACGATATTGAAAGGTGAGTCATTGCAGGAGTTCGTGAAGAATTTCGGCGTAAGGAGCGCTGAACTATCGGTACGTACGAAACGCCCGATGACCGAGGATGAGATGTACGCTTTCTTGGAGAAAACAGCGGATCGGATGACGGTAAATAACACCTTCGTCCACGGTGTCACCCTCCTTGCCGACCAGCGTGATGACCAACTCCGGTTTACCAAGAACGAGAACAGCAAGAAACTCTCCATGATGGCCTTCCTGCTCGTGAACGTATTCTTCGGTATCGTAGGCACGTTCTGGTTGCGTACCGAGCGGCGGCGTAGCGAGATCGGTCTCCGCATGGCGATCGGTTCCAGCCGGGGCAGGCTGGGCGAGTACATGTATCTGGAAGGTCTGGGCCTCTTGGCGATCACCGTGCCGATCCTACTGGTCTTCGTCTTCAATATGGCCTTTTTGGATAAGCTGGATTCCTACCGCGAGCCCCTCTCCATCCTCCGCTTTCTAGTAACCCTCAGCGTCTCCTACCTCCTGATGGCCGGCATGATCTGCATGGGAATCTGGTTCCCTGTCCGCAAGGCGGTAAAGATGGCTCCGGCGGAGGCGTTGCATTACGAATAAATTGTTTATCTTTGCGTCTGTCAATTTATTAATGAGAAAGGAGCAAGCGTATGACAGCTATAGAATTAAAAATGTCGTTATTGCAAGAGGTGATGTCTTTGGAGGATGAACAGTTGATCAAGAAGGCCCTCGACAGCGTCCGCCGTATGAAGATGGCTGCCTTTGGAAAGGCCACCCCGGTAGAGAAGCCGGCAGACGATTACGCGGAGCCTACCAAGGAGGAGATCTTGGCGGGGCTAAGGAATGCCCTGCAAGACGTGAAGGATTTGCGTGAGGGCAAGGATGTGGGGCATAAGTTTAGAGACTTGAGTGAGTTGCTCAATGAGGTATAGGATAAAAACCCATCAAGACTTCGATAAAGAGTTCAAACGTCTCTGTAAGAAGTATAGCTCATTGAAGGCTGATTTATCGGCTTTGGGTAAGTCTTTGAGCGAGAACCCTGATCAAGGGACGAGCTTAGGCAAAGGCGTTCGCAAGGTACGCATGGCCATCGCCTCCAAAGGAAAAGGAAAGAGCCATGGGGCGAGAGTGATTACTTACACGGAGGCCATTGTCTGCGCAGATAATGAGGGTACGGTTATTCTCCTCACGATCTACGATAAGGCCGACCGTGACTCCATTTCGGCAGCCGAGATCGATGAACTGCTGAGATCCTTACGTTGGGAATTATAAAATCTGAAACTGTCCATAATCGCTGTCCGATAACGAATCAAGTGTTCGTTATCGGACAGCTTTTTTTACGGGGTGATGTTAGGAATCAAGTGGTTACGTTTTTGGCACGTTATTTGCCTCCGTAGGGGCACAAAGTCGGATGATAACAAACAATCACTGTTTTAGTCGGGTAATAGATAATTTATAATACAAAGGTTTATGATAAAGCAATACATTAAACAAGCGTTGAGGATGATCGGGGAGAACAAGCTGTTGAGCGTGATCTCGATACTCGGTACCGCCTTGGCCATTTGCATGATCATGGTGATCGTCATCCTATATGTCGTGAATACGGCGAGTTTCAAGCCGGAGGTAAACCGTGGCCGCACCTGCTACATAACGACCGTCATGAGCAATGGCAAGGATGATAACCGGCGCATTTCCTACTCGTCGTTGGGACTGCCCTTGGTGAAGGAATGCTGCTATCCGCTGAAAGGGGCGGAGGCCGTTACCGCCATCAACATGGATCGCTATAGGCCGTTGACCGCCTCGTCTATGGACGGGCTTAAGAACCGGACGAGTTACATCTCTTATACGGATACCGCCTTCTGGAAGGTCTTCCAGTTCGATTTCCTGCAAGGAGGCCCCTTCAGCCCGGCGGCTTTCACGAGCGGTATCCGCAACGCCGTGATCAGCGAGAGCGTGGCCTTGGCCCTTTTCGGCACGGACCAAGTCGTGGGGCGGGAGATGAAGCTCGATTTCATCGTCTACAATATCTGCGGGGTCGTGAAGGACGTATCCCGGTTCGCCTCGAAAGCGTGGGCGGAGGTCTGGATCCCTTACACGGTGCGGGACGACGGGGGATACCAAGAGGGCATCAACGGCTCGTATAGCTGTTGCGTCCTGCTGAAACCGGGCGTCACGAGGGAGGAGTTGAGGACCGAGGCGCTGCGGAAGGTCGAGGAGTTCAACGCCAAGACCCGGGACGTCAAGGCCGATATCCTTCACCAGCCCTCCACCCAGATCGAGGAATGGATCGGCGGCGGTAGCGAGTTCGGGGCGAACCTCTTCTACCTCTACGTCCGTTACGGCATCATCCTTTTCATCCTCCTGCTGGTTCCGGCCTTGAACCTATCGGGCATCACCCTGTCGAGGATGCGCCGCCGGATGGCCGAGCTTGGCGTACGCCGGGCTTTCGGGGCCACGCAAGGCACCATCCTCTGGCAAGTGCTGTCCGAGAACATGGTCTTGACCCTGCTCGGCGGGTTGCTGGGATTGGCGATGTCGTACGGCGCCATGTTGTTGCTGAGGGACTGGTTGCTGGTCACCTCGCTGGGGAAGACGGGGCTTTCCACCGGGATGTTTAACGGGGCGGTCTTTATCGCCGCCTTCCTGTTCTGCCTCGTGCTGAACCTGTTTTCCGCCGGCCTCCCGGCTTGGCGAATGTCAAGATTGAATATTACGGACTCTATAAATGGTTGACGCTATGTATAAGATGATTCTAAAACAACTCTGGAACGAGCGCAAGGGGAACTTGTTTATCTGGTTGGAAATGCTCGTGGTCTCTATCTTCCTGTGGTACGCGGCGGACGCCTTGTTCGTGATGTACAGACTCTACTCGCAGCCCTTGGGCTTTAACATCGAGCATACGTATCATGTGAGTTTCGGCGTGATCCCGGAGGAAAGTCCCGATTATGACACGACCTCCGGAGGAAAGCCCCGATTATGACACGACCGCCGTGCATAGCGAGCGGGGAGGCGGGGATTACCTGACCTTGATGGACCGCATCCGCCGGAACCCCTCCGTGGAATCAATCTGTTTCACCACCGGCGTGCATTTCCATTACCGGGGATCGAACCAATACGCCACGTTCCGGAAGGACTCGTTGATCCGTAATGGCTTCGTGCGCTTCGTCTCGCCCACCTATTTCGAGGTGTTCGGCGTGAAGACGGCAGAAGGCGGTTCCCCCTCGGAGTTGGTGGACGCCCTGCGCGACAACCAAGTGGTGGTGACGGGCCGTGTAGCCGATGACTTCTTCGGCAACCCGGCGGCGGCTGCGCATCAAGAGATCTATATCACCGACCAAGGCTCTCGTGATAGCGTGGCCTACCGTATCGGTGGTGTCTGCGAGAAACAACGTTACTGCGAGTTCACCGGCTATGATTACGCCTACTATAAGCTGGTGGACGAGAACAAGGTGGCCGAGGAGGGCGATTGGGTCGGAGAGGGCCTGAACACCTTCATCCGGGTGAAGCCCGGTGCGGACGGCGTCGCTTTCGCCACCAACTTCCGGAAGGAGATGGAGCAGCAATTGCGCGTGGGCAATATCTATCTGAAGGATGTCTTCCCGATGTCCCATTACCGGGACCAGTTCCTTGAGCGTTGGTTGGATCAAGTCCGCCTTTACGTGGCGGGCATCGCCTTCTTCCTGCTGAATGT
>NZ_FR885294.1:0-4407 GCF_000436315.1 Parabacteroides sp. CAG:2 | reverse complement strand
CTGCTGAATGTCCTGCTCGGCGTGGTGGGAACCTTCTGGTATCGTACGCAACAAAGGAGCGCCGAGATCGGCCTCCGCATGGCGATGGGAGCCACCCGCAAGGGCATATTCTGGCAATTGGTGAAGGAGGGCTTGGCGCTACTCACCATCGCTTTCATCCCCTCTGCCGCCATCTTCGCCAACCTGCTGTATATGGAGGTGACGCAAGGCTCGGAGATACCGCCCGACATGGCCTCACGCCTGTTGTTCGGCTTCGTCTTCTCGTATGCGGTGATGGCCGCGATGATTGTCGTGGGAATCAGTTTCCCGTCTTACCGGGCCATGCGGATGCATCCGGCGGATGCCTTGCGGCAGGAATGATCGGACACGGACGGCACGGATGGCACGGGCATCCGTGTCCGGAAACGAACCGACTGTTCGGAAATGAACCAACTGTTCTATAATGGACAGCGCTTTTTCATAGAGATGCCATGGAATCAATGAGATACGTTTCTGGCACGTAATTTGCTTTTCGGTGTTAACGTCTAGCGATAGCAAGTGCTTAACGATAGTAAGAGTTGAACGATAACAAGAGTCAAACAATAACAATTAAAATATTACAGTCATGATCAAACTAACGAATTTACAGAAGATTTACCGTACGAAAGAGATAGAGACAGTCGCGTTGGAAAACGTGAACCTAGAGGTGCAGCAAGGCGAGTTCCTCAGCATTATGGGGCCTTCCGGATGCGGGAAGTCCACCTTATTGAACATCATGGGCCTGCTGGACCTTCCTACCTCCGGCACGGTCGAGATCAACGGCGTGAACACGGTAGGCATGAGCGACAAGGAGCTGGCCGCTTTCCGTAACAAGCAGTTGGGTTTCGTCTTCCAGAGCTTCCACTTGATCAATTCCCTGAACGTGCTGGACAACGTGGAGCTGCCACTTCTCTACCGCAAGGTATCCTCCTCGGAGCGCCGCAAGCTGGCCGAGGCCGTGCTGGAGAAGGTCGGCTTGAGCCACCGTATGCGCCATTTCCCGACGCAGCTCTCCGGCGGTCAATGCCAGCGCGTGGCCATCGCCCGTGCGATCGTAGGTAACCCCGACATCATCCTCGCCGATGAGCCGACCGGTAACTTGGACTCCAAGATGGGTATCGAGGTCATGGACCTGCTCCACCAACTCAACAAGGAGGACGGCCGCACCATCGTAATGGTAACCCACAACGAGGCGCAAGCCAAGCAAACCAGCCGCACCGTGCGCTTCTTCGACGGAAGGCAGGTGCAGTGAGGGTGTCGCATAGGGGGGATCTCCATGTGTGAGGCACCCCGGGTGACACCTTGCCTCATAGCTATGAGGTACGATACGTCAAACCTATGAGGCATGACACCTCAAAGCTATGAGGTACGATACCTCAAACGTATGAGGCAAGGTATCACCCGGGGTGCCTCGATACCTCATATCACGGTGAAGGTAAGCGTACCATACCGGGGCTCTTTATAGAGGTGATAAGTAGGGGTGAACTGGGTGCAGACGATGGCTTCCCACTCGCCTGCCCCGAAAGCGAAGCCGGGGACGAAGCAGAGCCGCTGCCCGCTGTTGACGAGCATATCGGCGGCGGGGTAGAAATGCTCGTCGCCGGTCTCGACGGAGCGTAGCGTAAGGCCCACCTCGGGAGAATCGCCCGCCAGCTTCAGCCTATCGCCATAGATGGAGATGAAGGGATGCTCGCCTGCGGGGAGTTGGTTGTAAGGCTCGTCGCTGTCGGACGTACGGGGTTGGATGCGGAGGCTGACGTAGGTGGGGCGGGGCATCGAGTTGTAGGCTAGCTGGTAGGTCTCGTTCACGGCCCGGAGGTTGCCCACCCGTTGTTTCAGTTGCGGCGCGGGGCGCAGGCGTGGGGCGAGCGTATGGCGGTCGGGGTCGAACTTCTCGTACAGGGTCTCGAAAGGCCCGTTCACGGTCAGTTCCGTCCGCCCGAAGCCGAAGTCCACGTTGTAGCCCTCCTCGATGGCGTCGTAGATCTCCCGCTTGAGGAGGTTGAAGGTGGTGATGAGCGTCTCCTTGCGATACTCGCTCCGTTTGTCTACGACACGGGCGGCGATGTCATCGATGCTGAGCGTACGTTGCCATACGACGCTTCCCTTATAGCTCGCGTTACCGGGCAGGTGGCTCTTGCTGACGCGGAGGCTCAGCTTGCGAAACGGCTTGGGCAGCTCCGACTTAGGTATTTCTTTATCCATGATCTCGTGGTTTAATGAATGATTGAGTGGCAAAGATAAGAAAGATAACGTGAATAGTATTTGGAAATACATGCCAAGCGTATAATAATTACGGAAAGCAGGCGGCAGATACCCATAAGACGAACTAACAAATAATGAACGATGTACAAAGTATACCTTAAACAAGCTTGGGCCTTGATGGGGCAGAATCGCTTCTTCACCGCCGTTTATATCATCGGTACGGGCTTGGCGATCTCGATGGTGATGGCCATAGCGGTGGTCTATCATATCCGGACGGCGAATATCGCCCCGGAGGTGAGCAGGGACCGGATGGGCTACGTATCGAACGTATCGTATGAGTTCAACGGGGGCAAAGGCTCGTTGAACAGCGGTTGCGGGCCCCGGTTCGTGAAGGAGGTCCTCTACGGCCTCGAGACACCCGAGAAAGTGGCGGTCACCACCAACGCCGCCATCATGCCTTACGAGGTGGGGGACATCTTCATCCAAGCGCCGGGTAGCGACGAGTCGCCGAAAGTACAATTGATGGGATGCGATGATGCGTTCTGGCAAGTCTACCGTTTCAGCTTCTTGGACGGGAAGCCGTTCGCCAGTGCCGAGTTCCTTTCCGGGATGCCCTGCGTGGTGCTCGACCGTTCCTTGGCACGCCGCCTGCTCGGGCGTACCGAGGTAGCCGGCCAGACCGTCTTGATCAACGATATAGAATATACGATAAGCGGCGTGGTGGAGGATATATCCGCCGTCGCTTCCGACGTTTACGCCGAGGCGTGGGTACCTTACACCTCGATGGCGAGTATCATGGATACCGCCTTGGAGGAGCGGGAAGGCTCGGCGGGACTGCTGCTCGCCAACTGCCTGCTGCGTGACGCCTCGGACCTTCCGGCCCTCTCCGCCGAGTTGGAGAAGGGAGTAAGACGCTACAACAGCGGCTTGCGGGAGGGACAGGTGAGAGTGGAGCCGCCCCGCTCGTTCGGCGACCGGTTATTGTCGCAGTTGTTCGGGCCGGAGACGTATATCGTCTTGGGCGTCGCCCTCTTCCTCTTCCTGCTAGTCCCGGCGCTGAACCTCTCGGGCCTGAACGCCTCGAGGATGCAAGACCGGGTGTCTGAGCTAGGCGTACGCAAGGCCTTCGGGGCGTCGCGGAAGACGTTGATGGGGCAGGTCTTCTGGGAGAACATGCTGCTGATGTTGCCCGGGGGCATGGCGGGATTGCTGTTCTCGTACGTGCTGGTGTTCGTATTCCGGGGCATCCTTCTTTCCCCCGGTTTGCATAGCATGGGCTCCGGGGCGGATAACGATATCTTCCTCTCGCCGGGGATGCTGCTGAATATGGAGGTGTTCGCCTACGCGTTCGCTGTCTGCGTGGCGCTGAACCTGCTCTCTTCGATGATACCCGCTTGGCGTACCGTGCGGGTGAGTATAACGGACGCGTTGAACGATAAATAGGATACGGCTATGGTAACACATCTATTAAAGTTGATAAGGTCCCGTTTGGGAGGAAGCTGCTGGATACTGGTGGAACTGCTGGTCGTATTCGTGATCCTGTGGTTCATGATGTACTACTTCGTGGCGCAAGGGATGCTGACGCGGATGCCGGTGGGCTTCAAGCTGGATCACGTGTACAACGTGACGCTCGCCATACGGCCGTCCGACAGTCCCTCGTTCATCGCCTACGAGGAGGGAAGCGAGGAGCCGGTGCGGAACATCGAGCGTATCGTGGAGCGTATCGAGCGGCATCCCGACGTGGAGGTGGTAGGGCTCTCGTACTATTCGCTGCCTTATACCGACTCGAACATCGGCAGCAGAGTCTTGAAAGACTCGATCAACCAGCGGGTGCGGGCAATGATCGTCTCGCCGGGGTATTTCCGGGTGTTCGGCATCCGCTCCGCTACGGGAGAAAGCCCGGAGAGACTGGGGCAGACCCTGTCGGGGCTTCGGGAGGGGAGGGAGATGATCCTCTCCGCCGATCTGGCGAGCAAGCTATACGGCCATACCGACGTGATCGGGGCCGAGATCTATAATTACAACGATACCGTGCCCTGTCACGTGATAGCGGTTACGGAGCCGGTGCGAAACTCCGAGTACGATTCCCGGAATCAGCATAGTGTCTTCTCTCCACTGGACTTGCGGGGGATGTCCGGCAAGGGCCAGTTGGACGAGAAGGGACTCATGCGGGTACAGATCACG
>NZ_FR885293.1:0-23187 GCF_000436315.1 Parabacteroides sp. CAG:2 | reverse complement strand
ACCATTTCCCTTTTTCTAAGTCGGGGTACCAAGACCCTTTTGTGTAAACGCTTAGCATCTATTTATCTGTTTATCAAAATATTAAAAAATCACTATAATACTATTTTGTCCTAAAATAGTCCCGGTTTAGAACTATTCACTCGTTCACCGCTACTGTGTGTATTCTCTTCTTTATTTAGTTCTTTGATCGCTGCTAACGTAAGTTGCCCCATCAGAACTTGATTATTATTCACGAACCCTTCCCCATACTTATCATCCTTTTTAAACTTGTCGCATATATTACTATATACAACAAGTACGTTAGTAATTGCTTTTTCTGCATTCTCATGCCATGTAGATAACATTGTCATGCCATCTAAGATACTTTTGTTTTCCATGTTGTTTCTATATTAAATTTATACATAAAAAATCAATCTATATCATCCCCTTCTTTATTCCACTTTCCTCCGTATCTCATCGTCATCATGCAGGCTTGTCCTTTAAATCAACCCCTGCTTTTGCCTTCCAATACCCAATCGTCTCTATCAAACTTTCATTTTTCTTTTCAAGCTCACGAATCTTACATTTAAGATCTATTAACTCTTTCTGAGAATCCGATTTATCAATTGAAGAGGTTTTATTGAACATTTCACCTTCCCCCGTCACAATCCATGATATATTCACATCTGGAAATTCGATGAAAATATTCCTCAACACATCGGTCTGTATTTCTTTCCTTATATTAGACAAATAAGTACGATCCTTGCCTATTCTTTCCGAGAATTGGCTTGCATTAAGCCCTAATTCTTTAGAAAGAATGTATAGTCTATCTTTTATTTCGCTTCCATTATCCATAAAAATGAACGATTGATGAATATTTACATCAAATTATTTTGAATTGATATAAATATTCATCACATTTGCACCTGTATTAAACATTCAACATTTCAAAGATAACAAAAGCAGATTTATTAATCAATAGGGTAAACACCCTATAAACACATGAAGTATGAGAAAGATAAAGATTTGGCTTAATTGGTTTAGTGCGAAAGATGCACGGAAATTAGTAGAGAACTACAGTCGTTTGAAACCAGCGCTTAAAGAAATAGCAAAAGGGGCAAAACAAGGAGGAGAAACGTGTTTTGTATATGCTCTCACTTCAGAGGACATAGACAAACTAATTAGGTTAGGATATAGTGTTGAACTACGCTTGACCCAAACAATAAACGGTGTAACATTGAAAAAATATTTAATCAAGTGGTAATATGGCAGCATTGAATTTGAATTACTCATTTTTGAAAGGAACGCGAAAGGTTAAGTATGAAGACTACATGCTTTTGCAGGAAGATTTGATGAAAGCCTTGGGTACAAAGACCAAGCAACATTACTATCAAAAGCGTAAACGCATCACCAATATTCCTGTACAGGAAAAAGAGGCTGTTGAGAAGGTTTTCGCAAAATATGAAATAACTGATCCTAACGAGATCTGGGACATAACACCGGCTTGATATGAACAAATATGCAGAACTAACACGACGAGAAAGTCAAATTGCGGAACGTATCGCCTGGGGAGCCTCGATCAAGGAGGTTGCATATGCGCTACAGATCAAGATTAAGACTGTTGACAATGTTATCCAAAGGGTGTATAAGAAAGTAGGTTGCAGCAAAATCAACGAGCTTTCCGCATGGTGGTTCTGCACGAACTTCAATATCTCATTTGACCTTTCTCCAATGGCAAGATCAATAGTGGCCTCTGCTCTATTGTCAATATTCGTCGCTAGCGAATATATATCCAGGAATGATTTCTGTAGATATAGAACTCGCTCTAGGAGATTTAGAATCGAATACGTCAGATTACGCAATAACTAAAATACCATGGCAACATTAGAAGAACAAAAGGAGTACATTCGTACCAATTACAAAAAACTGACCGGTCAATTTATGGCCAAGATGTTAGGCATACGCCCGGAGAAAGTGTATGCTCTGGTAAAAGAATTAGGATTAAAAAAACAACTTCCTCCTCCCGTAATTAAACCGAAGGCTGATATGGGAAAGAATCCAACCTCTATCGTACCAAACGGTAACGATGAAGGAAAGATTCCTCTCCGGATAGATTGTCGAACGGTTATTCTCATCCCCTACACCGCTGATCCTGAGAAGTGTCGTAAAGATTTTCTTCAAAAGATTAATCGTAAACATTCAAGTCAGATAGACTCTCTGTAATAACCTAAAAAATATACTGAATATGATAACATTGGAACAAGCAAAAGAAAAATTAGAGGATCTCAAGAGTGAAATTCGATGCCGTTTAAAATGTGAGCCAGAGGATCTTGAGATTGTACAACATGAATCTGGGTGTATATCTATATATTGGGTTACTAAATATATTGGACTCGACTATATGAATATTCCTTCAGAGTGGATAGTAGTAACTATAGATTGGCAAGAAAAAAGGGCATCAATGTTTGCTGATCCATCAGATTTCATGGTATACACTACATAACTAAAGAAATATGAAACGACTGAATAAAAAGACCTACAAGGCAATCAAGCAAGCAAAGGCAGTGATTACCATCACGCAACATGGGGATGTGGTTAAATTGAATGTGGATTTTTTACCTCCCGCAAAAAACAAATCTCCCAAGCTATTCCAATATCTGGCCATCAAGATGTGTAATCATGCCATGGAAATTTTAGGAGGAAAGAAAAAAGATGAATGACAAGAACTATTTAGCGATGGCTGTAGCCACCGCCAAAAGAAAAAAGTTGGCGCATACTACTCCGCAGGAGTACGCTTTACCGATTTGGATGATGTTCATAGCGGCAGATATCCTAGAGAACTCCGCTATGGAAATCCAAGGGCTATTAATGCAGGACGAGCAATTTATCCAATCCGATAAGATGCACATAAAAGCCATAATCAATCATGCCGGCAAATTCGTTCGTGATGTTGATCGGACATGTGAATACCAGTTCGCTTGCAAATTTGCGGACTATACAGAAGAATGTTCCACTTTACTTCGCAGCTACATGCAAAATAAGTTAGCCAAGATGGACAACATATGGGCACAGAGGAAGGAGGAATGATCATGTATATCGAAACGGATTCAAACGGCAAGATCATCATTCAGGATATCTCACAGGAAGAAGCTATCATCCTAGATGATTGCTTATATACTTACTTGGCGACGAAGCCTATCGATCAAAGATCAAGTGTCGATAGGATCGTAATGGACATGAAAAGACAATTAGAAAAGAATATACAATGAAAGCTAGAATCGTATATGAAGTAGAATGCCCTCCCGTTAATTGCGATCGGGAGGATTTTTTGAAATGGTTGGAACTAAACCTATATGTTCCGGGAGCGTGCGTCACCTCCGATAATCCTCTTTTTGGAGAACCATTGGATTTTGACACTGCAGATTTTGACAATATTGAGGTAATCGATGGATAGTTACGCCCGGTATCGAATGACAGATTGGAACTGGATCGCCATCTATAAAGAGAAAATGGGAGTAGATCAATTCCGGGAGTATGTGAACGGCGTATATAATGAACTTCTAAATATGAAAGTAGATTGTTCATTCTCTCTCGAGGCTACGGTTAAAGAGGAAAACAGAGAACTCTTTATAAAAATAGTCTGTATGTTCATTCAAGAAGGAAACTATGACTATGATTTTAGTCAAGATTATAAATTCATAAGACGACATGAAAAGACAACGCTGGTCAGAAAGCCAAGAAAAAATATTGAAGGAGAATCTGGGGAAGATAACTCTCAAGGAAATAGGGAAGATTCTAGGAAAGACCGAGTTAGCCGTTAAACTATATATCCATAGGAACCATATCGTTTACCGTCCTTCCGTAAAACGGAACCTTGTGCTAGAATTGTTCCGGATTAAATTGGTCAATCCGGAATATTTCAATGTAACAACAACTTTCTTGCATGCGGTAAATATCAACCAAGTACGGTTTTGGAAATTATACCGGGGGGAGGAAAGCCCCACAGATCAAGAGTATTTACGTCTAGCCACAACTCTAGGCGTATCCTTACAAGAGGCCTTCGAAGCCCGACAACTATATTTATTTAACGACAATAAAGAAGATGAAATATGATACCTCAAGACGTGATCGATAATATCATCAACACGGCCAATATAGTAGACGTGATAGGTGATTATGTTAAGCTAAAAAAAGCTGGAGTAAATTACAAGGGAGTTTGCCCATTCCATGGGGACAAGGACGCAAGCCTAGTCGTATCCCCCGCTAAGAATATCTGGAAATGTTTTGGATGTGGTA
Organism: Parabacteroides sp. CAG:2; assembly: GCF_000436315.1. NCBI lineage: Bacteria > Pseudomonadati > Bacteroidota > Bacteroidia > Bacteroidales > Tannerellaceae > Parabacteroides > Parabacteroides sp. CAG:2. The sequence continues at coordinate 18,912 of NZ_FR885293.1, read as the reverse complement.
AAGGCGGGAACGTGATAACCTTCGTAAAAGAGCACGAAGGGATATCTTTCTTCGAGGCGGTAAAGCTAGTCGCCTCGAAATACAACATAACAGTACCCGAACGGGAACTAACCGACGATGAACGGAACAAAGCGAAAGAGCGGGAGGCCCTACAAATCTGCCTCACATTCGCCCAAGAAACGTTTACGGCTTTCCTCAAGAAGAAAGAGGCCGCTGAATATCTGGAAACACGAGGAATCACCCCGAATATCCTGTCTAAATATGGAGCGGGGTACTCTTCATCCATGTTTACCGCATTGACCGAGTTAGGCTCTCAAAAAGGTTATGACATGGCGACTATGGAGAAGGCCGGTTTGATTACAAGGAAAGAGGACGGAAAGATCTTCGATCGATTTGTAAATAGGATCACATTCCCGTTTTATTCCTTATCAGGACTAGTGATCGGTTTCACGGGCCGTTCCTTGGAAAAGGATACCCAATGTAAATATCTAAACTCTCCGGAGACTCCCCTTTTTCATAAGGGAAAGACGTTATTCGGTATATACCAAGCTCGTCAAGAGATATCGAAATCCGATAAATGCTATTTGGTGGAAGGTCAATTTGACGTACTCTCTTTCGTTCAATCCGGTTATCCCAATACGGTCTGCGGTAGCGGTACCGCCCTTACACTAGATCAAGTCCGGATCATCAAGAAATTTACCCGAAACATCACTGCCGTTTATGATGGAGACGCAGCCGGCATGAAAGCCTCCGTCCGGAACATGGATATCATGCTGGCCGAGGGCATGAACGTCCGTGCCGTTCTTCTTCCGGAAGGAGAAGATCCGGACAGTTTCGCCCGCAAGATGGGGACTGAGAAACTAGCCAAATTCTTGAAAAAGCAGGAGACCGACTTCATCTCCTTTATTTATAAAGCATTCGAAAGCGAGATGGACGATCCGATCCGGAAAACAGAGGTTCTCCGGATTATCGCCCAAAGTATTTCCGTCGTGCCAGATAAATTACAAAGGCAAGCGTATATCGTATCCCTCGCCGAACGATTTAACGCAGACGGGGAATTGATAACAAATCTAGTTGCCGAGCTACAAGCCGTAGGTAAGAAAAACGTGCCAGCCCAATCTACTCAACCGGGATTGACCGGCGTGGAAGAAGCGGAGGAACTTGTAAAAACCGGGAGCAAACAAGTCACCCTTACTTGGTCTGTCAATCGTTTCTCCGAGGGATGGGGAGTTTGTCCGGTCATCCTTATAACAGGTATCCCGGGTGTGTCCGAGGTACAAGAGCTTCGCCGGCTATCTCCCATCATCCGTTGCAGGGATAAATTCGAGGTAAAAGAAAACATGATCGAACCGGAAGAGCTCTCATTTCTACGTTCCTTGACAAGAACCGGCTTCACGGTCTCCATGAGCAAATATAAAAGAGAGCGGGAAAGTTATGTAGACGAGAAAGGTGAAGAACGTTATAAACTCGTAGACACAGAGAAAGAGATTGGATTCAATGAATACTATATCGGATTATACAGTACATTCCGGGAATCTCCCGAGAATATAAAGAAAATAGCCTTAGAAAGATGCTCTGAAGTGATATCCTATGCGGATGCTACCACCCGGGCTTTCCAAACTACAGATTATGCACGAATGTTAGGAGTAACAAAAACAGCTCTTGAGCACGTTCTAAAACCTTATCTTGAAATTCGAAAATCTGAGGTTAAGTTTAATAACGACGCATTGCAAATAGATGGTACCGCTCTAATCTTCGATCCCAATCGTTTGCCTGATTACGTTGAAAAAGATCCGGAAATAAATCGAATGTGGAAAGCTTATAAATATTTTCCCTTGATAGATTCCTCAGGAAGGAAGGTAGCATATATGTTCTCTAATGGGAAAAATTCATATATAAGAGTAGGAAACTTTTATATGGAACCGCTTATCCACATCTATGATAAAGAAAGCCAGTTCAATAAACGAGTTGTCCAAATAACCTCTCCTTGCTATAATTATCCTATTTACATGGAATGGATTAGTGGAGATATGATCACCCTTCAAACTTTTAAAAAAAGAATATGGGAAGAAGGCTCATTTTTCTTTAGTAACGGAACCCAAAACCATTTAGATTCTATATATGAAAGTATAGCCGCTAGATTTAAAACATGCTTTGAACTCCGTATGTTTGGTTGGTATGATGAAGGATTTTTTGCTTTCAGTAATGCGATCGTACATGAGATAGATGGCAAACAAGAGCTTCAATATATTACTGATCTAGGATTAGTCGAACATAACAAAAAATATTACTATATCCCGGCTTTCTCTAAAATTTACGCATCCGAGCGCCGGGATAGCGATCGCTACTATCTGGATCGCTTTATCAAGTACCGGGAACCCAAAGCGGGATGTTCTATCAATTTCCAAAAGTGGGCCTCACTGATGAACGAGGTATACAAGCTAAACAATAACGGCATGTGGGCGATCATATATTCGATCATGAGTGCCTTCCGTAGCGATATATACAATGTTAGGAGAACCTTTACGGCTTTATTCTTTATCGGTCCGACGGGTTCCGGAAAATCGCAGGTAGGCTACTCCATCCGTTCCTTATCAATACCGCCAGACGCACCCGCATTCAACCTAAACTCCGGAACCCCCGCCGCTTTGTTCTCTTTGCTGGAAAGATATCGAAATATTCCGATCATGCTGGAGGAATATAATGATACTCAAATAAAACCTGAGATCTTCCAAGCCTTGAAAGCCGCCGTATATGACGGCGAAGGCAAGCAGAAACGCAAGGATGCGGTAAGTAAGGAGATCGATAGTAGCCAAGTGAATGCCCCTCTCGTTATCATGGGACAGGAAAGCCCCCAGCAGGATGATAATTCCCTCGCAAATCGATGTATCATTTGCGAGGTTCCGAAACGGGATGATCGATCGGACTTGGAAGAAGAAATCTTCAATGAGTTGAAAGGATACGAGGAATCCGGACTGCATAGCGTCCTCCTTGAGATATTGGCGTGCAGAAATAGCATCTTGCAACATTATAAGAAAGTATACGACGAGGTCTTTAAATCCTTGAAAGACGAAGTACGGGTATCCGTTAAAAACACGGATGGTCTCTCTCGTATACTCGAAACAGTATCTATGTTCGTTTCCGTTTGTCGTATAGTGGAAGAACATACCTCCTTGCAACTACCTTTTACCGCAGAACAGTTCTTCGAAATCGCAATAGCGAAAGTGATCAAACAAGTAGAATCGATTAGTTCCTCAAATAAGATGTTCAACTTCTTCAGTATACTCAACTTCTTGATCGATACAGGAAGCCTAGTTCAAGGTAGAGACTATAAGATCGAGGTACCGGGAAAGGTAACAATTAAGAAACAAGGCCGGGATACGGAAATAAAAACCCTAGAGCCCATAGATACCCGTGTTTTATATCTAAACATGACAAATATCTATCCTATGTATACCCAGCAGCTAAAAGGTGAGGCGTTCTCTCTTCAATCCTTAAATACCTATTTCGAAAGTAACGAGGCCTATATTGGCAAAGTTCGTTCCACTCGTTATCGATGGCAAGAGGTGAAAGAAGTCCCCAAAGGAGACATTCTAGCAAACCCGGCGGGAGAACCCACCATAGATAACAGCATGAAACGTATTATGGTGAACAAAGAGAGTAATACCTCGGCAGTTTGTTTCAATTACGATATTCTCAGAGACTTGCTCGATGTCGATTTCGAAAGAGACGTACAAAACTACGATCAGACTCCGGAGACTGAGCCGGGATTCCGCTTTTAACGACTGATAGTATTTTAAAATCGCATAGAACCGACTTTCTAGGATATAGCTTGGCTATTGGAGGCCATGGACAACAAGCACATCCGGGAAGCCGGTTCTATCTTTATTCATCTATTTCCCCCGGACCCCCTGAAATTAAAAAAAGAAATAAGCAAGTTTTGCGTGTTTTGAAACCCTATAAAGGATAGAAAAAGTGGTCAACAGACCAACAGACCAACAAAAGATGAAACATTTCAAAACAGATATAAGATAAATATATAATAATCAATAATATATATATTAATTAAATAGAAGTAGGCTGTTGTTTCCTGTTGGTCATCGTTTTCTTTTTGTTGGTCACTGTTGGCAATAATTCTAAATTCAGGGAAAAATGAAGCACTGTTGACGGTTGGTAGAGGTGACCAACAAGCTCTGTTTTTTGTTGGTCGCATATTTCTTGGTGTTTTATCAATTATATCATTGAAATATAGTAAATTAGCATCATATTTTATAATTCTTGTTGGTCTGTTGACGTGTTGGCCGCAAAATATAACACATACACATAGGGAAAATAGAGTAAAAAAGCCTATAAGAAGAGAGAAAATCGATATGGTGACAGTAAAGATAAGCATAAAAAAGCATTTGGAGGAGTACATGCGTGGAAAATTCAATGATTGCCGGGAAGGAGTGATAACCCTTCCGGACAAGACAGATTTGTATCATACCCTGTTTGATCTGACATCCAAGCGCCCGGCCTCCTGCCCTTTGGAGCAAGGAACGCTGGAAATAGCTTTGCCGGACAGACGATGTGGAAAAGATCCGGCTTACTACAACTATCTTAGCGAACGCTCGCAGCGAATCCTTGAGCGACGGATAGAGTTGATGTTCTGGGCCGAGCTGCACGAATGGATAGATTATAACAAGCATATGTATGGGATACAGTATATCGAAAGTATTTTTTCCTTTATGCGCAAATTCGATATCAACGGGATCAGCGAGGACGCTCTAAAAAAGAACTACTATCGCTGGAGGGACCGAACTAGGAAGCAAAAAGAGAAACGTTCGTACAATAAAAGTTAAATACGAGTGTTTTTCACTCCGACCAAGCGTATCGATTTGTCCCTTTTGGGAGGAATAAAATTCCAAGTGTATCCATTACGATCAGATATTATTGATAAACAAATAAAAACTAAGGTTATGGCAGACAATATGGGAGGCATCTCCGATGCGTGGTTCGCTTTCTCGAGGCAAATAGCGAGCGTGTCTCAAGAGGCAGACAAAGTAAAAGTTGGACTCAAGTCCGGAGACTGGATCAACCTTCACCCGGGAAGATATGGAACCTCTATCAAGGTTGAGCCACAAGAAAGTGAATCAGGCACTCTATATAATGTATCTGGTTCCTTGCAAATACCCCGTCAATATATGACCGGCGATCTATGGCAAAAATGCGAACGATTGAACCACCTCACGGCGATCTTTAAGTATAAACACTTTAGTGGGGATACATTCGTGGTCGGATCGGATCGTTTTCCCCTAAAATGCAAATTCGAGGTGTTGCACCCCAGCGATCCTAGCGGTTTCTCGGGATACAAAATCTCGTTATCCGGAAAGCAATTGGTTCCGCAACTTCAACTGATCGATTGACCGAAGTCCTTTACCATACATATATATAAGTATATCCTTGCCATCAAAAAGGAAGATATGCTTTATCTACACAACATTCTGGGGGGAGTATGGTTCGTCGAGGAAAACTTCGCGGCGAATTATTTCCCCCTTATCGCATCTTTTCTTACCAAGCCGGAAGCGATGTTCGGGAAACCCCGGAACGCTTCTTCCGAACAAGAGCCGACCGAGGATAACGCCTTGCTTTTCGCCTCCCTAAAAAATGGCGCATACCAGATCAGCGAGTATGGAGGATGGTCTCCACCCGAGGACGCACCCAAAAACTCCGTAGCCATAATGAACATCAACGGGGCGATCACGAAATACGACCAAGAATGCGGTCCATCCGGAATGCTTACCAAGGCGAATCTCCTAAACCGATGCTACAACGAGAATAATATCAAGGCGATCGTCTTGAATATCGATTCCGGCGGAGGCGAGGGAATGGGATGCCGGATCATGCAGGAAGCGATTAACAGCCGAAACAAACCTGTCGTAGCTTTCTGCAATGATTTCGTAGCGTCCGCCGCCTATGGCATCGCCTCCTGTTGCGACAAGATCGTAGCGAACTCCAACATCTGCCGGATCGGAAGCGTGGGTACCTATATGACGATCGTTGATACCAGCGAATATTATGCCAAGATGGGAATCAAGTTGATCGATATCTATGCCTCCAAATCCACGGACAAGAACCAAGAATTTCACAAGGCTCTGCAGGGAGATACGGAACCGCTAAAAAAAGTATGCGATACGTATAACGAGAATTTCATCTCCAGCATCGCTAACGCCCGGGTAGGCGTGATCAATGAGGATCAAGGTAAATGGGCCACCGGTAAGATGTTTTTCGCTCCGGAGGCCATGGACATCGGTATGATCGATGAGATAGATACTTTCGAGAATGTTCTTAATTATTTTAATACATAGTGATTTATGAAGTGGTTGAAAGATGATTCGTACAATGCGATGAAACAAGCGGCCGACAACTGGGACAAGCTTCTGAATAAGGTACTGGGTGATAACCCGGACATGAAAGCGGAAGACGTAACAGTGGATCAGCTGCTCGATTCGATCGAGAGCACCGGTAATACCTCCGACTTACAGGAGCAATTATCGACCGCCCAAGAAGAGTTGAAAGAGAAAGACACACTGATTGAGCAACTTCAATCAGACGTGGCAGAGCTAAAGGGAACACCGGCAGGCAAAAAGCCGGAAGCAAAAGTAAAGCAAGAGCCGACCGCCGAGACCGGAGATATCAAGGATTTCGCCGATAAGCATGAGGATGATACCCTCGCTATCATGGCCGAGGCTGAGAAAACAGGATTTTTTAAACACTAAGAACAATGGCAAAACAAGGCATTTTAGATATTGAGAAACTGAATCGTTACGCGAAGGATTACGATAACGTGTTGCGTACCCTTCCCTATTTCACGTTTCAGGAGTTCGCCGCGGCCATGAAGCTCAACGTGATCGAGATCGAGAATGAGGACGTGATCGTGAACGCTCGCCGCAAAGCCGGACACACCGGCCCATATAAAGCCGGGGCCGAGATTAAGTATCCCGATGAGATCGGTAAATTGGTAGAGATGTCCATCAAACCGGAACTTACCGTTTCTCGTTTGAAGGATAACATCTTAAATTATACGGAAAAACGTATTCTCTCCAACGCCGGAGAGAAGGTGGACCATACGGTAAAGAAACACCCCATGGAGAAATTCGTGGTGGATAATCACATCATCAGCCATTCGGAGGATATCACTTTCTCCGCTTTCTTCGCCGAGAGAAACGACAATGTGTATAGCCCGATGAGTTCTTTCACCGGATTTTTCCCTTGGATCGATCATTTCAAGACAACGAAGGATATCACCATGGCGAATCGTAACCTAGTACGTACCGGTACGTTTGGCGGTGGTGACGGTGTAGATGATTACGATCGTCTGGTCAACTTCTTACGTGCGGCACATCCTTTCTTACGCCGTAAAGCGATCCTGTATTATGCCAACGAGATCGAGTTGATCTGTAAGGAGGCTTACCGGCAAAAGACAAAAGCGTTCGCCCGCCCATCCACCGAGGAGTTTTGGAAGGCGGTCAAGGACGACGCCAAGTTCCCGGGACTGGAACCTGTCACCCATGAGGCATACGGAACAGGACAGGCCTTGATCTTAATCCGTCCCGGAATGCTGGATTTTGGCGTGAATACGAAGAAGGCGACCCGGTTCGTCCAGATCCGCGATATCTTCGAGGACCCGAACGAGGTTCAGTTCTGGCTACAAGCCGGGTACGGTACCCGCTTTCAGGATATCCATCCGAAGGTATTCCAGATTAACGAGTTCACCAATGAGGGCGTTGATTTAGCGGGCGACTACGTAACCGGTGCCGCCCTGACCGTCACGATCGAGAGCGACGAGGCCATAGAAGCCGGTGCCGCTTGGAAGGTGGGCGAGAACGGCGAGTGGATGAGAAGCGGAGCTACCCTTTTAGGCATACCTAAAGGTGAGCAAACCGTATCCTTCAAGGATATCGCCGGTTATACCAAGCCGGCAGACGTGAAAGTCACGGTAGCCGATGGAGAGGACTTCACCGCTTCCGGTACTTATACCAAATCGTAAAACCAGTAAATAAATAAAACGATGAAAGATTTCAGAAAAGTTTTGTCCGTATTGTTTCTGCTAGCGGTGCTATCCGTCCTCTTCATGGGGGCGGACGTTCCGGCGGATTATGTGATGTGCGCCTCGTTTGGCCCTGTTTTATGGCCAGCCGGAGCGGACAATATGGGGGGTTATAAAGGTCGTATCGCCTTTATTCCGGAAACCTCAGTCTCTGTCGTCCCCACGCTCCCCAAAGAGGCCAAGGCCACAGCCGATTTCGTGACGGCGACAGGAGCTTTTACCTTTTTAGAGTCGGGAGGTAAACCGACACCTATTTACGCGACACGGGCAACCGTAGGATACAAAGCGGAGTCTCAAGGCGAGACAGATTGTAAAAGTTACAAGATCAGCGGCGAGTTCTTCCACCCCGGCAAGAAAGTGGAAGCCGCCGCTTTCGCCCGGCAGATCTGCAATACGCCCGGCTATTTGATCATCGAGGACAACGAGAGCCAGCAGCTTATCGGACAGCCCGGCTATCCTTGTACGGTTACCGCCTCTTTCGACGGCGGCAAGGCGGCGGCCGACAAAAGAGGTTGGTCCTTCACTTTCGAGGCCGATAGCCCCGCCCCTATGATTATCATGGGAACGCCTATCGATATAGACGCATTATTCACCGGGGTAGCTCCTACTCCACCGGAAGGAGGTTCTTAAATGATAACATTACAAAACTGGTTAGCGGACCGTAAGCGTAAATACGCGGACGGTCTAGCGCTTTTTCAAGCTCTAGCTCCGGAGGAGATGAGAAAGAAGTATATCGCTTTCTTTAGCGAGGTAAAGGAGGTTCCGCAGTTCGATTCCCATTTCACCGTATTGGTGAATAAGTTGACAACCGTAGCGCGCCTATCGTCGGCCCAACCCCAGATAACAATCTCCGAACGGGGTTCGATACTCTTGAAAACAGCGGTCGCGGCAACAAAGGCGATCGAGAAAACAGCGGATCAGCTAAAAGGCGATAAAGTCTTAAAAGAAATCCTCGTGAAAGAATCCGAGCTATTCAAGCTACAAGACAAGATCACCGAGCTGGAGGAAGACAATGACGATAAATCCGGAGAGATCGATCAATTGCAAGCCGAGCTGGAGGAAGCGCAGGAAGAGTTGCAAGAACTGCAAGATCAATTCGCCCTGTTACGGCCCGGAGCGAAGATCGCCACGTACTCCTCCCTTCCGGATAACATCCGTACGATCTTCGACGAGGTCCGCCAGATCACCCCCTTGTACGCCGCCTTATTCACGGAGATGCAGAACGAGGCCCTTACTCCGGAGCAACGCAAGCCGATCGCCGATCAGGTGCATGAGCTTTGGAGCCGCCGTGCCAAGCTATGGGACCAGATCGACGCTTGGGCCGAGGGTAAGCAGATCCAGTTAAAAACCGAGGTTCAAAAAACCGAGGAGCTCCCGGCCGATCAATTGCTGAAAGGTATGCAGATCGCCAACCGGATCGAACGACTGAGGGAGAATATCCGGCGCACGGAAACCTCTATCGCCCAACATGAGAAAAACGGGAAGCTTAACCTCCGGCAAAAAGCAGAGCAACGCTTGGCTTATTACAAACGTGAGCTGGCGGAACTGGATAACTTGAAATAAATCTTGCTTCCATAATGAAGGGGAATAGACAATCCATAAGGTATTGGCTGTTCCCCTTTATCATAACCTATTTAGAAAGAATGAACAAGGAACTAACATCATACGACAAGATAGCCACGGTACTTTTCAAAGGGCATGAAGAAGCGGCAAGCCTTCTCTCCTGCCGGGAGCTTATGCAAAAAGATCGCTGGATGTTATGTGTTTCCAAGTTATTGGAAGACCCCATGACAGCCGACAAAGACCTGATCGCTTTCCTGATGGCCGGTTGCGACGGTAGTTGTGAGCCCGTATCACAAGCCACCGCTTACCGGGATCTGGCCGCTATCCGGAGGCTCGTAGGAAATGTACAGTTAGCCGGCAAGAACTGGTATCGTTACATGGTGATCGAGGCCGCCAAGGAAGGTATCCGCATCGCCCGGGAAGCCAAAGACCCCAAAGGTATCGCCGCCAATGCGGACAAGATCGGTAAATACACCCGCTCCGATAAAGAAGACGATGACATTGATCGAAGCGCTTGGGAACCACCCTGCTTTGAGCCATCCGATGATGTCACGTTAATGGGAGATGATTTCAAGCCTATCCCTAATCTTGAAGAAGAAAGGAAATCATTCCGGGCATTGTTCAAGCAAGATCATGATATCGTAGATATTGAACCCATTACAGACGACTATGGCACTGATGACTGAACCTTTCACCCGTAAAGCGAAAGAGGCGCAACGCAAGTTTTTCAATAAGATGCAACGCATGGGAATGGCGATCGCCGCCCACGACGAGTATTGGGTGTGTAGCCGTGGTACCGGTAAATCCGAGGGTTTGGACGCACGCTTCATCATCCGGAATGTTTGGTCTATGCCGGGTTCTACCGGGGCTTTAATCTCTCCATCCTATGCCAAGGCTTGGGGTAATACGCTACCGGCGATTATTCACGCTCTCGCCGAATGGGGCTATATCGAGGGCATTCATTTCTTTGTTGGCCGCAAGGCACCCCTGTCCGCCAACTTCGGAAAGCCCAAGCGCCCGCCGCTTCAGACCGCATGGGGCAATTGCATTCATTTCTGGAATGGCACCGTATTGGTCGTACTCTCCTTCAGTCAAGGGATGTCAGCGAACTCCATGTCCTTAGATTGGGTAATCGGTCCGGAGGCGAAATTCCTAGACTACGATAAGATAAAATCCGAGGTTGATCCCGCCAATCGGGGAAATTTGCAAGATTTCAACCAATGCCCTTGGCATCATTCCGTTCTCTATTCCACGGATATGCCAACCTTAAAAGCCGGACGTTGGATATTGGATAAGATCAACGACATGAATCCGGTTCATATCAACTTGATCCGGAACCTATACCGGGAAATGAAATTAACCGAGCGCCTTCCGGAACAAACATCATACACCCAACGCAAATACAAAGAATTACGCCATGACTTAATGTTGGCCCGTAAGTATCAAGCACCTGTCAAACCTATGCGTGGCAAGACCCGGGAGTACACGGTATATTACGGAGAGTATGATATTTTCGATAACATGGAAGTCGTAGGCAAGGATTACATTTGGCAAATGTACCGCAACGTCCCTTCCCTTATATGGCGTACCGCGTTCATGAACGAACGCCTGTTCCGTGTCGCTAATGGCTTCTATTCGGCCTTGAACGATTACCATTTCTATACCCCCGGCGATACTCGCTACATGGGTAGCATGGGAGCGGATTGGAACCAGCTGCAACTGGCCGGATGCCTAGCCGATGGGGATCTGGATATGGACGCTCCCTTGCTAATCGGTTTCGATAGTAACTCCGCTATCAATACCGCATGTATCGGACAGGTACAAGGCCATCAATTACGTACCCTAAAGAGCTTCTTTGTCAAGACCCCCGATAAGCTGGATGAATTGGCTCGTCAGGTTTGCGAATACTACAAATACAAGCTCAAACGTGATATCATCTTCTTTTATGACCAGACCTTCACGTGGACTACCGGCAATAACTCCGAGTCCTATCAAGATACCATCATCCGGATCTTCAAGGAATATGGTTGGGATATCACCGATATCTATATCGGACAGGTAAGCCGCCACGACTGGAGGCACGAGCAAATAGACCGGGCCTTAAAGCATGATCCGACGCTCCTTTATCCTGTTTTCAATAAATACAACAACGAGTTCCTCAAACTCGCCATGGAGCAAACAGCGGTGAAAGTAGGCAAGAACGGATTCGAGAAAGACAAATCGCCGGAAGCTACAGAAGACAGCCCCGATAACCCGGATGAGTACAAGACACACATTACCGACGCATGGGACACATTGTTTGTCGGCGCGAATTTCTTTATGCCTGAACTCGCGTACGCGGAATCCGGAATCATCTTCCTTCATTAAAAATCGGTAGACGCATTTCATGCGTGATCTGTCTGAGGGAGGCAGCAGATAAGGTGAAAAATTGAACTTGCGCCCGCATTTTTTTTGTAGGGCGCTGCGGGGCGCTTTCGCACGCTTTGAGAAAAAAACGCTACTTGAGAGGTGCGCAACTATTAAGTATCAACAAATTAACATTTCAACAATGAGAAACCGTTGCGAAATATGCGGGGACAAAAAAAGAGCCTCTGTTATGGAGGCCCTAAATGCGCTGTTATGATTTGTACTTGCCGTGGCGTGAGTAAGCGTTGCCCGGAATGATACCCGGCTTCGGTAATCTCATAAAGTAACGCCTTGTTTAGATTAATCCATCTCTTTAGCTGGATCGAGGCCGAAGCGGGTGCGCTATTCGGGAAATATTGAATGCCTAGCTCCTGCAACCCGTAAGCCCTTATCTTAAAATTCTCATTGTCCATCCTTCTCTATTTATAAATTATCAAATATACTGAATACTAACCTCATAAAAAAAGGACGCACCCTCTTTTCCAAAACGATGCGCCCTTCTCCCTCAAACGATGCGTGCTTTTAGCCTAGATCTCGTCCGGACTCTCGGAGTCGTTTCCTCCCTCGCCTTTTTCCACGCTTACCTTCTCGAATCGCAATACCTTCGCTTGCGAGCGAAGCGCCTTACCCGGAGAGAAGGTGTACTTAGGACGACGAATCTTAGTAGCGTTGAAATCCTTCTCCACCTTCGTCCCCTCACTACCGAACGTGATACGGAAATTACCGAACTCACCCAGCTGTACGATCTTGCCGTCCGACATCTCCAGCTTCATCACGTAGATAAGCGAGTCCAGCACCGCTTTCACGTCTGCGCTGGATACGCAAGAACGCTCGCCAATCATGGAGCAAAGACGCTCCATATCACTAGTACCCGTAGATTTCGCCTGTGCGTAATAAAGCTTATCGCCTTCAGTCGCTCCCTTGTGCATGTCCCGTCGCTGCACTAATTTGTAAGTTGTAGCCATTGTTTGTTGATTGTTTTGAAGTGAATAATAGATAGTTGTGTCGTGATCACGGGGGTAAAGGTGGGATATGGTGATTATAGGATGTTAGGGATTACCTAGCAGTGTAAAGTTATATAAGGATATTACGATTTTTTCTTTGCCATCCCAAAAACTTTCACCATATTTGCGACATGGCAACCAAGAATGAATTAGATAAAAGTAAAGTAAGAAAGGAAACAACCGCCAAGTTCTTTTTTGATATGGCCAAGTTGACTTTTGCGGCTTTGGTGCTAGGGGTAGCAGCCTCATTACTTAACCGAGAGATAGAGGATGAGATACCAAGCATGGCTAATTATCTTTTTGCGATGGGATTCATCGGTACGGTTGCCTTTGCGATGATTGGATATAGAATCTTAAAATAATAAATAATATGCAGATAGCAGTTGTTTTTTTTACCGTTGTAGCTATTGTTGCCGTAGGCATATTAGCGTATACTTATACACCATCCGGAAAACGATGGATAGAGAACATGTGATAAATTCTTTTTGGAATATTCCCCAGCCGGCCCAATAAAAGCCGGCTTTTTCTTTGCCATCCAAAAACTTTCCCCCATTATATGCCCTGTCGGTATCCCCGGCGGGGCTTTTTTATGCCCGAAATGTTAAATATTTGCGATTAAAATGTTAAATATTTATTTAAACATTTGATAATCAGAATATTATATTTTACTTTGCACAATATTTAATATTTATTACCAATCATAAACAGTTTAAAAATATGGAAACAGAATTAAACACAAAGAAAAACAGACTTCATGATGAAGCTTATTGGGCACAAGTTACGGAAGAACTTGAAAGAGAGGAAGAAGAGGAAATAGAAGTTCTATTGGAGGAAATGATAAATCAGCAATAAGTACAAAAACAAAAGGCGGGGATTTTCCTCCCCGCCAATCATAAACAATTAAAAAGTTAAGGTTATGGCAACAAAGGTATTAAATTTCGAGAACAATCGAATTGCATTCGATATTAATGCAGATGAAAATGTTATGGTAAATGCAACAGAGATGGCAAAGATTTTTGAAAAAGACGTATTTGGCTTTTTGCGTCTTGACAGTACAAAAGCATACATTCAAGCCTACTGTCAGACCGCAGATCTGCGGTCTGAAAATGAATTTTCACCTGAAGGGAAACTAGTAAAAGTCGTAAATGGTGGTCGCAACAATGGTACATGGATGGAACGTAGCGTTGCCCTAAAATTTGCGGCATGGCTAAGTCCTAAGTTTGAAGTGTGGGTGTACAAAACGATTGACGAAATTCTTTTTGGTGAGTACATCCAAGTTAAAGCAAAGCTAAAGGAGGCTGCAAATCGAAAACTTAGAATAGAAAAACTAAAAAATGAACTTTCCACAGACCCGAACGCAGATAAGAGAATACAAGAGCTGTTCCAACTGGAAGAAACAGAGAAGAAAGAAACCAAAAGCCGCTTCTCCCAATTAGGAAAGCGGATCAAAGAATACAAGCAGATGATTATCAAATTTGAGGAAGAAAAGAAATAATCAGGGGAAAGTATTGCAAGTGTGGGGAGAATTCCCCATATTTGCAGTGCTCTATTTCGACCAGGCGGGTAACCGCCGAACATATATGTATCGGCATTTTTTGTGTCCATACTATACGTATATATAATATAGCGGTTTCGTACCCCCTTGATACGGCTTAATGGCCGTAACTGCCTGGTTGGTGTAGAGCAAAGGGACAGGCGAGACCGTTTTTTGTTTTTCCTGCCCCAAACAAACAATGTTAGTTATGCTCAAACAACCGAACATTTGTTTGCCGGGGAATAATAGTACCCTACAATCAACGTCCACCCACGAAACGGGTTTCTTTTCTTGGGCTACCGCCCAAAAGGTCTACAACCTCTTACCTCTTGGTATCGCCTCCTGTGAATCCATTTACGAGGCTAAAATGTACACAATAGCCTTATTAGCCATGCTGTCCCCGGCATTCTTACCGCTGGTCATCGTAGCTTGGTTCGTTTATAACTCAACGAAGAAAGGAGGTCAAAAATGATGAGATTGGAAGATATACGTATATCAAACCGGATGCTGGATGCGATCAGATATTGGCAGGAAAATGATAAAGGTGGGTTAGAAGAAGATGTTAAGGCCATTGATGATGCTATCACTTTCATCGCATGCGAGCATGATGCCCCGGGTGTACTTACTGAAAAAGAATCACTGTCGCTTATCGCGGCTCTAAGTTTTCTGAAAAAAAGATTATGTTTGTTTGAAGGAAAGGAGGAACCGAAATGAAACACCAAGAAGCCCTCCGCCCACTCGACATCGTAATCGACGTAAACAATCAATACAGCAAGCAAGAACAAATACGTGCCGCCATGCGGCTAGAAGAACTACTTCGGCTACTATTGCCAGAAGAATAACACATCAATCAAGCCCCGCCCGGAGAAATCCTCGCGGGGCTTTTTCATGTCCTTTTCCGAAGGTATGATTACGAGCATCTTTGTGAAAAATGTTTGGAGATGATATCACAGGTATTTAGCCCGATCGTGGAGAGGATCTTGATAAAGCTCCAGATGGTATTGAACCATTCTTGGGGCTGGATAATAAGCGGAATGATATTCTTATTGAATTTTATCTCGCCCGTGAAATACGCTTTCGCCGCTATGGGCGTAGCTATTACGGCCGACTTGCTATTCGGGATGTTCTCGGCAAAGAAGCAAGGTAAATTCTTCCTATCACAAAGCGGAAGAGATACCCCCGCCAAGGTGATCGTCTATTTCGGTTTCATGCTCGTGGTATTCGTTACAGAACGGATATTCACTCAAGATAACGCCATAATCACCAAGGCCGGATGTACCCTAGCCTGTGTGTGCGAGCTGTGGAGCATGCTGGGTAGCGCATTGATTATCTGGCCGAACATGATGTTTCCAAAGCTGCTTAAACTACAGCTCAAAGGAGAGATCGAGTCTAAGCTAGGAAAGAATATTAGTAACCAATTAGATAAGGAGGATTGTAAAAATGACAACGACACCAAGGGGAATCCGAAACAACAACCCCGGTAATATCCGGAACTCGGAGCGGAACGACTGGGCCGGAGAAGTATCGAAAGCCGATAAAAAGGACAACGCTTTCGAGGAATTCGAGGATATACCGCATGGGGTACGGGCCATGATGAAGCTCTTACTAAAATACCAGCGATCGTATAACCTACGCTCCATAAAGGAACTGATAGAACGATGGGCCCCCCGCGATGAGAATGACACGGCGGCTTACGTACGATGGGTATGCCGGGAGATGCAAATGCCGGACTGTTGCCGGCTAGACCTGTCGGACAAGGGAACGATGTGCGCCATAGTGGATGCCATGTGCTACATGGAGAACGGCGAGCGTATCCCTATGGAAGACATCGAAGCCGGCTGGGAACTGATGTGAGAGTGGTATTGTTTATGCGAACTCCCTTTTGGATAGCGAATCATGGAATATGGACTTTATAAGAGATTGTGTGTCTTGGCCGGAATGGTGGCTCTTTGCGCTAGCTGCTCCGTGCGTCGTAGCGCTTCTGATCATAGCCATTACAGAGATCAAGAGCGACAGGTATTGGAGAGCTTGGATACCTCTATGGATGTACGGCTTGCCAGTTCCAACACCGTGCGAGATCGGTGGAGAAACATCCGGATCATACGAAGGGAATTCGACCTTGAGCGGCAACCGGACGAAAACGGCCGATACCCGGTCAAGGCGGAAACGACACTCGAAGGCGAGGAACATGAGAACGAGCGAAAAGAAAAAGCGGAAAGCCAAAAGAAAGAGGAGAACGAGAGCGTTTTCGCCCGGTCGGAAGCCAGCCATGAGGAAGAGCGATCCGAAGATACCGAGCTCAACTCCGATGTCGGAAAGAACGCCCTCGGGTGGTGGGCGCTCGGCGTAACGATGGTTCTGGCCTTGGTAATCTTTTTAAGATGGAGATATGGAAAAAAGGATAAAACAAAGTGATGTCTGGGCTGTCATGCAGCAAAAGGATGACCGGGGACGATACAAGATGTTCTCGTTCTCGTACGTGCGGTTGAATGAAAGCCGGGAGGGAAATGGTTCTCCCGGCTCAATCGAGGATTATGAGGTAGCCTACTTCAGCTCGATCCACGCCAAGGGAAGTACGGTAAACATCCGGATTCGGGGCGAACGGTTCCCCCGGAAGTTCATCCGTTGCATGATCATCCGGATTAACGGTAAAAAAATATACGCATAATGGGACGCAAGAACGTATTTCTAATGGGTGACACCGCTTTCCTCCCCGGAGCGAAAGCGGCGGTGGTCATGACCGAGGACGTAGGTTTTCTGGAGGATAAAAAATTCACGGCCACGGTCATTACCCCGGCCAAAGGATCTTCCGTCAAGAAAGAGGTCAGGTTTGTCCCGTTCGGTCACCAAGACAAGTTGCCCGTAAGGATCATGAAAAAGATCGCCGACAACACGATCGTAGGCAGCAATATCGAGTTCAAGGCGAACATGGCCTACGGCGATGGGTTGATGGTCTGCCGGAGGGTGAAGAATCCGGAGACCCAAAAGATCGAGCTGGAGGAACTTACCCCGGAAGAGGCTCCGGAGATATTCCAGTTCATATCGGATAGCAACTACTTACGGGTAATGTCCGAGCTGGCCAACGATCTGGTCGTATTCTCCGACTCTTTCGTCTATCTGGCTTTTGGCAAACGGAAGGCCGGAGAGAGACCGAAGGTAGTCCAGATCTGGCACCGGGAGATGTGCTTTTCCCGGATCAGCGAGCAAGACGAGAAGACGAAACGCATCGAGTATCATGGTTATTCCTCGCAATGGGGAGAGGAATCATTTCCGGACGACGTGATCGTAACGAGATTGCTAGATCGCCGAAGCCCGCTTTACGATCTCAAGGTCCGTACCGGGCTCGTACCCGATCCGGAGACCGGAGAGAAAAAGGACGAGGAAGAGAATGGCTATACGTTAAGCCTCAATATGCCGGTACCGGGGCGTTTTTATTACAACCGCCCTTATTGGTGGTCCATCTTCCTCGATTGGTACGAGTTCAGTTGCGCCATCCCGAAATTCAAGAAGGCGTTGCTGAAAAACCAGATGGTCTTGAAATATCACGTCTCCATCAACATGAAATTTTGGGACAAGCTTTACGACTCGGAAGGTATCCCCAAGGATGACAAGAAGAAACGGAACGAGCGCAAGAACGCTTTCCTACAACAACTGAACGACTTCCTTTCCGGAGAGGAGAACGCCGGCAAGAGCTTCGTATCCCATTTCCGGTATGATCAGATCAATAAATACGAGGAGAGCGATATCATCATCAAGCCCTTGGAATCATTTATCAAGGGCGGTGAGTATATCGAGGACTCGGAGGAAGCGACAAACGTGATCTGTAACACGATGGGCGTACATCCGTCCTTGAAAGGAGCGTCGCCCGGGAAATCGAAGAACATCAACGGTACCGAGGCCCGGGAGTTATTCATTATCGCCCAAGTGCTGTTCAAGCCGCTCCGGGACATGATGGTTCTCCCGCTATACCTAGCCCGGGAGATCAACGGATGGGGAAAAGACATCGAGTTCGTGATACCCAATATCATGCTAACGACACTCGATAAGAACACGGGATCGGAAAAGAGTATCGGTAACGAAAAAGTATAATCATGACACAGCCATTCCTACAAACGATAGATGATTTGAGGCATACCGTCAAGGTAAACGCCTCATTTAAGTTCGAGCTATTGGAGCCTTATCTTCAAGACGCTTTCGATCGATATATCGTCCCCTACCTCGGGGAAGCCTTGGTCGATCGGCTGTATCGAGAGCCGTTAACGGAAGATATCCTTACGATCAAGATACTTGCCAGCCGGACACTGGGACCATTGGCC
>NZ_FR885292.1:46401-83375 GCF_000436315.1 Parabacteroides sp. CAG:2 | reverse complement strand
AGAGCGTGTGTAAACCGATACCCAAAGTGGGGTAGGAGGTTTGCTACTTGGGAAGTAGCGTATTCTTTCACGGCGCAAATGTAATAAAAAATAACAAGACACAAGCAAACATTAGACTTTATTTGTGCTCTGTTCTTTATGTTCCGACTTTGATTCTCCTTATATCTTCGTTCCTATTCTTGGGTTATGGACACAACGATAGAGACGGAATGATCTCATATTTCCTATATCATCCCGTTACCTCACAAAAATTGCATCTACATTCACGTAGAGATGAGGCGTGCCCCGTCTCTACAACTGTGTGGTGACCATTTTCCCATCTTTTAAGCTACTTCCCAAGTAGCTTAAAAATCGCAAGTGATGGTAATTTTCAGAAATACCATAATTGAATACTTAAAGTGTTGTTTGTCAAGAAGAAACGATAGGGTCTTGGCAGGGCTTTGAATTGTCGTTAGGCTTGGTGGATATCTTGAAATACTCCAAGGAAAAAAGAATCATGTCGATGAATGTTTTGAGGAACGATTGCCCGGATAGGGGTATGGAGCGGGTCTGTAAGCGCCAAGACCTGAAGACCGTTCGCTGGTACGTGCTGACGCTCCCTACCGCCGCGGGTGGCAGGCGCGATAGGATCAGTCCCTCAAGAGGGTTGGATGCCGAGCTTTCCCGTCGCGAGCGTCGCGGGGAGACGTTGTTCGAGTATTTCGCCCCCTCGTACGTGGAGGTGAGGAAGGTGGACGGCAAGCTGGTCAACACGAGGCGTCCCCTGCTGTTCAACTACGTGTTTATCCGGTCCTCCGTGGAGGAGATCTTCCAGATGAAGCGCACGCTTCCCCTATACAATTTCCTTCCCCGGGTCTCTTCCGGAGGCATGACTCATTTCCCTTATCTGTCGGATGACGAGATGGGGAATTTATGAAGCGCACGCTTCCCCTATACAATTTCCTACCCCGGGTCTCTTCCGGAGGCATGACCCATTTCCCTTACCTGTCGGATAGTGAGATGGGAAACTTGCGTTGGGTGGCGGAATCTTATTCCAACGAGCTTCCGGTCTACGTTCCGGACAGCGGTCGCCTGCTGAAGGGTGATCGCGTACGTATCACGTCCGGCTATTTCGCCGGAATGGAGGCGGAGGTGGTGATCCAGCCGGGTGGCGGTCATAAAGATGTGATGGTTCGTATCCTCGATTGCATGTGGGTCCCCTTGTTGGAGGTGAAGCCGGGCGAGTATGAGCTGATCGAGCTGAACACAAAGGGTAAGCACGTCTATACCCATCTGGATAACGACCGTCTGCGGGAGGGTTTGCACGATGCCTTGGGACGTTACCATGCCTCCGGCAGCGTATCAGAGGAGGATACCCGCTTGGCCCTTGAGGTGTTGAGATCCTACGGTTCTCTCCGTGCGGAGACGGACGTGATGCGTTGCAAGATCTACTCATTGCTTCTTTCTGCCTACAAGTTGTTGGGCGATGAGGAGGAGTTCACACGTTTGCATGACACGATGCGTGGTATGCTCCCGGTGTTGAAAGCTCCGCAATCCCGTGCTTTGTTGCTTGTGACGCTCTACGGTTGCACGGACAGCGCCCTTTACCGGCAGATGGCGCATGAGGTGGTGGATCCTTGGCGGGGTGAGTCCTCGCCCAAGAAAAGCAAGTTATCCTTGATCCGCCGGCTGGACGATTGCGATCGCTGGCTGAAACACGAAATCAGTTGACAGTTGACAAGTGACAGTTGACAGTTTAAATCAAAAATCATAAATCAAAAAGAAATGTCTTCCCTTCCTTCTGGCGTTCGTTTGGTGGCGTTGCTGAACGAGCATTTGAGTGATATCATGAGCCGCGAGCGAACGAACACTGCTTCCATCCATTTGTATTGCACGGGTCCTTACTGGGTGGCGTTCGAGTACTCAGCCTATCAGTTGCGCCGTGCGTTCCCGGACAGCGAGGTTACGCCGATGCGCTTGCTCGGCTACCCGTTTCCTGTGGTGATGGTATCCGTGACGGATCGTTCGCTCCGCTCGTATGCCCGCAAGCACATCTTGCGAAGAGACGATAAGGATTACAAGCAATTGACCGTCCCCGGTTTTTCCCTGTCTGATTACCAAGGCTGGCATAAGAGAGAGGTGGAGGGATTGCCATTGCTAAGCGAGACCGTATGAGTGTGGCATACGTATAAGGGCATCGTTTTACACATATATCGACGTCGCCCCACACGTATATCGGTGTAGGCCTATACGAACGTAGGCGTGAGTCGATGCCGATATACGTGCGGGATGGAACCGATGCCGGGGAAAACAGGTGCAAGTAATGCAAGTAATGCAGCACCTTTTTCCCACACACGCACGTGTACATTATATATGTCGAATCAAACTTTCATACGGCTATCCAGCGTTTCTCATCCGGATCGTTCCATGCCTTGTTTGTGATCGTTTAGTGTAAAATTCTTGTTCTATATAATGTACGCACGTGTGTGGGAAAAAGGTGCTGCATTACTTGCATTATTTGCATTACTAGGGCCTATCCATAAGGACATAGATGTATAAAAATAATAACAAACCAGACATGTATCACAGACAATCATTTCCCCGTTTGGGCGATTACATCGCCACGGTTTTACAAGTCACCAGACTGACCAAGTCCATTATCCGCGTAAGCGGAGGCATTGGCAGTGACACTTACAATTCTTTTAAAAAGGCAAGGACATGCACTTTAGCGTTTACTATCGTTTGGTAGATCTCCTTTGGGACCATCTGTCGGACGAGGAACTTTTCCGCCGTCTGGCACGTGAGGCCTTGGAGCGGTATATCGATTATAAGAAAGAGGAGGAAATGAACGGAGGAAAGAAATAATTTAAGGATGGGCTATGCAAATGAGATTAAGTTTTAACCTCGTGCCTGCCTTCATCGACTAATTAACTAGCCATGATTTTAGAAGAGAGTTTTGGAAAATCTACTGATTTTATCTCAGATGGGATGAACGCCTTCGAGCGTAACGTGAAGCGTATAGGGGACTGCCTTTTGGCCTTTATCGCCTTGGTCGTATTCTCCCCTTTGTTCTTGATCTGTTACATCGCTGTAAGGTGCGAGGATGGCGGTCCTGCCATTTTCAAGCAGGAGCGTATCGGTCGTTTCGGTCGCCCGTTCAACATTTATAAGTTCCGTAGCATGCGTTTGGACGCTGAGAAGTTTGGTCCTGCCCTTTACAAGGGAGGTGCGGATCCCCGCATGACCCGTGTGGGCAAGTTCCTGCGCGAGCATCATCTGGACGAGCTGCCTCAATTGTGGAACGTCTTCATCGGCGACATGGCCTTCATCGGCCCCCGCCCGGAGCGCAAGTTCTACATTGACCAGATCATGGAACGCGATCCCCGCTATCGTTATCTTTATCAGATCCGTCCGGGTGTGACCTCTTACGCCACGCTCTATAACGGCTATACGGACACGTTGGAGAAGATGCTTCGTCGCTTGCGCTACGACTTGTTCTATCTGGAGCATCGCTCGTGGTGGTTCGATTTCAAGATATTGGTGAAGACGTTCTTGAACATAGCGTTTGGGAAGAAATTCTAAGGTATAAGTAATAATCCGGGGGAGCAATTCCACTCCTCCTTTAAATCAAGAATACCATGAAGAAAGTATTGAAAGGCTGGCTCATCGACAATTCGGTGACCACCGACAACAAGACGGACAAGATCCTATTGCTGGATTCTGCAGGAAGCTTGGATCTGGATGACGTATTGGAGGAGATGTACAAGCAGGACACGGGGCTTTGTCCGGAGACATTGCGTCACTCGGTGACACTCTACCACTGAATCGTGATGGATTTGGTCTTGAACGGTTACAGCGTGAACACGGGTCTGTTCCGTTCCGCAGCTGAAGGGCGTGATCGAGGGCGGCGTATGGAACAAGGAGAGGAACTCGATCTACGTCTCTTTGACGCAAGGTAAGGTACTATGCGAGGAGATCGCCAAGACTGCGGTGGAGATCCTCGGTGAGAAATTGAACATCATGTACATTCTCGAGACCGAGGATAAGAAGACAGGCTTGAAGGATGGCAGCGCCACGGCGGGCCGTAACTTCTTCGTGCGCAGCGCCATGCTAAAAGTGGTTGGCGACGACGAGTCGGTAGGCGTTACGCTGACCAATGCGGCGAAGGCTGTCACAAAATTAACGGACGATCTGATCACGATCAATAATCCTTCCTCGCTTACGCTGCTCCTGTTGGCTGACCTAGCGGAGGGTGAGTACACGCTGACGGTGACGACACAGTATTCCACATCAAACCGTCTCTTGAAAACGCCCCGTAGCGTAAGCGTGCCGGTCTGGATCGGTGGTCGCCCTGCTGATGGCGGTAGTGATAGCGAGAGTCCGGACGAGATTTAAAGAGAGGGGCACGGCGGCCTTCTCACTTCATAAATGGGATTGGCTCGCTGTATGATCCCTTCATCCAGCCTTGTATAACCATCTTATGCAATATTGGATGAAGTCCTTATACAGGGTTGGATGATGGAATTATACAAAATAGGTTAGTATAGATGTTGCAAGTAACTTGCTCTAATAAAGAAGTGCTTTATGTTATAAGGTGTTTTTATTGGAACAAATAGATATATACTGATTTGAATACAGATACTTCAATAAAGAAAAATTTCGCATACAAGAGCATATTAACCTTGTCCTCTTATTTGATGAATTTCGTCACGTTCCCCTATGTATCCCGAGTGTTGGGAGTAGAACGTATTGGACTGGTGAATTTTGTGGATAATACAGTAAGTTATTTCTTGTTGTTCGCTACACTTGGAATCAATATACTAGGTGTTAGGGAGATCGCTACGGTGAAAAGCAACTTGGACGAGCGGAACCAAGTATTTTCCAATTTACTGGGGATGAACCTGTGTTTCTCCTTAATAACTTTGGTTGTCTATCTTGTGTGTGTCATGGCAATTCCCCAATTGAGGCAATACGAGGAACTTTTTTACATTGGAACTTCCAAAATTATTTTTACAGTGTTTCTGGTAGAATGGTTTTTCACGGGGATTGAACATTTTCGTTATATTACATTGCGCAGTATCGCAATCAAGAGCCTTTATGTGGTAGCGGTATTTGTGTGTATCCGATCAAGGGACGATTATGAGCTTTATTTTATCATGACGATGGCCGTGGTAGTGATAAATGCCTTGGTGAATATGGCTTATGTACGTCGTTTCGTTAGTGTTAAATGCCAGGAACTGTTGTCCGAGAGGTTTTATAAGAAGAACTTGATGTTAGGTGTATATTCCATAATGACTTCTATGTATCTCACCTTTAACGTTATGTTCCTCGGGTTTGTATCAAACAATGTGGAAGTGGGCTATTATACTACGGCTTTCAAATTGTATTCCGTAATACTTGGTTTTTTCTCAGCGTTTACAAATGTGATGTTACCTCGTATGAGTGCATTACTTTCCAACGGAGAGAAGGAGTCTTTTCAACGGTTGGCGAATAAATCATTTTACACGATGTGTATATTTTGCATTCCTATGATCGTTTGTAGTATCATTTTGGCTCCACAACTGGTATATGTCCTCTCTGGAGAAGGCTATGAAGGCGCTGTCTTGCCTATGCGCATCATTATGCCCGCTGCCTTGTTTGTAGGAATGGCACAGGTATTGGCCGTTCAGATACTTACACCGATGAAGTGTGATAAAATTTTGTTGGCGGCATCTATCATCGGAGCTTGTGTAGGACTTTTACTCAACTTATTACTTGTCCCACATATACATAGCGTAGGGACGGCCGTAGTCTTGTTGTGCTCAGAAATTGTGGTGACCGTTACTTATATTGTTTATGTTGTACACTATAAAGTAGTACGAATCCCATTTAATAGTATATGGAAAGGGATAGGGGTGTCATTGCCATGTGCTTTAATATGTCTAATGAGTTTTTCTTTCATAGAAAATCAGTTCGCATCGCTGTTGGTTGCAAGCTTTGCGTCTGGAAGTTTCCTGTTTGTTGCTATAAAATACATTGTGCGTTTTGAAAAACTATAATTGGAATTATTTGAATTTTAATCTCTACAAAGATTTCATTAGGCAATGGCTAATGTTAAAAACAGAATTAATTTTTAATACAACTCCATTTAGAGCACTTTAAAGTGCTTTTTCAAAGAGGCCTGCCCTAAATTGAGTATTTTTGATAAATAGGAATTTATGACCCTTTTCATTCTCATCATCTTCCTTGTCTGCTTCATCTACGGATGCTTACAGCTCAAATGTAATATTCTACATAAGGCAGATACGGCGGTCATGGGCTTATTCGTGGTCATGCTTGTCGTGGCGGCTGGATTTAGAGATGGGCTACATGGTTATCGCGATTATGAAAACTATGTGAGCTACTTCCTGCATGGTACTGAAGAGACAGATATCTCGTTCCATATCATCTGTGGGATATTTAGGTTGATTGACCCCAACGATTATCTACCCGTATTCGTGACATATGCTTTGCTAGGTGTAGGCTTCAAGTACTTGGGTATACGCAACCTTACCAAGCTTACGGCATTCTCGCTAGCCATTTATGTATCTTATTTTTACTCACTGCACGAACTAACTCAAATACGGGCAGGTGTGGCATCGGGGATAGGCTTAGTCTCTTTCCGATATATTTATGACAGGAAACTGTTACCTTTTCTTATTTCGATTGCCGCCGCTGCGTCTTTTCATGTGTCTGCGTTACTTTACTTACCTCTATATCTGTTGGATAGTGGAAAGATTCGTTGGAGCTATTGGATAGGCGGAGGCCTTTTCATATGTCTGTTTGGTCAACTGCTGGAAACGGAGTTATTGAAATTTTTTTTGAACCATGTTCCGATTGAGATGCTGCAAGATAAACTGCTTGGCTATGGTGATAATGGAGCCAAGGGGATTGACGTTGTCGTATTTTCATCCAATATGGCGATATTCAGTTACTTGCAGCTAGGGTTGTTCATCCTCTTTTCCGGTCGGTTGCGACAGTACAACAAGTATTATTGCCTGTTGCTGAAAATATATATGGTGGGTTTTGCCGTGAGATTCATATTCAGTTCCATCGTGCCGGAGTTGGGGAATCGTGGTTCCGAAATGTTCATGGTCGTTTCGATTGTATTGATACCGATGCTGGTCTATTGCGTCAAGCCCCGTGCGGTAGGTATTTTTGCGGTCTGTTTGATTGGAGTGGCTAATCTCTATTATATGTTGTATTCATGGGATATTATACCGTAAACAAGAATAATTCATAATGGATAACAGTTCTATAATTAAAGTAAGTGTCATCGTACCCGTTTACAATGCGGGCGTTCACTTGAAAAAGTGTTTGGGTAGTCTGTCCTCCCAAACGTTGAAGGAGATGGAAATTATACTTGTGCTAGACTGTCCTACGGATGGCAGTGACAAGGTGGCAGAAGAATTTGCCCAGCGTGATTCCCGTTTCCGTATTCTTCGTAATTCGGAGAACCTTCATATCGGAAACTCTCGTAATGAAGGACTGAAAGTGGCAAAAGGAGAATATGTGGCTTTCTGTGACCATGACGACTATGCCGCTCCGAATATGTACGAGATACTTTATCGGAAAGCCCATAGCGAAGAACTTGATTTGGTCTGTAGTCCCGCAACTATCATTCGCAAGTCAGGGAAAACGTATATGGAGAATTATCCTTTTTTACCTTCAGAATTGCTTCCGTTTGCTATTTTGAAAGGTACGGTGGGTATTTCTTCGGAAAATGACGAACTGAAAGACTTTCCGTCTTCTGGAGCTATTTGGTGCAAATTGTTCAAGCGATCTGTGATAGAAGAATTTAACCTGCATTTTGTGGATACCAAAAAACTGACTGCGGAGGACTTATTGTTCTTGATGGAATACGCTTACCGCAGTCGCCGTGCCGAACAAGTTTGTAAGTCTTTGTACCATCACGTACTAGAGATAGGGAATACAGGATCGACTCTTTCTTATATAAATCCTGGCAAAATAATCAATTACTTGAAGTACTTGTATGATTTTTTGTCTACAAATTCTTTGCTATCAGATCCAGACATCTGTTCCCGTTTCAACAATACTGTGAAAATACAATCGCTCATCACGCTTCATAGAGATTATACTTATAATCAATCTCCTCTCCATCTTTGGCGTATAGTAAAGGAATTCAAAAGCGAACGGATTGTGCGGGAAGCTTTTCAGACTTCTCCCTCATGTATCTTTGTACATCCGACAATGACACGAAGATTCTTGTTTAAAATATTGAGATTCATCATCTGTTATTAAATTGTAGCAGGAGAATACAGTTCCTGATGGGGATTAAAAATTAGGTCTGATATATTTGAAGCTTTATCTGTTGATATTTTTGACTTTTTCAATTAATTTTAAAAATACAATTTCATAAATATGAAAAACATTGCAATCATTTTAGCAGGTGGAATCGGTCAACGTTTGGGAGAACCTATTCCTAAGCAATTCTTGAAGGTAGCAGGAAAAAAAGTAATAGAACACACACTTGATGTTTTTCAAAATCATCCTCTGATAGATGAGATTGCGGTTGTTTCTAATCCTTACTATATCCAAGAGGTTGAAAATATATTTATAAAGAATAGATATTCTAAATTGAAAAAAATTCTTCAAGGAGGTAAGGAACGTTGTCATTCTAGTCTTGCGGCGATAAATGCTTATGATACAGGAGAGGAGGTTAATCTTATTTTTCACGATGCAGTACGACCATTAGTTAATGATCGGATTATTTCAGATTGCATATCAGCATTGGATATTTATGATGCTGTAGATGTGGCGATAAAAACAACCGATACAATCATACAGGCTGATGATGAGAATCGTATTATAGGGATTCCTCCTCGTCACTTTTTACGTAATGGGCAAACGCCTCAAGCTTTTAAATTAAGTGTAATTAAACGTGCATATGAATTAGCTTTGCAAGATCCGGAATTCAAAACGACAGATGATTGTGGTGTAGTTTATAAGTATTTACCAGATAAATTTGTGTATATCGTTGAAGGCGAGTTGTTTAATATGAAGCTGACTTATAAGGAGGATCTGTTTTTATTGGATAAATTATTTCAGCTTCGATCAGTCTCTTTACAAAATACAGGAATTACTAAAATCTCAAAAAGATTACTTCCTTCTTCGATTGTCGTAGTATTTGGAGGAAGTTATGGAATTGGAAAAGATATCGTAGAAATCTGTGAACAATATGGTGCGCATGTTTATTCGTTCAGTCGTTCGTTAAATGGAATTGATGTGTCGAAGCAAGAGGACGTAGCAAAAGTGCTGAAAGAAATCTCTGAAAAAGAAGGCCGTATAGATGCCGTTATTAATACAGCTGGTTTATTAGACAAGGTTCCACTATCAAATATGGATTATGAGGAGATATATAAGAGCATTTATATAAATTATATAGGGGCTATAATTATTGCTAAAGAATCATATTTTTATTTGAAACAAACCAAGGGAACTTTGTTATTGTTTACCTCTAGTTCGTACACCCGAGGTCGTTCTCTATATAGTCTTTATTCTTCATCGAAAGCAGCGATTGTGAATTTTACGCAAGCACTTAGTGAAGAATGGTATGATCAAGGTATACGTATTAATTGTATCAATCCAGAACGAACAAAGACTCCAATGCGTATAAAGAATTTTGGGGTAGAGCCAGAGGCTACATTACTTGATCCTAAAATGGTGGCTATGACATCTATAAATGTATTGTTCTCATCATTAACAGGTGAGGTAATCGATGTCAAAAAAGGTGTTTGATGGAATAATAAAAATAATAATTATATTAAATAGATATTAATGCCAATTATAATATTACCAGATGGGACGCACTTTGATTATAAGATTCGTCCCTTATATTTAGGAGTAAAGAAAATTAATAAAAAACAAGCTAAAGAGAATCTACTATTGTTGAAATCTATTGCGGATAAATCTGGATTATGTTTTGCCTTAGCTTTTGGAACAGCATTAGGAGCGGTTCGTGAACATGATTTTATTGAGCATGATGAGGATATTGATCTATGGGTACATTATTCTCAAAAAGACTTACTGCTGTCCTTGCTTTTTGAATTGAGAGAGAATGGTTTTGAGGTTGCTAGATGGGATAGGAGAGGTCTCCTTTCTATCATTCGAAAAAATGAATATATAGATTTTTATATTTATTATCCTGATTCAAGAGCTGAAAATATAATGTCCTGTTGTGGGGATCCTATGCCCCAAAAGTATATAGAGAATTGGACTGAGATACCTTTTTTAGGAAAAGCTTTTTATATTGCTAGAGATTGGGAGGAAATGATGTTATTCCGTTACGGTAAGGATTGGAGAACCCCGGTGGCTGAAACTGATTTTAAGGTGTCTCGTGTGCGGAAGAGCTTTTATTATATTAAAGATGTGATCAAGGGATACCTTCCTGACTTGATTTATTTTCTGATATACAGAAGGCTTGATGAACAAAAATTGCTTCGTTATTATTCTAGGCTGGAACGTTTTAATACTCTAAAGGGGCAATAAACATATAATTATGCGTGTGTTAAAGAAGCTTAGTGTTTCAAGAAGGGGAGCTCTGAAGAGTAATAGGTGGTCTTCTAGCGCAGTTCTTAATGAAACGTGAAATCAAAAATAATAATGAATAAGAAAAGCATATTGATAGTGGCTGGGGTATTTTATCCAGAACCTATCGTTTCTGCGAATCTATTAACCCAATTAGCAACAAAATTAGGTGAGAAATATAAAGTGACAGTGTTAAGGCCTCATCCTACCCGTCCGATGGGCTTTGATATGTCAGAATGTGATTATTCTCATTTCCCATTTAATGTGATAGAGATAGATTCATACACTTGTGCGGCTTCTTCCTTGGTAGGTCGTTTTTGTGAGAGTTATAGTATGGGGAAAGTATCTTCAACGTATATTAAGGAGCATCACGATGAAATTGATTTTGTTTTTAACGATAGCTGGCACCTTATTGGCTTAAATATAGTGGCAAGAACTTGTGTGAAATATAAGATTCCATATATCACTCCTGTACAAGATATTTATCCAGAATCGTTATTCTCAAAGTTCCCTGATATCACTTTTCTAAAGTGGGTATTGAAATCTATTTTGAGCCCTATAGACAAATATACGCTTTTTCATGCTGCCCGCATTCATACTATATCTGAAAAAATGGTTGAATATTTGTCTACTACTAGGAATATCGCAAGGGATAAATTTATAGTTGTTCGTAATTGGCAAAATGAAGACTCTTTTATTGAATATTCACAAAACAGGTGTCCATGTTCTACGTCTGACAGTAACTTGTTTACTTTTATGTACCTTGGTAATGTTGGTCCTTTGGCTGGCATAGAAGTATTATTTGATGCGCTAAAAATTGCAAAACTACCTAATGTTAGGTTGGTTGTGGCTGGTAGTGGATCTGCTAAAAAAAGTCTGCAAGAGAAAGCAAGAGAATATGCAAATTGTAATATTGAGTTCTGGGATGTTCCTGCGGGTATGGTTCCTATAATCCAAGATAAGGCTGATGTAATGTGTTTACCCATGAAAAGAGGTTCTGCTATGTTTTCAATACCAAGTAAGTTGCCTGCTTATATGTTTTCTGCAAAACCGATACTATCAAGTGTTGATAAAGACAGCGATACTGCTGTATGTATTAAAGATGCAAAAGCTGGCTGGGTAGCAATACCGGAAGATGCGAAAGATGTGGCTCGATGTATGAAAAAAGCAACTATGTTATCAAGGGATCAACTTCTTGAAATGGGAAAATGTGGCTTTGAATATTCAATGCGAGTTTTTTCAAAGAAAGTCAATCTGCCTATTCTAGTCAAAGCCTGTGAAGATATAGTAGAGAAAAACAAATTCTAAAAAATAATATTCATAAGTAGGTAATATAAAAAACAAACGATATGCAAGCAATTATATTAGCCGCAGGTATGGGGCATAGACTAGGAGAATATACAAAAGACAACACAAAATGTATGATTTCTATTAATGGAATTAAGCTTATTGATAGATTCCTAAAAAAACTATCATGCATGAATCTTTCAAGAGTGATTATAGTTGTTGGATATAAGAGTGAAAATGTAATAGATTATATTGGTAGTCGTTATGATAATAAGTTGAAAATAGAATTTATAAACAATCCTATATATGAGAAAACTAATAATATTTATTCTCTTTCTCTTGCAAAGGAACAAATGATGGAGGATGACACATTATTGCTGGAGTCAGATCTTATTGTGGATGATAGGATGTTTGATTTACTAATAGATGATGAGTATCCAAATCTTGCATTAGTTGCTAAATATGAAGCCTGGATGGATGGGACAATGGTGTGCCTTGATCAAGATAATAATATTGTAAACTTTGTACCAAAAAGTGCTTTTAGATACGAAGATATAGGCTCATATTATAAAACGGTTAATATTTATAAGTTCTCGAAAGAATTTTGCAAAAAACGCTATATTCCTTTCCTAGAGGCCTATGTGAAAGCTCTAGGAGATAATGAGTATTATGAGCAAGTATTGCGTGTGATAACTCTTATAAATATTGAAGAATTGAAAGCAAAACCTATCGGTGATTTACCTTGGTATGAGATAGATGATGTGCAGGATAAAGATATTGCGGAAACTATCTTTGCAGATGAGAAGGATAAATTGAGTAAATATATGAAACGGTATGGTGGCTATTGGCGATTTGAAAATATGCTTGACTTTTGTTATCTAGTTAATCCATATTTTCCTCCTCAAAAAATGTTGGATGAGCTGCAAGCAAATTTTTCTCGCTTGCTTACTGAATATCCTTCAGGTATGTTTGTGAATAGCTTGCTTGCTGGTAGGTATTTTAATATCAAACAGGATTATGTCGTGGTTGGTAATGGAGCGGCAGAGCTAATAAAAAGTTTGATGGAACGTGAAACAGGTAAGACTGGTATGATATATCCAACTTTTGAGGAATACCCTCATCGTAAAAATATGGAGAATATTGTTTCGTTTCTGCCTAAAAATAAAGACTTAAGGTATACTATACAAGACTTGATGTTATTTTATGATGATAAAAATATTAATTCGATATTATTAATAAATCCGGATAATCCATCAGGTAACTTTATAGAAGTTGATGAAATATTGTTTTTTTTGAAATGGTGTAAGAGAAAATGTATTACTTTGATACTAGATGAGAGTTTTGTGGATTTTAGCGAAAATTGGAAAAGTAATAGTTTGTTGCATAATGATATTCTTGAGCAATATGATAATCTTGTAGTTGTTAAGAGTATCTCAAAAAGTTATGGAGTACCAGGACTTCGTCTTGGAGTATTAGCATCTAGCAATGTAAAATTTATTAACTCTATAAAAAAAGATATTTCCATCTGGAATATCAATTCGTTTGCGGAATTCTATATGCAAATATTCAATAAGTATGATGAAGACTATAAGAGTGCTTGTGATAAGCTTGTTGTTGAACGCTTTCGATTTATTGAACGTTTGAAAGAAATTTCTTATTTACGTGTAATACCTAGTCAGGCTAATTTTGTGATGTGTGAAGTCGATTCAAAGAGATTCTCTTCTCTTGAATTGACTGAAATATTGCTTAGCAAGTATAATATACTCATTAAGAACTGTGATACAAAGGTAGGACTGAAAGGCAAGAATATGATTCGTATTGCCATACGTAACTCAAATGATAATGATATGCTCATTGATATATTAAAAAAGCTATAAATAAAGTAACTAAATATGAATGAATTTAGAGCTAGATTGGACTATTTACTTAAACACAATTATATTGTTAATAGGATATTTAATATTGTAGTTAGTTTTGTTCTGCGTGTTTGTGGAAAGTTTATATCTATAGACAAAGATATGGTGCTATTCAGTGGTCTTACTCGCAAATACAATGATAGTCCTCGTGCTATCTATGAATATATGATTACTCGTCCAGAGTTTAAACATTTAAAACTAGTATGGGCATTGGATGATCCAGAATATGCAGAGATTCCTAATAACCCTGTCAAGATAAAATCAGATACATGGGCATATTTCAAGGTGGCTCTTAAGGCTAAATATTGGATCGCTTGTGTGAACATAGAGCGTGGTTTACATTTTAAAAAGAAAGATCAACTCTATTTGAATACTTGGCATGGTGTATCTTTTAATTGCATTGGGAATGATGCGGCTGGACGCAAAGACTACGATTGGAGAAATGTGGATTTTTGTTGTTATGAAAGTGATTATCATCGTTCTATCTTAAAACGGGCATTAAAAGTAAGAGATGAAGCATTTATTCCTACAGGATTACCTCGTAATGATTCTTTATATGGGACAACTGTAAAAGAGATCTTTGATCTTAAGAAGAAAATAGGGTTACCACTTAATAAGAAGATTATAATGTATGCTCCAACATGGAGGGATAGTATAGATATGGGACGATCATACGAAATAAAACCTCCTATAAATATGAATTATTGGAAAAATGAGCTAAAAGATGATTACATCTTACTGTTACGTACTCATGCTTATACAAATAAATTACTAGGTATTGAATTTGATGACTTTATTCTTGATTTTAGTAATTATTCAAATATTAATGATTTATTTAAAGTGAGTGATATCCTTATTTCAGATTATTCAGCATGTATCGGAGATTATTCTATTTTAGAGAGACCTATTATATGTTTTGCTTATGATCTTGACACATATAGTAAAAATCGGGGACTCTATTTTAATCCTGTTAAAGATATGCCTAATGGGGTTCAAATGAATGAATATGAAGTTATTAAACTTATAAAGGGTATGGATTATGAAGAGCAGTGTAAAAAAACTAGAGATATGGTAAAAAACGTATTCACTTATATTGGAGGTCATGCAACAGAAGATTGCGTACGTTATATGTTTAGATAACAAAAGACTATAAAGGTATATTTTTACTTATATAATTCTAATGAAGAAAACAAAGGATAGAGTAAATGAATAATATAGCACTTATAACTGGTATTACAGGCCAAGACGGTTCTTTTTTAGCCGAATTTTTATTAGAAAAAGGATATGATGTACATGGTATGATTCGTCGTTCCTCTGTAGATTTTCGTGAACGTATCGCTCATTTGGAAGGGAAGTCTAATTTTCATCTTCATTATGCGGACTTGGGAGACTCGATGAGTTTGATCCAAGTCATTAACAAGATTCGTCCAAATGAAATTTACAATCTTGCTGCTCAAAGTCATGTGCAGGTTTCTTTTGATTCTCCGGAGTTTACGGCAGATATAGATGCGACAGGGGTTTTACGTGTATTAGAGGCAGTCCGTCAGTGTGGACTGGCTGATACTTGCAAGATTTATCAAGCTTCTACCTCAGAACTTTATGGGAAGGTAGAAGAAGTACCTCAAAATGAGAATACTCCATTCCATCCATATAGCCCATACGCTATTGCTAAGCAGTATGGTTTTTGGATTGTGAAAGAGTATCGAGAAGCTTACAATATGTATTGTTGTTCTGGTATCTTATTCAATCATGAATCGGAACGAAGAGGAGAAACGTTTGTTACTCGTAAAATCACATTGGCTGCAGCTCGTATTGCACAGGGTAAGCAAGAGAAACTTTATTTAGGGAATCTTTCTTCTTTGCGTGATTGGGGATATGCGAAAGATTATGTGGAATGCATGTGGTTACTTCTTCAGCAAGAAGAACCAGAGGATTTTGTGATCGCTACCGGAGTACAACACAGTGTACGTGAATTTTGCTATTTGGCGTTCAAATATGCGGGCATTGAATTAGAATTTGTGGGTGAGGGGGAAAATGAGAAGGGGATTGATAAAGCTACAGGTAAAGTATTGGTAGAAATCTCTCCAGATTTTTATCGTCCGACTGATGTCGTGAATCTTTTGGGAGATCCAAGCAAAGCAAAAGAGAAATTAGGTTGGGATCCTTCAAGGAAGACCTGTTTTGAAGAATTAGTGCGTATTATGGTCGATCATGATATGGCAAAAGTTGCAGTGGAGCGTGCTGAAGAGAATGTGCGTATGAACTTGGTTGAGTATTTGGAAAAGGGAATTATAAAATAAGCTGTCATGCAAACAGATAGTGTGATTTATGTGGCAGGTCATCGTGGTATGGTGGGGAGTGCTATCGTACGTGAATTACAGCGTCAAGGTTATGTGAATATTATTACTCGCACTCATACGGAATTAGACTTGTGTTGTCAAGAGCAGGTAGAGAGATTCTTTGCAAAAGAACGACCAGAGTATGTGTTTTTGGCTGCCGCTAAAGTAGGAGGTATTATTGCTAATCAATCAGCTTTAGCAGATTTTATGTATGAAAATATGATACTAGAGATGAATGTGATCCATTCGGCATGGAAAAATGGATGCAAGAAATTGGAATTCTTAGGCTCAAGTTGTATTTATCCTCGTTTAGCATCGCAACCTATGTCTGAATCATGTTTATTGACTGGATCTCTGGAATCAACGAATGAGGCGTATGCCTTGGCGAAAGTTGCAGGACTGAAGTATTGTGAGTATTTAAACAGACAATATGGAACAGATTTCATAAGTGTAATGCCAACTAATTTGTATGGACCAAATGATAATTATCATCAGGAACATAGTCATGTGTTACCTGCTTTGATCCGTCGTTTTCATGAAGCTAAAGAAGCTAGGCTCTCCTCTGTCACTTGTTGGGGAGATGGTTCTCCACTCAGAGAATTTTTGTATGTGGATGATTTGGCAAATCTCTGTGTGTATTTAATGAATACTTATAGTGGTAATGAAACTGTTAATGCAGGAACAGGTAAGGAATTAACCATAAAAGAGTTAGCGAAGTTGGTGGCGAAGGTCATAGGTTATGAAGGTGATATTCTATGGGATACATCTCGCCCTAATGGCACGCCTCGCAAACTGCTAGATGTGTCGAAAGCCACTCAGTTAGGTTGGACTTATAAAACAGAATTAGAAGAAGGTATCCGTTTAAGCTATGAGGATTTTATAAATAATCCCATGAGAGCGGAGTAATAAATCTGTGAATACGTTTGTAAACGTTTTATTCAAAATGCTTTAGTAGGTTGCCGAGTCATTTCTTCATTTACCACTGGGAAGAAGAAAAAGTTGATAAAGGCTCAATTCCCTTTTTATTACCACTATCAAAGACTTGGACTATTCAAATCGATCTTATATACGATGTATTGGGGGATACTTGGAGTATTAAAATTCAGAAGTAAGTGTTGACATTAATTTTTTTTGAAGGCAAGGTGAGTATGTAGACTTGCATAGACAGCAGTCTTTCGATAAACAAGGGGCGGTATTCTTTACTTTTCGCTTATGGGAAGTAAAGAATATTGCCCTTTTCTTACACAAATCGGGTATGGAGATCGAAACGGATAGCCCTTAGAACCTTCCAAATAAATATTCTTTTCTTACTAAGTCATAGATATATGATGGACTTTGGATGTATAGACCATTCTTCTTGTCTAATAAAAGCTCATAGACTTTAGAGTTATATATGAGATTGAGAGCCATAGGGATATCTAGTTTGAAATCCTCTATTAGATATTGTGTCGTCTTATCAAAGATATGAGCGATAAGGAAATCTGTTTGTTGTTGCTTTGTCATCGTGTTCTTTTTAGTAAATCTATAGCACGTTGTGTCCCAAAATCAAAATAGAATTGTTTATTCAGCCTCTTGTACTCTAAATTCTTGGCCATTTGCCCTGATGTAAATGATCCTTCCTCATAACGGCTTAGAAGATATGTTTCCCCATCATCTGCGATAGGGCCTATTACGATATCGTAGTCATGCTTAAAGGAGATACTTCTATTTTGATTTCCTTTTTAATCTAAAGTGATTTATTGCGGAAAATTGAGTATTTCATAGAATGAAAACTATAATCGGAGGCTTGTTCCGGAAAAAAGTTCTATCTTTGTTCAACAACAGGTGTAGTAAGAAAAAAGGTTATGACGACTATGCGTAAATTACCGATAGGAATACAGAGTTTCGAAAATATTCGGAATGAGAACTATTTATATGTGGATAAGACTGCCTTGATTTACCAATTGGTGACGAAAGGTAAGCCTTACTTTCTGAGTCGTCCTCGCCGTTTTGGAAAAAGTTTATTGATATCTACGTTAGAAGCCTATTTCCAAGGGAAAAAAGAACTGTTTAAAGGATTGGCTATCGATCAGCTAGAGCAGGATTGGAATGTTTATCCGGTATTGCATTTGGATTTGAACGCACGCAAATATGAGTCGGAGGCAGATCTGGTGGCTATATTGAACCAATATCTTGAAATGTGGGAGGCTGATTACGGCGATGAGATAAAATCGCGAGCTCCGGAAGAACGTTTTTTTTACGTGATTCGTCGTGCATGGGAACAAACGGGCAGACAAGTAGTAGTCTTGATAGACGAATATGATAAACCTCTTTTGCAAACGATTCATAACGAACCCTTGCAAGAGGCGTATAGACATATCATGAAAGCGTTTTATGGAGTGCTTAAGAGTGCGGATCGTTATTTACGTTTTGTCTTTCTTACCGGAGTTACCAAATTTGCGCAAGTGAGTGTTTTTAGTGATTTGAACCAACTCTATGATATAAGTTTAGACTATGACTATGCGACCCTTTGCGGGATTACCCATGCGGAGTTGGTCGATAATCTAACACCGGAATTAGAACAGTTGGGACAGATGCAGTCCTTATCAAGGGAAGAGACCGTGGAGACAATGGTGCGGCAATATGACGGGTACCATTTTCATCCGAGTCGAGAAGGTGTCTTTAATCCATTCAGCGCATTGAGTGCCTTGCGGAAGAGAGAGTTTGGCGATTATTGGTTTCAGACCGGTACGCCTACGTTTCTTGTCGAATTATTAAAGAAAAGCGAGTTTGATCTGCGTATCCTGATTGATGGCGTAGAGACACAAGCTTCGGCCTTTACCGAATACCGTGCGGAACGGAATAATCCGATCCCCCTTCTTTATCAGAGTGGATATTTGACCATAAAGGAGTATGATCCCCGTTTTAAACTTTATAAACTCGAATTTCCCAATGAAGAGGTTCGCTATGGTTTTCTGAACTTTATAACTCCTTTTTATTCATCTATATCTGATGAGGAAAGAGGCGTACGCTGAAAAACTGGAGGCTAAATGCGAGGGGAAAGATTAGGAGCGTCTTTTATGTCAAACCCCATTCGTATGTAAGTGAGTTTGAGTATATTTGTGTTGACTTTAAATGTAAATAGATTATATGGAAAAACAAAAACAACAACCCCAGCGGTTGCAATCATTGGATGCCCTTAGGGGTTTTGACATGCTCTTTATTATGGGCGGTGCTTCTTTATTTGTCGCTTTGGCGACATTGTTTCCGAATCCTTTTTTTCAGGCGATAGCCGGGCAGATGGAACATGTGGAATGGAACGGATTGGCGCATCACGACACGATCTTCCCATTGTTCCTTTTTATTGCGGGTATCTCGTTTCCGTTCTCACTAGAGAAGCAACGAGGAAAAGGTATGACGGAAGGGGCGATTTATAAGAAGATCGTCCGTCGGGGGATTACCTTGGTTTTCTTGGGATTGGTATATAACGGGCTATTGTCGTTTGAATTTGACCACCTGCGTTGCGCAAGCGTGCTGGCGCGTATCGGGTTGGGATGGATGTTCGCGGCCTTGTTGTTTGTCCGTTTCGGTTGGAAAGCGCGTGCAGGGATAACGGTTCTTATCTTGGTTGGCTATTGGCTGGCGATGGCTTTTGTGCCTGTGCCGGACGCCGGTGGAGCGGGGCCGTTCACGCTCGAGGGAAACTTGGTAGGGTATATTGACCGCCTGTTTCTTCCCGGACGTTTGCACGAGACTGTTTTTGATCCGGAGGGTTTATTCTCCACCGTTCCCGCAATTGCCACGGCAATGTTGGGTATGTTCACCGGTGAATGGATTAAGTTACGGAAAGAGGGGCTGACCGACCGAAAGAAAGTGCTTTGTTTAGTAGGAGCGGGAGCTGTATTGTTGATCGTCGGCTTGTTATGGAGCTTGGTCTTCCCTATCAATAAGAAGCTATGGACAAGCTCTTTTGTCTGTGTGGTAGGCGCTTATTCCGTTTGGATGTTTGCTTTGTTCTTCTATATCATAGATGTATTGGGGTGGCGTAAATGGACTTTGTTTTTTACCGTGATCGGCATGAACTCTATTACGATCTATTTGGCGCAGCGTTTCATCCGTTTCTCCTATACTTCCGATGCTATATTCGGAGGGCTGGCGAAGTTGATGCCCGAGACCGCCCAGCCTTTGGTTAGCGCTATCGCATATATCGCTGTTTGTTGGGGATTCTTGTATTTCTTATATCGCCAACGTATTTTCTTGAAAGTATAATAAACGGATGGAGAAGAAGAAATTAAATCGGTTGGAGTCATTGGACGTACTCCGTGGCTTCGACCTTTTTTGCTTAGTGGTGTTGGAGATGGTGTTGCATCCGCTGGCCCATGCGATCGATATGCCTTGGTTTAATTCTTTTATGTGGGGATTCTCGCATGTGGAATGGGAGGGATTCTCTACGTGGGATCTCGTGATGCCCTTATTCTTATTCATGGCGGGAGTTTCCATGCCTTTCTCTTTGTCTCGTTATAAAGATATGCCCGATAAGATGGCGGTATATCGGCGGATCGGGAAACGGGTGCTACTGCTTTGGGTCTTCGGTATGATGTGCCAAGGTAATTTATTGGCTTTGGACCCGGACCGGGTTTATTTGTATTCAAATACTTTGCAGTCGATCGCTATGGGGTATTTGATTGCTTCCTTGTTATTCTTGCATGTAAGGATACGGGTACAGATCGGTATTGCGGCAGCTCTTTTATTAATCTTTTGGGGAACGATGGAGTTTATTACGGTCGGTAACTATGGGGGAGGTTCGTACACACCGGATAGTAATTTGGCCGAATGGATCGACCGCACCGTACTGGGACGTCTCCGGGATGGGGCGACGGTGGAGAACGGGGAGGTGATATTCGCTACTTGGTATCGTTATACATGGATACTGAGCAGCTTGAATTTCGGGGTAACCGTGTTGACTGGGTTGTTCGCCGGATATATCCTAAAGAACAAATTATATTCCGAGCGGCTCAAATTACGGATGTTATTCGGTATTGGTCTGGGTATGGTTATCGCCGGATGGCTTTGGGGTATCGAGCTTCCCGTTATTAAGAAACTGTGGACTAGTTCGATGGTATTGGTGAGCAGTGGGTACTGTTTCTTGCTTATGGGGTTGTTCTATTATTGGATCGACTATAAAGGGCATCGAAAGTATACGACTTGGCTGAAAGTGTATGGCATGAATTCAATACTGGCTTATATGCTCACTAACGTGGTAAGTTTTAGGTGTATCGGCGAATCCTTGTTTTTCGGAACCCAGCAATATTTAGGAAATTATTATCCGGTGCTCATTGCCATGTGCAATGTATCGGTAATTTATGTACTTTTGTATGCGTTTTATAAACATAATATTTTCCTTAAAGTATAGAAACAAGAAAACTTAGATCGAAGAAAGATGGAATCAATCAAACAAATATACCGGATGGGTCATGGCCCTTCAAGTAGTCATACTATGGGGCCGATGCGTGCGGCACAAATGTTCTTGGAACGTAACCGGGGCGCTGTTCGTTTTAACGTAACCTTATATGGTAGTCTGGCGGCTACGGGAAAAGGCCATATGACGGACGCAGCTATTCTTGAGGTATTACAGCCGGTCGCGAAGACAAATATTACTTGGGAACCCAAGACTTTCTTGCCGTTTCACCCGAACGGGATGTTGTTCGAGTCGTATAATGAGAGTGGCGAGGAGCTGGATACGTGGACCGTATATAGTATCGGCGGGGGAACCTTGGCGAACGAGTCTTTCAATGAGTTGAGGACGGAGCAAGTATACGATATGCATACGATCAAGGAGATACAGGCTTGGTGTGAGAAGACTGGCCATTCCTATTGGGAATATGTCGAGCAGCACGAAGGCCCTTCTATCTGGGATTATCTGGCTGAGGTATGGGAAGTGATGCAGGATGCGGTTCGTCGTGGCCTGGAAGCGGAAGGCATCTTGCCGGGAGGTTTGGGCATTCGTCGTAAGGCTTCCGATTATATGATCCGTGCGAAAGGCTATGGCAGCAGTATCAAGAGCCGGGGAATGGTGTATGCCTATGCCTTGGCGGTGTCTGAGGAGAACGCGTGCGGTGGGAAGATCGTGACCGCTCCGACTTGTGGTTCTTGCGGTGTAATGCCTGCGGTCCTTTATCACTTGAAGGAGACGCGTGAGTTCCGTGATTCCCGTATATTGCGTGCGTTGGCTACGGCAGGCTTGTTTGGAAATGTGGTGCGTACGAATGCCTCCGTATCGGGGGCAGAGGTAGGTTGCCAAGGTGAGGTTGGCGTGAGGTGGGTTGCCAAGGTGAGGTGGGCGTGGCTTGCGCTTTGGCTGCCGCTGCCGCCAGTCAGTTGTTTGGTGGTACGCCCGCACAGATCGAGTATGCCGCCGAGATGGGATTGGAGCATCACTTGGGATTGACTTGCGATCCTGTTTGTGGCTTGGTACAAATCCCTTGTATCGAGCGAAACGCTTTTGCCGCCGCCCGTGCACTTGACGCGAATACGTTCTCGAACTTCTCCGACGGAAAACACCGGGTAAGTTTTGATCAGGTGGTTGAGGTGATGCGCCAGACAGGTAATGATTTGCCCAGTCTTTATAAGGAGACCTCGGAAGGTGGTTTGGCGAAGAACATGGAGAACTCGAATAATTAAAAGATACTATTTGATTTACTAATAAATAATCTACTATTGATGATAAACGGAAAGAAAAGCCTGTTTTACACAGTATTGATGGCCGGTGCCTTGATGTCCTGTGGTGGCCCTAAACAGGCTCCAAATGAAGATGTAGCGAAGAGTGGTAATCCTGTATTCGAGGGTTGGTACGCCGATCCGGAGGGAATTATTTACGGGGATACCTATTGGATTTACCCGACTACGAGTGATTTATATGAGAAGCAAACCTTCTTCGATTGCTTCTCTTCCAAGGATTTGGTGAATTGGACCAAGCATACCGCCATTCTTGATACGGCAGAGGTGAAATGGGCGAAGATCGCTATGTGGGCTCCTTCGGTAATCAACAAGGACGGTAAGTATTATCTTTTCTTTGGGGCGAATGACGTGCACGAGGGAGAGATCGGAGGCATCGGTGTTGCCGTGAGCGATCGTCCGGAAGGGCCTTATAAGGATTTGCTGGGTAAGCCGCTGATCAACGAGATCGTGAATGGGGCGCAGCCGATCGACCAGTTTGTTTTCCACGACACTGACAATGATGAGTATTATATGTATTACGGTGGTTGGAAACACTGCAACATGGTACGCTTGAATAAAGACTTTACCGGACTTATACCGTTCGAGGACGGAACGATTTATAAAGAGGTAACTCCCAAGGATTACGTGGAAGGCCCGTTTATGTTTAAGAAGAATGGTAAATATTACTTCATGTGGAGTGAGGGTGGCTGGACCGGACCGGATTACAAGGTCGCTTACGCCATCTCCGATTCTCCTTTTGGCCCGTTCAATCGTATCGGGGAGGTCTTGCGGCAAAATTTCGATATCGCCAACGGAGCGGGTCACCACTCGGTCATGCATGTGCCGAATTCGGAAGATTACTACATCGTGTACCATCGCCGGCCGGCCGGGGTCAAGACACGTGACCACCGGGAGACTTGTATCGAGAAGATGACGTTCAACGAGGAGGGATTGATCAATCCCGTGGAGATTACAACCGAAGGAGTTGAGGCTCGCACGATCCAATAATTACTTCCGATAGAAATGAAAGGCGGGTTCGAAGGGAATCCGCCTTCCTCTCGAAAGGAATCGTATTTCCTCTCGAATGAAAAAAAGAAGGATTACATAGCAAGAAAACTTAGGTTTTACTTGCTATGTAATTTTTTTATACTACTTTTGACGCATGTGTCAAACAATAATGACAAACAATGGTGACAAAACAAAAAATAACATTTTATTATGGAAGCGAAAGATATGAATGAGATGGAGTCTCGCATCATAGAAGCGGCGAAGCGAGTGTTTGTCCGAAAGGGGTACGAGGCGGCTACCATGAGTGACGTGGCGGCAGAAGTGGGTATTGGCAGGACGGCCTTACATTATTATTATAGGACGAAAGAGATTCTGTTCGACGCTATTTTCGGGCAATTGCTTTCTTCATTGTTGCCGAACATCGATCGGGTTTTGGATGAGAAGAGTACGATGCTGGAGAAAATGCCGGTGATCGTTGATCTGTATATGGGAATTGTTCGTGCGAACCCGATGTTCCCGAATTTTGTGGTGGGCGAGTTAAATAGAGATCCGGAACGTTTATTCCAGACCGTGCTGAAAGATCCGAAAAAAATACAGCCCATCTTGCGTCTTCGTCGTCAGATAGAGGAGGAGATGGACAAGGGGCTTCTACGGAAGATGCCGGTCATAGATTTGGTTTCGACCTTGGTGAGCCTAGTGGTCTTCCCGTTGTTGATCCGCAAGCCACTAGCGGCGGCTTTTTGGGATAACGATATGGGGCGGTTTGAGGAATATATGGATAGGCGCAGGGATTTGATCGTCGAGGTAATAACCCAGCTGATGGTCCCGGATGCCAGATGATGGATTTGTTCAATTTAATAAACATATCATAGAGTATATGAGAGGTGTATATGTATTATTGTTAATTAGCCTGTTGGGTTATGCCGGAAGGGTTAGCGGACAGGAATCGGTCACGATCACCCAATGTTACGAGTGGGCGAGGGCGAATTATCCGCAGATTCATCAAATGGGTTTGATCGATCAGACGGAGCGTTATAGCTTGAGTAATGTGGGCAAGGCTTGGCTTCCCCAGCTTTCGGTAAGCGGTAAGGCAAGCTATCAGAGCGACGTGACGAAGTTGCCTTTGGATGGCGATAAGATCTCCTCGCTTCTTCCCGGCTTTGAGATCCCTAGCTTGAGCAAGGATCAGTATCAAGTCGTGGCGCAGGTGGACCAGACGATTTGGGACGGCGGTAGCACCCGTTCGGCCCGTGCCTTGACTCGTGCTGAGGCGATCGCCAACCGGGAGCAATTGGAAAGTGAGTTGTATGCGCTGAACGACCGGGTGAATCAAATCTACTTCGGTTGCCTGCTGCAAGACGAGTTGATACGTCAGAACGCTTTGCTTCAAAAAGAGTTGCAGGTCAATATCGAGCGTATCAAGGCGATGATGGACAATGGCGTGGCGAATCAATCGGATCTGGAAAGTATGGAAGTGGAACTGCTGAATGCCCGCCAAAATGAGATTGAGCTAAAAGCGTCTCGCACGGCATATCGGCAGATGTTGGCGACCTTTATCAATAAACCGCTGACGGATCAAGTCGTCTTGAAGACTCCGGAGTCACCCGAGCGTTCATTGTCCACGCAAATCAACCGTCCGGAATTACGGGCCTTGGATGCTAAGAGCGAATGGATCGAGACGCAAAACAAGCAGGTAACGGCGGGCTTGATGCCTCGTATCGGAGCTTTCGTACAAGGTGGTTACGGCCGGCCGGGCTTGAACATGCTGGAGGATAGTTTCGAGCCTTATTATGTGGCCGGTGTCCGTCTTTCTTGGAATCTGGGGAAGTTGTACACGCTGAAGAACGACCGGAGGAAGATCGAGGTAAGCCGTCGCCAGATTGATGTGCAACGGGAGACCTTCTTATTCAATACCCGCCTGCAACTTTTGCAGCAAAACACGGAGATAAAGAAAATGACGGACCTGATGCGTGCCGATGACGATATC
Source organism: Parabacteroides sp. CAG:2 (assembly GCF_000436315.1). NCBI lineage: Bacteria > Pseudomonadati > Bacteroidota > Bacteroidia > Bacteroidales > Tannerellaceae > Parabacteroides > Parabacteroides sp. CAG:2. The sequence continues at coordinate 57,597 of NZ_FR885292.1, read as the reverse complement.
ATCCGTCTGAGAACAAGCATCAAGCAGGCGGCGGAGGTGAAGCTGGAGAATGGCGTGATTTCCGTCACGGACCTAATCCGGGAGATCAACGCCGAGGACATGGCCCGGCAAGCCGCCGCGGCGCACCGTGTACAGCGCTTGATGACCATTTATAATTATATGTATACAACGAATTAAATAGAGTATGACAAATACAATTGATTTATGAGACATTTGATTTTTATCAGCTTATGCAGCCTTCTATGGACGGCTTGCGGTAATACAGACAATGATTTTGACGCTTCCGGTACCTTTGAGGCAACCGAGATCTTGGTATCTTCGGAAGCCAACGGAAAGATCATGGAACTGAATATAGAGGAGGGCGATCGCTTGGATGCCGGCGCCATCGTGGGTTACGTGGATAGCACCCAGCTTTTTCTGCGGAAGATGCAACTCTCTGCCAGCCTTCGCTCGGTAGATATTCGCAAGCCGGATATCCGCAAGCAGATCGCTGTCTTGGAACAACAAATCGCCACGGCTAAGACCGAGCAACAGCGACAAGAGAATTTGGTGCGTGCGAAAGCGGGTAACCAAAAGCAACTGGACGATATCGTGAATAACATCAAATATCTCCAGAAACAACTGGATGCCCAATACTCCTCCTTAAGCAAGACGACGGGAGGTGCCGACGCCGAGGCGGAGGGCCTGCAATACCAGATCATGCAATTGGATGATCAACTGATGAAAAGCCGTATCCTCAATCCCCAGACCGGTACGGTATTGGTGAAATACGCCGAGCCGGGAGAGGTGACGGCGGCAGGCAAACCGCTTTACAAGATCGCCGATACGGACTTGCTTTATCTCCGTGCCTATGTGACGGCGGATCAGTTATCCCACCTGAAACTAGGGCAATCTCTCAAGGTCTTCGCCGACTATGGGAATGATCGCCGGGAATACCCCGGTACGATCACGTGGATCTCCGATAAATCCGAGTTTACCCCGAAAGGTATCCAGACGAAGAACGAACGGGCTAATTTGGTATATGCCATCAAGATCGCCGTCCGCAACGATGGTTATCTGAAGATCGGGCAATATGGGGAAACTTCTTTTAATGAATAATGAATAATTAATAATGGATAATGGAATTTATATAGATCATATTTCGAAGAGGTATGGTGGGGTGGAGGCCTTGCGGGATCTGTCGCTGGAGATCGGCTCCGGTGAGTTGTTCGGGTTAATCGGTCCGGATGGGGCGGGAAAGACCACCCTGTTTCGTATCCTGACCACGTTGTTGTTGGCCGATAGCGGTACCGCCTCTGTCTGCGGCTTGGACGTGGTGAAAGACTTGAAGGAGATCCGCCGGCGGGTAGGGTATATGCCCGGCCGCTTCTCGCTCTACCAAGACCTGACAGTAGAGGAGAACTTGAACTTCTTCGCTACGGTCTTCAATACGACGATCGAGGAGAACTACGATCTGGTACGGGATATCTATAGGCAGATAGAGCCGTTCAAGCATCGGCGGGCGGGGAAGCTGTCCGGTGGTATGAAGCAGAAGCTGGCTTTGAGTTGCGCCTTGATCCATCGTCCGGATGTCTTGTTCTTGGATGAGCCTACGACGGGGGTCGATCCTGTCTCCCGCTCTGAGTTCTGGGATATGCTGGATCGTCTGAAACGGCAAGGCATTACGATACTTGTCTCTACGCCTTATATGGATGAGGCCTCCCGTTGCGACCGTATCGCTTTGGTGCGTTCTGGGGAATGCCTGTCTATCGATACGCCGGTAGGTATCCGTACCTCATTCGATAGGCGGCTATACGCGGTGCGATGCGCGTCGATGTATAAGTTGTTGGGAGACTTGCGGGAGTTCCCGGATACAAACTCGTGTTTCGCTTTTGGAGATGCTCATCATCTTACGTTGAGGAGGGATGGGGAGGATGTCATGAGGCGATTACAGGAATATCTGAAAGGCAAAGGTTACGCGGACGTAAGCATCGAACGCCTTGAGCCAAGCGTTGAGGATTGTTTCATGGCCTTGTAAGAGAGGGGATGTGTCGCATTTCCCCAAGATTCGACCTCGCGTCGGGTGCGAAGTCGAATCTTGGAAAAATACGGGGCTCGCGTCAGGCGCGAGGTCGAATTGCGGAAAAATGCGAGGGCTCGCGTCGGGCGCGAGGTCGAATCTCGGGAAAATGCGGGGCTCGCGTCGGGCGCGAGGTCGAATCTCGGGGAAATGCGGGGCCTCGCATTGGGCGCGAGGTCGAATCTTGGGGAAATGCGGCATTGTAATTATGAAATAAGGATAAAAAATGAAAGCGATAGAAGTAAAACAACTGACCAAACGTTTCGGCACCTTCACCGCCGTCGATCATATCAGTTTCGAGGTGGAGCCGGGCGAGATATTCGGCTTCCTCGGGGCAAACGGGGCAGGGAAGACCACCGCCATGCGTATGCTCTGCGGCTTGTCGGTCCCGACATCCGGCGAGGCCCGGGTAGCCGGTTTCGATGTCTACCGGGAGAGCGAGTCCATCAAACGGAATATCGGATACATGAGCCAGAAATTCTCCCTATACGGCGATCTAAAGGTATGGGAGAATATCCGTCTCTTCGGCGGTATCTACGGCTTGTCTAAACGGCAGCTGTCCCAGAAAACGGATGAGTTGCTGGATATCCTCGGGCTGGAAAAGGAGCGGAACACCTTGGTCGATTCCCTGCCCTTGGGCTGGAAACAGAAGCTATCCTTCTCCGTGGCGATCATCCATGAGCCCAAGATCGTTTTCTTGGATGAGCCTACCGGAGGCGTCGATCCCGTCACCCGCCGCCAGTTCTGGGAGTTGATCTATGAGGCCGCCGCCCGGGGGATTACGATCTTCGTCACCACCCATTATATGGATGAGGCGGAGTATTGTAACCGTGTCTCCATCATGGTAGACGGAAAGATCGAAGCGTTAGACAGTCCCTCCGCCTTGAAGCGGGATTTTAAGACAACGAATATGAACCAAGTCTTCCACGCCTTGGCTCGAAAAGCAACGAGAGGAGAATAAACGATGAAACAATTCATATCCTTTGTTAGAAAGGAGTTCTATCACATTTTCAGGGATGCACGCACGACAATGATCCTCTTGCTCATGCCCGTTATCCTGATCATCTTGTTCGGATATGCCATCACGACCGAGATCAAGCGTGTGCCGATCGCTATTTTCGACCAAAGCCGGGATGAGCTGACACTGAAGATGACAGACCGCTTGAATGCCAGCGAGTACTTCGAGCTGTATACGACCGTCGATAGCTATGAGGATGCCGGGGCCTTGTTTCGGCAAGGAAAGGTACACGTCGTAGTTGTCTTCCCCCCCGGGTACGCTTCCACGGCCGATGCCCAAGTACAAGTCTTGGCGGACGCTACCGATCCGAACGAGGCCACGCAGCTAATCGCCTATTGCTCGGCGATCATCGCGGAACAGTTGAAAGGAGAGTCGGCGGTTGAGAGTAAAGCCGTGACCCCGGTTACCACTTTGCTCTACAACCCTCAAATGAAAGGCGCCTACAACTTCGTGCCCGGCGTGATGGGTTTGATCTTGATCCTTATATGTGCCATGATGACCTCGATCGGCATCGTGAAAGAGAAGGAGATGGGAACAATGGAAGTCCTGCTGGTCTCCCCGTTGAAACCCATCTACATCATTCTGGCCAAGGCGATCCCATACCTATTGCTGAGTATGGTGAATATCGCTACGATCTTGCTGCTATCCTATTTCCTGCTGGACGTTCCGATAAAAGGCAGCCTGCTGTTGCTGGTTTCCGTGTCCATCCTGTACGCGATCGTATCCCTCTGTCTGGGCCTGCTGATCTCCACGGTAGCCGATACCCAGCAGGCGGCTATGTTGATCAGCGGTATCGCCTTGATGCTTCCGATCATGTTGTTGAGCGGCATGATGTTCCCGATAGAGAATATGCCGGATATCCTGCAATGGTTCTCCCATATCGTTCCGGCCAAATGGTATATCATCGCCGTGAAGGACGTGATGATCAAGGGGCTTCCCGCCGTGTCGATCTTGAAGGAGATAGGGATACTGTCGTTCATGGCGGTCGTGCTGGTATTCTTGAGTGTGAAACGTTTTAAAATACGATTATAAGCTATGTTACGATATTTGTTAGAGAAAGAGTTCAAGCAGATCCGTCGGGACCGGTTCATGCCGAAGATTATCTTCATCATCCCGATCATGCAGTTGATCATCTTACCTTTTGCCGCTAATTTCGAGATGCGAAATATCAACCTTAGCATTGTGGACAACGATCATTCCGTCACCTCCATGCAATTGGTAGATAAGGTACTATCCTCCGGATATTTCCGCCTGACAGACCGGTCGGATCGTTACGACGAGGCGCTGACCTCGGTGGAGAGCAATGAGTCCGATATCATTCTGGAAATCCCCTCTGATTTCGAGCGGGACTTGGGTAAGGAGGGCAGGGCGGACGTGATGATCGCCGCTAACGCCGTGAACGGAACCAAGGGCGGCTTGGGTAGCTCCTACCTCTCCTCGATTATACAGGATTTCAATAGGGAGAAAGGCTTCGCCTCTATGGGATCGGGCAGGGGAGTGGCTTCGATTAACCTGTTTAATCCCCACTTGAGCTACAAGATCTATATGGTTCCCGGCATCATGGTATTCTTGCTGACGATTATCGGGGGATCGATCTCCGCCTTGAATATCGTGAGCGAGAAGGAGAAAGGGACGATCGAGCAGATAAACGTCTCGCCCGTACCCAAGTCCCTGTTCCTGCTGTCGAAGCTGATCCCTTTCTGGGTGATAGGCTTTGTCCTGCTGACGGTGGCGATCCTCATCGCTTGGCTGATCTACGGCTTGGTGCCGGAGGGGAGTTTCGGGGTGATCTATTTGTTTGCCGCCGTATATTTGATCGCTTTTACGGGATTTGGCTTGGCGATCTCCTCCTTCTCGTCCACACAGCAACAAGCGATGCTTACGGCGTTTTTCTTCTTGATCATTTTCGCCTTGCTAAGCGGATTGTTCACGCCGATCAGCAGTATGCCGGAATGGGCGCAGAAGATCACGCTGGCGAACCCGGTGCGTTATTTCGTGGAGGTGATACGTATGGTCTATTTAAAGGGGAGCGGCTTTGCCGATTTACGGGGACATTTTGTGATTGTCTGTCTATTTGCTGTTTTTTTTAATCTGTTAGCGGTAATTAGTTATCGTAAAAAGGGGTAGTTCGGAAATAAATGTTTTCTTTGTATCCCGTTTACGGATTATAAACTAATACAGCGAAAAAACATGTCATTTATCATTGTCGTACTTTGTTTGGCCTTATTGATTGTCTTGATATCCTACTTTAAGGTGGATGCTTTCATCGCGTTTCTGATCTCCTCTATCTTGGCGGGCATCGCTTTGGGCATTCCGTTGGAGAAGCTGCCGGACTCGGTGAATAACGGTATCGGGAGTATCTTGGGTGGGTTGACGTTGATTATCGTATTAGGCGCTATGCTAGGCAAGTTGGTGGCCGAGAGCGGAGCGGCACAGAAGATCGCTTCCGTGATGGTGTCGCTTTTTGGTACTAAGCATATACAATGGGGGCTGATGGTGACAGGCTTTGTCGTGGGTATTCCGTTATTTTATGGGATCGGATTTGTGTTGTTGGTGCCATTGATCTTCTCGATCGTGTATAAATACAAGCTTCCGGCGGTCTATATCGGGTTGCCGATGTTGGCGGCGTTGTCCGTGACGCATGGATTCCTGCCCCCGCATCCGTCTCCGGTAGCCTTGGTGGTACAGTTCAACGCGAATATCGGCCTTACGCTGATCTACGGTTTATGTTTGGCGATTCCGGCTATCATTATCGCCGGGCCGGTGTTCGGCAGTCGGTTGAAACATATAAAATCCGGTCCGGTCACGTTGTTCGAGCAGAAAGAGGATAGCGGGAGATATAGCATGCCGGGCAAGGCGAATAGTTTTATCAGCGCTACGTTGCCTGTCTTTTTACTGATTATCGTGACGGTTATTCCTTATTGCTTTAAGGATATGGGCGAGATGGCGAGCGGGATAGTCTCTTTTATTGGTGCTCCTTCCATTGTAATGCTGATCGCCTTGTTGTTCGCTACATATACGCTGGGCATCCGGCAGGGACGTAGTATCAAGTCGGTTATGGCAGTCTATGGGGAGGCCGTGAAAGATATCTCTATGATCCTTTTGATCATCGCGGGTTCCGGTATCTTCAAGCAGATCATGGAGGATAGCGGGGTAAGCAATGAGCTGGCGACAAGTCTGGAGCAATTGCCCGTTCATCCGTTGATCTTGGGTTGGTTGATCTCTGCCGTGATCCGTTTGTGCGTGGGATCGGCTACGGTGGCGGCGTTGACGGCGGCGGGCGTGGTGATGCCTTTAGTTACGCAAACGGGTGCGAACCCGAACTTGATGGTTTTATCTTTAGGAGCGGGTAGCTTGATGTTCTCGCATGTCAACGATTCCGGCTTCTGGATGTTCAAGGAATATTTTAACCTAAGCATAAAGGATACGATCTGCTCATGGTCTATCATGGAGACGATCGTGTCGGTCGTAGGATTGATCGGGGTAATGATCTTAAATATGATTGTATAATAAAAGAATGATTGAGCAATGAGAAAGAGATGGCTGCTTAGTATCGTTATTATGCTTTTTCCTTTCGTCGCCTCGTTTGCGGCGGACCCGGAGGAAGGTACTTATCCAACGGTCGGGAGGCTTTTTCATATAGCACGAAGCGTGAATAAGAACTTGGTTTGTTACGATGTGAATCTGAGAGATGGTAAGCTGGATACACATGATCCCTTGAACGTTTATTGGGTCAATCGGGAAAAGCATCCGGGGGAAACCAATGGCTTGAGCTATATCCAACGGAAAATGGCTTATGGGTATAAACTGATCTCGGCGAGTGATAATGCTTGTGTATGCTCATTGACCGCTTATCCCTCCCGCCAGTTGACGATTACCAAACGTGATTCCCGCTATGTATGCTACATAACGATCAACAACCAACAGGCGATTCTCCAATCCCTCTACGTTAAAGCCAGCTCCAAGAATCCTTTAAGCGTCGAGTATGTAGAGCTACAAGGAATCTCTGTCGCCACGAATCAACCGGTAACGGAAAGAGTCAGGAAATAGATCAATATATTTTTTTACTAACATATAAATGAAAGAAATTATGAGCATGATTAACGCAGATGAGAATTTTGAGAAATTAGGGTTGACCTTACCTCCCGCACCGGCTCCGGCCGGGGTTTACAAGCCTTGTGTGATAGATGGCAAATACCTGTATCTTTCCGGTCACGGGCCTGTGCGGAATGATAAGTCCTTGATCATCGGACGTATCGGTAAGGACTTGACGATGGATGAAGGCAAACTCGCCGCCCAGCAAGTAGGACTTACCATGTTGGCGACCATCCAGGCGAACCTTGGTAGCTTCAACAAGATAAAGAGAGTGATCAAGGTATTGGGTATGGTAAATTGTACGCCCGATTTCGGAAAGCATCCTTATGTGATCAATGGCTGTAGCGAGTTGTTCGCCGCCGTATGGGGGCCGGATAACGGTGTAGGTACCCGTAGCGCCGTAGGATTCGGTTCTCTTCCCGATAATATTCCTGTAGAGATAGAGGCTCTGTTCGAATTATACGAATAAGCCATGGGCGATTGGTACGTCATAAGTAATGTAGACCGGATAGACTCGCCTGCCTTGGCGTTCTATCCGGATCGTATTTCCGGCAATATCGAGTTGGCCAAGAGGATCATAGGCGATACGAACCGGCTTCGTCCGCACGTGAAGACGAATAAGGCGGCTGAGGTATCCCGCATGCTGCTGGATGCCGGAATCCGGAAGTTCAAGTGCGCTACGATTGCCGAGGCCGAGATGCTGGGGCATATGAATGCCCCAGATGTATTATTAGCCTATCAGCCGGTAGGTCCGAAGATTTCCCGCTTATTAGATTTGATAAAGGCATATCCCGCCACCCATTACTCCTGCTTGGTAGATCAAGCGGAGAATGCCCGTGCGATCTCGGCTCTTTGCGAGGCCGGGAATATCACCTTGGATGTCTTTATCGATCTGAACGTGGGAATGAATCGTACCGGAGTCCTCCCGGAGAGAGCGGAGGCGCTGGTGGATGCCATTCTGCCGCTGAAGTCTCTGCAGATTATCGGGTTGCATGGCTACGACGGACATATACATGACGCGGAGCTATCGGTACGTTGCCAAGGCGCGGATGCAGCGTACGCCTTGACCGAACGTGTGTTCCGGGAGATATCCCGCAAGTTTGCCTATCCATTGGTAAAGGTGATGGGAGGTACTCCTACATTCCCGATGTACGCGAAGCGGAAGGATTGCGAATGCAGTCCCGGCACGTTTGTGTTCTGGGATTGGGGGTATGGAAACGCTTATCCGGATATGCCGTTCAAGGTAGCCGCCTTATTGATGACTCGGGCCATTTCCGTGCTGGATGAGCATCATGTTTGCGTAGATCTTGGTTACAAGGCGGTAGCCTCGGAAAGTCCTTTGCCCCGTGTGTTTTTCTTGAACCATCCGGAGGCGAAACCTATCTCCCAGAGCGAGGAGCATCTGGTCTTGGAAGTCCCGGACAGTCGGCTCTATCCATTAGGTTCCGTATTCTATGGCATTCCCGTTCATATTTGTCCTACGGTCGCTTTATACGACAAGGCTTATGTGATCCGGGATCGTGAGGCGATCGGCGAATGGCCTATCATTGCCCGTTCACGCCGCATCACCTATTAACGGTAATCAAATTATCAATTATCAACTCTCAATTAATAAAATGAATAAGCCATTTATTATCGACGCCCATCTCGACCTTAGCATGAACGCTTTGGAGTGGAATCGGGATTTGCGTGAACCCCTAAAAGAAATCAATCGGAGAGAAATCGGTATGACCGATAAGCCCGACCGTGGAAACGCCACTATATCGTTTGAGGAACTGCGTAAAGGAAACGTCGGGTTAGTAGTCGCCACCCAGATCGGTCGCTATGTAGGGCCGGATAATCCACTTCCCGGTTGGCATTCCCCGGAACAAGCTTGGGCGCAGACCCAAGGCCAACTCGCTTGGTATAAGGCGATGGAAGAGGAGGGCCAGATGGTCATGATCCGGGATAAGAAGGCCTTGGAAGCGCATCTGGCTCTTTGGAAAGACGGTGAACCCGCCGACAAGAAGCCGATCGGTTATGTATTAAGTATCGAGGGCGCCGACTCGTTCATCACGGTGAATCATGTGGAAAGGGCGTATGCTTATGGCTTGAGGGCGGTTGGCCCGGCACATTACGGCCCCGGAAGGTATGCCAACGGTACGGATTCTACCGGTCATCTGAATGCCATGGGGAAAGAGTTGTTGCGTACCATGGATCGCTTGGGTATGATTCTTGACGTGACCCATTTATGTGATGAGGCTTTCTGGGATGCGTTGGATTTGTATAAGGGACCGATTTGGGCGAGCCATAACAACTGTCGGGCCTTCGTAGATCACAACCGTCAGTTTAGCGACGAGATGATCAAGGCGTTGATAGAGCGTGGCGCCGTGATCGGTATCGCCCTAGACGCTTGGATGATGGTACTGAACTGGGTGCGAGGCGAGTCTACTCCAAGAGGCATGAACTGTGGTATGGAGATTATGGCGAACAATATCGATCATGTCTGCCAATTGGCTGGAAACGCGAACCATGTGGCTATCGGCAGTGATCTGGATGGTGCTTTCGGTACGGAGCAATGCCCGTATGACCTAGTAACGATCGCCGATCTCCAAAAGATATTCCCGATCCTTCAATACCGTGGCTTTACGGACGATGCTATCAACCGTATCGCCTCTGGTAACTGGATTGAGTTCTTACGGAAGCATTTGCCGGAATAAGCTACTGCAACCCGGGTTGCAGTGATACCGCGATGTGGATGCAGTGTTACTGCAACCTGGATTGCAGCGTCACTGCATCCGCATCGCGGTAAAAAGACAAACACGGTGAGTCTATTTTATATCTGCAATACCAAGACGAACCGGCATCCCTTCTTATATTCCTTATCGATAGATAGGGTTCCGTTTAATTTACTAGCCATCAGTGCGCAGATGGGTAATCCCAAACCATCGCCTTGCGCTAGATCCTTCGCCTCATTGAATGGCTTGAATAAGTTCTCTTTTAGATCATCCGGTATGCCTGTACCATTATCGGTAATGATAAATTGGCAAACATGAGCGCCTTTCCGTTTAAATTCCAGACGGATGTTACCGCTGGAAGTATATAATGCGGCATTCTTTAACAAATGCAATAAGACTTGCTCCAGATGCTCGGCGTTCGTCTTAATCTCCAATTGGGGCACGTCTGTTACGAGATTGACCTCCGGCTGAATATCCCCTTTAACCTTCTCCACGATTTTCTTACTGAAGTTTCCTACATTAAAAGAACTAACCTCATACGGTTCCATCAACGTATTCTCCAAGGAGGAAAGCTCTTGGATATGAACCGTAAACTGTTTCAAAGCCTCTACCCGTGTCCATACATCCTCGGCCTGCTTCGGAGCTACCGCCTGTAATTCTTTGGCGGATGCGCTAAGCTTGTTCAAGGTAGGCTCCATCTGAACCGATATGTTTTGGATGAATTGGGCTTGTTGTTCGCTATGCTCGTTTGTCGTCTGGATGATTTTCTTTAATTTCTTGTTCAGCACAATAAAGCGTAATAGAAGGAATCCCAAGAAAAGCAAGGCGGCTATCAGGATTACCACGAATGTGATAAGTCCGACAATCATATATTGCTTAACAGACAATTTATCGTCTTTTTCCTGTATTGTCTGTAGGCTCTGATCGTATTTTTGTTGTAATGCCCCTAGTTTATCCTCTGCCGTAAGAGCTTTTACGGAATCCGTCCATACGATGTATTTGTCGTAGGTACGTTCCATCAGTGGGGCATTGTTTGCCTTACGAGCGATAGAGATCAGGTTCCGGTAGCAATCGTTCACCTTCTCATATTCTTTTTTCTCCTTATACTGGTTGATCAGTTTCTGGAAAGCAGCATCCCCCTGCTCGTTTTGCCCGAACGTATAATAATAACCTGCTTGGGTATATAATAAATTGTTCGATAACTTCTCATCGCCCGCTTGGCTGGCCAGATTATCTAATGTATTGAGTTGAACTTGCGCTTGGGCGGCGTTCTTTAGCTTAATATACATTTCCAACCGCTCTTTCGT
>NZ_FR885292.1:27849-46376 GCF_000436315.1 Parabacteroides sp. CAG:2 | reverse complement strand
ACCGCTCTTTCGTTACTTGGAAGCGTTGCTCATAGAGCGATTTCTGCAACTTCTGTTCCTCGGTTAAGATGAATTGGTTCATCTGGCGGCAAAGATCGAATGCCTCTTGGTAATAATTCTCGCGATAATATAGATAAGCCGCCTGCGTACCGGCATCGATCGCTTGTTTGTAATCACCTTTTTGGGATAAGCTCTTGTAAGCTTGTAAAAAAAGATAACGAGCTTTGGTGTAGTCTTTTTTTTCCAGGCTGCTTTGTGCCTGTGTCATAAATTGATTCGTCGTATTTTGCGCCTGCATGACCGGACAGAGACAAAGTACAAGAGAGAGTAAAAGATAAGTGATCCTCATAACTTAAAATTTTAATTTGAAGTAAAAATATGTATTTACTAGGATTAAAGCAAAATATATCTGGGGAAAATAACCGGGATATTACAAATAGATGCGATTCTCTCAAGGAGGCTCGATCAAGTAGAATGAATCTATTTAAAGTTTATCGAGTTATTGCCATTTGATTTTTTATGTCTATGTTTGCAAATATCTTGACGCTAAGGGAGATGGAATAATGGATAAAACTATAGACGATTTGTTTATTCTAAAACTGATAAAAGCTGGTGATAGACTGGCTTTTAAACATCTGTTTGAGTTATATTTCACTCCTTTATGCCGCTTCGTACATTTATATATGAAGAAACCGGGAGCCGCCGAGGATATCGTAGTCGATATCTTTGCCAGCTTTTGGGAAAGACGGGAGACCTTACAAATCCAGATCACGTTGAAAGCCTATCTATTCCAGTCCGCACGGAATAGGGCCTTGAATTACCTAAGAGATAACGAGCGTTTTATCTCAACGGACGATTTTTCCTCTTTGGAACGTTTCGAGAATGACGAGACATTAGAAACTCAAGAGTTGCAACGCCTGATTCATGAGGCTATTTTCTCCCTTCCCCCGAAATGCCGTGATGTATTCAATAAGAGCCGTATGGACAACCTTTCAAATAAGGAGATAGCGGAGCAAATGAATATAAGCGTTAAAGCCGTGGAAGGGCATATTTCCAGAGCGTTAAAACAGATCCGGGCCTATTTGGGGGATGCCTATCACTACTTATGGTGATTTTATTTCCACAAGATTAAAAAAAATAATGAAAACTATGTAGGGTTATCGTCATTTGATGTGTCACACTAGAAAATGGCACTTCATGAATAAACATATACCATGGCAATTAATTATATCTCGTCTGAAGGATGAACAAGATGAGAGAGGTGAGAAGTTGTTCGAGGAATGGCTTCAAGGGGAAGGGAATGCTCATTTATATCAAGAACTAGAGGGATTATGGAGAGAGATCCGGGAGGAGGCTTCATCCTATACGCCGGATACCGCTTTTTATTGGCAACAACTGGAAAGTCGTATGTCCCAAGAGAACAAGGCTCCTAAAGTCGTCTCTATCTGGAAATTCCGTATGGCGGTAGCCGCGGCTTCCATATTATTGATCATTTCGTTGACCTTCTCTTTCTTGTATACTGGAGGAGACCGGGCCGTTTATTCCAATAAGTTGTCTTATTCCGCTTTAAGCGGTAAGTCGAGGATCGTATTGCCGGATAGCAGCGTTGTTTGGTTGAACTCCGGTTCTACCTTGGAGTATGCGGCAGATTTCATGGAGAACCGGGAAGTGGCTTTGAACGGCGAGGCCCTGTTTGACGTGACGAAAGACAACCGGCATCCTTTCGTGGTCTTGGCCTCGGAGGTGAAAGTAAAGGTACATGGTACCTGCTTTAACGTGAACTCTTATCCAAAGGAAGAAAACATTCGGGTGACCCTTTTCCGGGGTTCAGTCTCTTTGGAGGCCGGAGGTAAGGAGGCTTATCTGTATCCGGGGGAGATCGCCGCTTTGAATAAAAGGGATAAGACCTTGAATATAACCTCCGCCGATATGTTTTACGAGTCTTTCTGGGCAAGCGAGAGTGTGCGGTTTGAGGCGAAGTCGTTACGGTACATAACTCGTTATCTGGAGAAATGGTATAATGTTAAGATCGAGGTAGATCCTACCATCCCGGATTCACAAGCCTATACGTTCACAATCAAGGATGAGTCACTGGAAGTGATCTTACGGATCATGTCGCGCATAAACCCGATCGCTTATACGTTCGACGAGGATGATCACGTACAAATAATGCATGTTGAACCTTCTAAAAAGTAATGCCTATGAGATTATCCCAATGACATAAGACAACAAAAAAGGCTTAAGCGGTAACTTAAGCCTTTCGGGGACAAATCCCTAATCCAAATTAAAATCTAATTACAGCTTGTTCAAATTTGGCCGTTTGTCTAAAGCTGTAAGGATGTTAACTTTAAATACTTCGCAAATATATGAATAATAAAAGACAATTTGTGAAAGGAAGAAATTGTTTGTATGCGATATTCTTTCTTCTATTCTTTTCTTTACGTTTGTTAGCTGTTGAAGCCGTCGACAAGAAGATATCAGTTTCATTTTCGAACCTACCGTTGAAAGAGGCGATCCATGAGATTGAGGTCGCTAGCGGTTATACGTTCTTTTATGACGGTAACAAGATAGACTTGACTCAAAAGGTAAGTTTGAACGTCTCGAATCAGCCTATAGAGTCTGCCTTAAATTCAATGCTAAGGACCACGGACCTCTCTTTTGAGATCACCAGTAAGCAGATCGCTTTGTTTCCGAGACAAAATGCAAGTGCGTCAGCCGGTAAACCTTCCCGCAAGATAACCGGTACGATACTAGATCCTTTGGGTGATCCGGTAATCGGGGCGAATGTCGTGGTGAAAGGTACGACGAACGGTACCATAACGGACATGGATGGAAATTTCTCGGTGGAGGCTTCGGACAATGATATCTTGCAAGTCTCTTATATCGGTTTTATGCCTCAGGATATCGCTGTTAAAGGGAAGAGCGAGCTGACCGTGACGATCCGTGAGGATACCCAGAAATTGGATGAAGTAGTCGTGGTTGGTTACGGTACCCAGAAGAAGGTGAATCTGACGGGTGCGGTGGAACAAGTGACGAGTGAGGTGTTCGATAACCGTTCCATCTCAAACGTTACCCAAGCGCTTCAAGGTACGATCCCTAATCTGAATATCTCGATGACAGATGGTAAACCAAATCGTACGGCGGAATATAATATACGTGGTACGACCTCTATCGGACAAAAGGGTAGCGCCTTGATATTGATCGATGGCGTGGAGGGTGATCCCAGTATGTTGAACCCGAATGATATCGCCAGTGTATCTGTCTTGAAGGATGCGGCTTCGGCTGCCATTTACGGCGCGAGAGGCGCATTTGGTGTCGTATTAATCTCGACGAAGAATCCGTCCAAGGACAAGACTTCCGTGACGTACTCGGGTAATTTTACGATGAAATCTCCGACGAAGGTACCGGATGTCGTTACCGATGGATATACATACGCTAAATACTTTAATGAGGCGTGGAGCGCTTATTACGATTATTCCCAAACTCCACAGAACATTAATAAGACCTTGAAATTCTCTCAGGAGTATCTGGAGGAACTGGAGCGTCGTTCCGGCATCTCGGGATTACCGGAGGTAGAGATCGGTCCGAATGGGGATTATGTATATTATGGAAATACGGATTGGTACAAGGAATTGTATAAGAAATCTACGTTCGCTACGGATCATAATATTTCCGTGTCCGGAAGTAGCGGCAAGACCAGTTTCTATGTAACGGGCCGTTATTATGGGCAAGATGGATTGTTCCGATATAATACGGACGACTATAAGTTGTTCAATATGCGTGCGAAAGGAGCGGTGCAGGTATTTGATTGGTTGAAGGTGGAGGACAATTTGGAGTATTCCAGCATGACTTATCATAATCCGTTGAATGTAGGTGAAGGTGGCGGTATCTGGCGTAATATCGCGGATGAGGGGCATATTTTGGCTCCGATGTTTAACCCGGATGGTACCTTGACGCACTCTGCCGCTTATACGGTTGGTGATTTCTGGTACGGAAAGAATGGTATCGATACCGAGCAAAGGATCTTGAAGAATACGGTGAGCGCTACGGCTAGTTTCTTGAAGGATAAATTGCGTATCAAAGGTGATTTTACGTTCCAGAACAATGACAACGACCAAACCCAGATCCGGGTACCGGTGCCGTTCAGCCGCCGTCCGGGTGTGATTGAGTACGTAGGTTCTTCCAAGAATGATATCCAGAATACGAATAAGACGACTAGTTATCTGGCTAGCAATATTTACGGAGAATACGAGGATACCTTTAAAGAAGTGCATTATTTCAAGGCGATGGTAGGATATAACTACGAGGAATCCCGTATGAAGAATGTAAAGGTATTGAGAAACGGATTGATCTTTGATGATGCCGAGGATTTGAATATGGCCTTGGGACAAACGATTAATACCGAGGGTGGTTATTCCAAATGGCGTATATCCGGAGGTTTCTTCCGTTTGAATTATGTCTTTAATGATCGTTATCTATTGGAAGTGAATGGTCGGTTAGATGGTTCTTCCAAATTCCCATCGGATTCTCAATATGCGTTCTTCCCATCGGTCTCTGCGGGTTGGAGGGTTTCGCAAGAGCCGTTCTGGAAGGTTCCCGAGGAAATCTTCTCGAATCTGAAGGTACGTGCCTCTTATGGTTCCTTGGGTAATGGTAATATTGATCCGTACTCATTCCAAGAGTTATTTAAGATCAAGCAATCCAGTTTGGTGTTGAATGGCATACGTCCGCAGTATACGGGCCAGCCGGCGGTTATTCCGTTGGGCTTGACTTGGGAGAAATCTACGACCTTGAACCTTGGTCTGGACTTTGCTTTCCTATCGAACCGTTTGCAATTCTCGGGCGATATCTATCAACGGAAAACAACCGATATGTTTACGGTGGGTATGTCATTGCCGGCGGTGTTCGGTACGGATGTGCCGAAAGGTAACTATGCGGATCTTACGACAAAAGGTTTTGAGTTGAGTGTCTCTTGGCGGGATCAATTCCAGTTGGCAAGTAAACCGTTCAATTACGAGGTTCGTTTCACGCTCGCCGATTACCAGTCAACGATTGATAAATACAATAACCCGGAAAAGAAACTGGGCGATGATTACTATTACGAGGGTATGAAGGTAGGTGAGATCTGGGGATACGAGACTGAAGGTTTCTTTACCTCGCAAGCTGATATCGATAGCCACGCTAAACAACCCTATTTCTACGCGGGTGCTACGGCTGGACAATGGCTTCCGGGCGATATCAAGTTCAAGGACTTGAACGGCGATGGCGTGATTGATTATGGAAACAATACGGTGGATAATCCGGGTGACCAGAAGATAATCGGTAATAGCGAGCCTCGTTTCATCTATGGTATCAATTTGAGCGGTGATTGGAATAACTTCTTCGTCTCCGCTTTCTTCCAAGGTGTAGGTAAACAAGATTGGTGGCCGGGATCGGAAGCCTCTTATTTCTGGGGTATGTATAATCGTCCGTATAATGATATGCCTAAATCTCATTTGGGGAATATCTGGACGGAGGAGAATCCGAATACCTATTTCCCCCGTTTGAGAGGATACTCCTCTGAGGAGCCTTATGCCGAGTTGAACTTGAAACAAACCCGTTACTTACAGAATATCGCCTATATACGTATGAAGAATATTCAGTTAGGGTATACTTTGCCGAAGAGCTTTATCTCGAAACTAAGGATGCAGAATGCCAAGGTATACGTCTCGGGCGAGAATCTTTGGAGTTGGTCTCCTTTCTATAAATATTCTAAAGACTTAGACGTTGAGGCGGTCAGAGGTTCTGACCGGGATTTAACGGAGGGTACGTCGGGTAATGGATATAGCTATCCGATATTGAAGAGTGTTAGTTTTGGTTTGTCAGTTACATTCTAAAAAGTGCTATAGTATGAAAAAGACATTAATATATATCATCAGTGTGATAGGTTTGTTCTCTTGCGATTTGGATGAGGTTCCTGTTTCAGAGGTTTCCAAGGAACCGGTTTTCAGTACGGAGAATGGATTGGAATTATACGCGAACTCGTTCTATGAGATTTTACCGACTCCATCGGCCGCTCACCAAGCGGATAATATGTGTGATTATGCGGCGAGGGCGTTGGTTCCTAATTTTATATTGGCGGATGCCTATGGTCCTCAACAGAGCGATGGCTGGGATTGGGAAAAGCTTCGGAACATCAATTACTTTATCCAGAATTGTACGGACCCACGGGTATCGGAAAGCGTTAGGATGAATTATATAGGTTTAGCTCGTTTCTTCCGTGCTTGGTTCTACTTTGATAAGGTGAAACGCTTTGGCGACGTGCCTTGGATCAATAAGGCGATGGAGGTGGATGACCCCGATCTGTATGCGGCAAGGGATTCGAGAACCTTGGTGATGGATTCGGTCTTGGCTGATTTGGATTTCGCTTGCGAGCATATTACCTTGACGAGTGATCAGACCAGTTCCTTGATCACGAAGTATGTAGCTCAGGCTTTCAAGTCGAGAGTATGCCTGTTCGAGGGGACGTTTCGTAAGTATCATACGGAATATGGGCTGAAAGAGTCGGCGAATGCTTGGCTGAACGAGGCGGTTAAAGCGGCAGAGGATGTGATCGCTAACTCTGGTTTTAAATTGTATACGGCAAACGGTACGACGAAATCGTACCGGGATTTGTTTATCAGTGTGAAGCCGGTGACTACGGAGGTTATGCTTGCCGCTGTTTGTGATAAGTCCTTGAGCGTATTGAATGACGCTAACTGGTATTGGACAAGCGCTACATATGGTCCCCGTCTGAATTTGATCCGTACGTTCGTGAATACTTATTTGATGGAGGACGGTACTCCTTTTACGGACAAGGAGGGATATAAGACCATGGTCTTTATGGATGAGGTGAAGAATCGTGATAAACGTTTGCAACAAACCATCCGTATGGGGGATTATAAGCGTATTGATGGGGGGGTGCAAACGCCCGCTCCTCCGATCTTCTCTTATACCTATACCGGTTATCAACCTATTAAGTATTGCCTGGATGATGTGTTTTATGATAGCGGTGCGAATAATGATAATTCGATTCCTTTGATTCGTTTCGCCGAGGTATTATTGAACTATGCGGAAGCGAAAGCGGAGCTTGGAGTCTTCACGGATGCGGATTGGGAAAAAACGATCGGTGCTTTACGGGGTAGAGCGGGGATAACAGGAGGTTTGACAGCTAGACCGACAAAGGCTGATCCTTACCTGCAAGCGAATTATTTCCCGGAAATAACAGATCCCAGTTTGCTGGAGATCCGTCGTGAGAGAGGTATCGAATTGGTATTCGAGGGTTTGCGTTTCAGTGATTTGTTACGTTGGAAAAAAGGGAATCTGATGACAATGCCTTGGAATGGTTTCTATGTCCCGGAATTGGATAAGCCGATGGATTTAAATGAAGATGGTATCTTGGATGTATGTTTTACGATGAATGAGAACGTGGAGAACCCGATATCGGGAGTGACCTACGTGGTCGTTTCCGAGATGAAGGCCGGTAAGGTAAATCCGCAGCGTTTATCAGGGAATACGAAAGGAGAATTGACTTGGTTGAATAATATTCCCCGGGTATGGGAGGATAAGCATTATCTATATCCTATTCCGGACTTGGATATTATCATGAATCCGAACTTGACACAAAATCCGGGTTGGTAACTAAAAAAAGAATGAATCATGAAAAAGTTAATTATATTCGTGTCATTGCTGTTCTTGGCGATGGCTTATGGAAAAGCGGAAGATAAGGAGGTCTTAAAGATCGCTACTTTTAATTTGAGGATGGATACTCCATCCGATGGGGAGAACGCTTGGTTTCACCGGAAAGATATGGTGAATGACTTAATCCGTTTTTATGGTTTCGATTTATTCGGGACTCAAGAAGGATTTACGCATCAATTAAACGATATCTTGCGGTTAAGCGACTACCGGTTTATTGGTGTAGGACGGGATGATGGAAAAGATGCCGGAGAGCACTGCGCCATATTTTATCGTTCAGATCGGTTCAAGGTGTTGGATCAAGGTGATTTCTGGTTATCGGAACATCCCGAGAAACCCGGTAGAGGTTGGGATGGTACTTGCTGTAACCGGATTTGTACTTGGGGGAAGTTTGAGGACTTGAAGAACCATAAACAATTTTATTTCTTTAATGTACATTATGAGTACGAGGGAGATGTGGCCCGTAGGGAATCTTCTAACTTAATGATCTCACGGATCAAAAGTATCGCCGGTAATCAGCCTGTATTCCTGACAGGCGATTTCAATGCGTTTCCTACCGAAGAACCGATCCGTATTTTAAATGATAGCGGTTTCTTGAACGACTCTTATAAGATCACCAAGGAAGCCCCGTTCGGTCCGGTCTGTACCTATCACGGATATGATAGTACGATCAAGACAGAGGAGCGTCTGGATTATATTTGGGTAACCGACAGTATCCAAATTGATAAATACGGTGTATTAACGAACACATTATACGGACATACACCTTCGGATCATTTCCCGGTGATGGTCGTGGCTGAGTTCTAATATTATCTCAATGTGTCCGATCCCTGAACTCCGAGGGCGTGACCCCTTCTTTCTTCTTGAAGAATGTGGAGAATTGGCCGGCATTCTCGAAATGTAGGCTATAGGCGATCTCGGAGATCGTCAAAGGGGTACTAGTCAGAAGCTCTTTCGCACGAAGGAGCTTCTGTTGTAATTGATATTGGGCGGGGGAGACGCCGGTGTATTCCTTAAACATCCGGCGAAACCATGAATAACCTAAACCAAGACGGGCAGCGATCTCTTCCGGACTTAATGGGTCCTCGATGTTCTCCTTCATTAATATACGTGCCTCGTTGATTTTATCTACGACATAGGTGTTCGTGAAGGAGTTGTTCTTTTCCTTATAATATACGGAGCCTAATATATGAAGCACGATACTGGAGATCATCTGTTGGTAACCGGATTTCTCCTCCGAGGCGAACTTCAGTATATCCTCATAAAGTCCGACGATCGTAGCGCTCAGCCCGATCCGGTGTAGCGGCTCTTCCTTGGTAAAGAATTTCTTCTCCACACGTTTATCGATATGAATGCCCCGGAAACCTACCCAATACTCATCCCATCCCGTTTCCCGGTCCGGATAATAACTATGCCATTCCCCGGGGAAAAGGAGGATCATCGTCCCTGCGTTTATCTTTTGCGATTTACAAGACTGGGAGGAAAAGTACCCGCTACCTTTCGTTATATATACCAATTGATACTCATTCAGGATACGTCCGGTCTGAGGCTTGAAATTATACTTCTCCGGATGCCGGGAAAGCGGATAGGCGCAACCCGGCGGGATGAATTGATATCCGACCGTCGTGACGACGATTCCCCATTCCTCATCCGTAGCGCTGATCGTCAAGTAACGTAGTAAATCATTCCGCAGTTCGTTCATGTCAGATTTGAAAGGTTTAAAATCATTTTCGTAAGCAAATATAGCAATAATGCTTCTACTTTTGCTTTCGTCAAACAAATAACTTTGTTAAGCCATGAAGGAATATAATTTTCTAGCCTTTGATATAGGGGCTACCAGTGGACGGGCCGTGCTCGGAACCTTAAAGGATGCCAAATTTGAAATGAAAGAGATCCATCGGTTCCCGAATCCGATGGTGGAATTACACGGACGGTTTTATTGGGATATCTATCATCTTTATACTTCTCTTATAGAAAGCTTGACGATATGCGCCCGGCAAAGAATCCGGTTGCACTCGATCGGAATAGATACATGGGGAGTGGATTTTGGGTATGTGGCTTTGGATGGCTCTTTATTGGGCTTACCTCGTGCTTACCGAGATCCTTATACGGACGGCGCTCCCGAGGACTTTTTCAAACGGATTCCCAAGGAAGAGGTCTATAAGCGAACAGGTATTCAAGTGATGCCGTTTAATAGCTTGTTCCAGCTTTTCAGGGCGGGGCAAGACTCGTTTATACCGCAGGAAGTGGCGGAAAAGATATTATTCATACCGGACCTTTTGGCTTATATGTTGACGGAGCGTATGGTATGTGAATATACGATCGCTTCCACGTCTCAATTATTGAACCCGGAAACCCATAAATTCGATTACAAGCTCTTGGAGGCCGTGGGTGTATCTCCTACTTTGATGTGTCCGGTGGTGATGCCGGGGACGTTGATCGGGCGGTTGAGCGAGTCGATCGCCCGTAAGACAGGAATCGGGGAAATCCCGGTAATCGCCGTGGCTGGTCACGATACGGCGTCGGCGGTAGCGGCTGTCCCTGCTTCTTCTCCTAATTTCGCTTACTTGAGTAGCGGTACTTGGAGCTTGATGGGGATCGAGGTGGAGAAGCCGATCATCAACGAGGTCTCTTTCAAGAATAATTTCACGAATGAGGGGGGCATCGAGGGTACGACCCGCTTTTTGAAGAATATTACAGGTATGTGGATCTTGGAACGTTGCCGGGAGCAATGGAAGCGGTCCGGATTGGATTATTCGTACGATGATATGGTTCGGATGGCGGAGTTGAGCGAATTTACTTCTTTGATCAATCCGGATGATCCCCGTTTCGCCAATCCAGAGAATATGCTACGTGAGATCACGGGCTATTGTGAGGAAACCGGACAGGCTGTTCCCGCTTCGGACGCCGATTATGTACATTGTATATTTTATAGCTTGGCGAATCGTTATAAAGAGGTGCTGGAAATACTCAAATCGATGTCGCCACATCCGATCGAACGATTGCATGTGATAGGTGGTGGCTCTCGGAACGATCTGCTGAATCAGTTGACAGCCAACGCTATCGGTATTCCCGTATTGGCAGGCCCGTCTGAGGCGACAGCCATTGGAAATTGCTTGATACAGGCTAAGTCGGCAGGATTACTGACGGATTGTTGGGAGATGCGAAGACTGATAGCCACCGCATTCCCTCCCAAGGAATTTTATCCGGAAAGATGATACACATTCAAATCATATAAATTTAAAAACATCATACCATGACAAAAGACAGTTTAATTCAACAGGCATTTGAAGTAGCGGCAGAACGTTATGCGGCCGTAGGTGTAGACGTTCGTAAAGCATTAGAGGATATGAAGAAAATATCCCTATCCCTGCATTGCTGGCAGGCCGATGACGTAAGCGGTTTCGAGAACCAAGGCGGCTCCTTGACCGGTGGTATACAAGTGACCGGCAATTATCCGGGACGTGCCCGTACTATCGACGAGTTGCGTCGGGATGTATTGAAGGCGAAATCCTATATCCCCGGTAATCATCGGCTTAGTCTGCATGAGATCTACGGGGATTTCCAAGGGGAGAAAGTAGATCGTGACGAGGTAGAACCCCATCATTTCGAGAGCTGGATACAATGGGCGAAAGAGAATGATTTCAAGCTAGACTTCAACAGTACCTCTTTCTCGCACCCTAAAAGCGGAGATTTGACCTTGGCGAACCCCAGCGATGATATCCGTAACTTCTGGATCGAGCATACGAAGCGTTGTCGCTGGATCAGCGATGAGATGGGTAAAGCCCAGAACGATCCTTGCATGATGAACCTTTGGATACATGACGGGAGCAAGGAAGTACCGGCCAGCCGCTTACGTTATCGCCGTATCTTGGAGGAATCGCTGGATGAGATATTCGCTACCGAATATAAATGGATGAAAGATTGTATCGAGGCGAAACTCTTCGGTATCGGTCTGGAAAGTTATACGGTAGGTTCCTATGATTTCTATTTGGGTTACGGGGCGAAAAAGAACAAGATCGTTACCTTGGACACCGGCCATTTCCATTTGACGGAAAGTATCGCCGACAAGGTTTCCTCGTTATTGCTGTTTACGCCCGAGATCATGTTGCACGTAAGTCGTCCGATCCGTTGGGATAGCGATCATGTCGTGATCTTGAATGACGATGTGCAGGATTTAGCCCGTGAGATCGTGCGTTGCGACGCCTTGGACCGGGTACATATCGGTTTGGATTATTTCGACGCTACCATCAATCGTATCGGTGCTTATGTCATTGGTAGCCGTGCCACGCAAAAAGCCTTTATGCTCGCTTTGCTGGAGCCGATCGCCTTGCTTCGCCAGTACGAGGATGAGGGTAAGTATTTCCAGCGTCTTGCCTTGCAGGAGGAAGCGAAGAGTCTGCCTTGGGGTGCGGTTTGGGATATGTATTGTCTGCAAAGTGGGGTCCCCGTAGGAGAGTCTTATATCGCTGAGATCGAGAAATATGAGTCCGACGTTACCTCAAGACGGAAATGATAGAGATCGGGATCGGGTTGTTGATCATCGCGATCGGCAGTTTCGGGCAGAGTAGCTCGTACGTGCCGATCAATAAGATCCGGGATTGGAGTTGGGAAAGCTTTTGGTTGGTGCAAGGTATCTTCGCTTGGTTGGTTTTCCCTTATCTCGGAGCGATGTTGGCGGTACCGGAAGGGAGTACCTTGCTGGAACTATGGCGTTCGCCGGGTAGCTTGGGAGCGGTTATCTATGGCATGCTCTGGGGTGTCGGCGGGTTGACTTTCGGGTTGAGTATGCGTTATCTGGGCGTAGCTTTGGGACAGAGCATCGCCTTGGGTACATGCGCCGGTTTCGGTACGCTCTTCCCGGCTTTGTTCGGTGGAACGAATCTGTTTGAGGGAACCGGATTGATCCTGTTGACCGGTGTTTGCATTACCTTGGCAGGTATCGCCGTGATCGGTTACGCCGGAAGCCTGCGGGCCCGGAATATGAGTGAGGAGGAGAAGAAAGCGGCGGTGAAGGATTTTGCCTTGACTAAGGGCTTGGCGGTAGCCTTGCTTGCCGGTGTGATGAGCGCCTGCTTCAATTTGGGTTTGGAATCGGGAAACGAGGTGCTGGCGAAAGCGAAAGAGGCGGGAGCTAGCGATCTGTTCGCCTTGAATCCCGTGATACTGTTGGTTACTTTGGGCGGCTTTTGTACGAACGCTGTGTATTGTATTTTCCAGAACGTGAAAAACGGGACGGGCAAGGATTATTTCTCGGTATCGGGAGGTACATTGCTGAATAATGTCTTATTTTGCGCTTTGGCAGGCGTGCTTTGGTACTCGCAGTTCTTCGGACTGGGGATGGGAAAGAGCTATTTCTCGGATTCCCCGGTTATGCTGGCTTTCTCGTGGAGTATCTTGATGTCGCTGAATGTTATTTTCAGTAATGTCTGGGGCATCTTATTAAAAGAATGGAAGGGCGTGGATCGCCGGACGATCGTGGTATTGATTACCGGCATGTGTATCTTGATCCTTTCCTTATTATATCCGAATATAGTTTAATTAAAATAGACATGATAATACTAAGAAACAATGAACGCCTGATGGCGGAAATAGATCGTATCGCCGAGGTCGCCGGCTATTTGTGGACCAAGGGTTGGGCTGAGCGAAACGGCGGGAATATATCGGTGAACCTGACTACTTTATTGAGCGAGGAGGAGAAGGCGTTGCCGGCTTTGGTTTCCTCGATTCCCTTGCAAGAGGCGATGACGGCCTTATGCGGGCACGTCTTTTATGTGACGGGTACCGGAAAACGGATGCGTTACGTGGCGAAAGATCCTTTCGCCAACGGCTCTTTGATCCGTATCGCCGCCGATGGGAAATCGTATGATATCCTAGCGGAGCAACCGATCCCACCGACTTCCGAGTTGCCTTCCCATTTGTTGATGCACAATTTCTTGCGTGCGAAGGGACGGGATAACCGGGTGGTATTGCATACGCATCCGACGGATATTATCGGCATGACGCATTGCAAGCCGTTCTTGGATTCGGAGAAGATTACCCGCACGTTATGGAGTATGATCCCGGAATGTCGGATTATCGTGCCGAAAGGGGTCGGTATCGTTCCTTACGAGATACCGGGCACTTTGGCGTTGGCGCACGCTACGATCCGTCAGTTGGAGGAGCACGACGTGGTGTTCTGGGAGAAGCACGGTATCCTTGCCGTCGGTGAGGACCTGATCGAGTGCTTCGATGCGATCGATACGTTGAGTAAATCCGCCCAGATCTATTTTAGTGCCCGCATGACCGGTTACGAGCCGGAAGGTATGACGGAGCAGCAATTGGATGACTTGGTTCCGGCCTTTGGACTCTAGCGTATGCGAAAGAAATTAATCATTCTATTCATAGGGATCGGTTCGTTCACGTTGTTCGCCCAGCAGCGAGACCATCGGACACGGGAGTATATCGCTCCGGTCCGTATTGTCTGGCAGCAAGATAGTTCGCGAATTACGGGAGCGAACCATTTGCTTGTTTCAGGCAACGGACAGTCGGATTTGGCGAATAATCGGTTGTGTGTGTTGAAAAGTACGCCAACCGAACATCCCGCTTTGCTGCTTGATTTCGGGAAGGAGTTGCAAGGCGGTCTTCAGCTGGTGACCGGTATGCCGCCGTCTCACGATCCGGTTTCCGTACGGGTTCGTTTCGGCGAGTCCGTTAGTGAGGCTATGTGCGAGATAGATGGTGCGAACGGGGCGAGCAACGATCATGCGATGCGGGATTTCGTGGTATCGCTCCCTTGGCTGGGCGTGCAGGAGATCGGTAATTCCGGTTTCCGTTTCGTGCGTATTGATGTATTGGGTGATTCTACGGAGTTGCAATTAAAAGAGGTCCGTGCGATCTCTACGTTTCGGGATATTCCTTATCTGGGCTCTTTCCGTTGTAATGACGAGCGGTTGAACCGGATCTGGAAGACAGGTGCGTACACGGTCCACTTGAATATGCAGGAATATCTATGGGACGGCGTAAAACGGGATCGTCTGGTCTGGGTGGGGGATTTACATCCGGAGGTAATGACGGTCAGTACCGTCTTCGGTTATAATGAGGTGGTTCCTAAGAGCTTGGATTTGATTCGGGATATTACGCCGCTGCCTAGTTGGATGAACGGTATCAGTTCGTACTCGATTTGGTGGTTGTTGATTCAGCGGGATTGGTATTATTACCAAGGGAATCTTGCGTATCTACAAGAGCAACGCTCTTATATGACTGCTTTGCTGCGTCACTTGATCTCGAAGGTTGACCCAAGCGGACAAGAGAGACTGGATGGGAACCGTTTCTTGGATTGGCCTTCCAGTGAGAATACACCCGCTATCGATGCCGGCCTTCAATCGCTGATGATACAAGTCATGCGTGCCGGAGAGGAGTTATGTACCGTTTTAGGCGAGGATGCGTTGGCCTCGGAGTGCCGTGCGGTAGCTTCCAAGGCTATTGAGTTTTCCCTTCGGAAGAAATCCCGGTTCCCTTCGGAGAAAGATCGGATTACACCCGGGGATAAACAGGCCGCCGCCTTGATGGCTCTGGCGGGTATCATGGATGCTAAGGAGGCGAACGAGCGTTGCTTGGCGGTGGACGGGGCGAAAGGCTTCTCTACGTTTTACGGATATTATATGCTACGGGCGATGGCGTTGGCTGGTAATTACCAAGGTGCGTTAGATGTGATCCGTACGTATTGGGGTGCTATGCTGGATGTAGGTGCTACGACGTTTTGGGAGGATTTCAATATGGAATGGCTTCCGGACGCAGGGCGTATTGATGAGCTGGTCCCCGCTGGAAAGAAAGATATTCATGGAGATTATGGGGCGTATTGCTATCAAGGTTTCCGCCATAGCTTGTGCCATGGATGGGCTTCGGGTCCCACATCGTGGTTAAGCGAGTACGTATTGGGCGTACAAGTGGTGGAACCGGGTTGCCGTACGGTACGTATCATCCCACATCTGGGAGATCTCGAATGGGTGGAAGGTACGTTTCCCACGCCTTACGGGGTGATCGAGATCCGACATGAGAAAGGTGCGGACGGTAAGGTGATAAGCCATATCAACGCTCCTGAAGAGATACGAGTTACCCCGTAGCTCTTATACTTAGTTGTAGAATGTATATAATTATAGAATATATGAAACAAACTATTTGCATCTACGCTTTCGCCGCCCTCTTATTAGGCGGTTGTAAAAGCAATAATGAATTAACGATACCTACGAATCTCCGTACGGAATACCTTACGGAGCCTATCGGCTTGGATACTTCGTCTCCTCGCTTTACATGGGAATACTCCGGAAATGAGGAGGGCTTTAAGGCTTCCCGCTATGAGGTACGGATCGGTACGAGTCCGGACGACTTGCGGCCCTATGCGGAGGGAATGGCCCTGAAACCTCATACCCGTTATTACTGGAATGTTACGGTATGGGATGGTGAAGGGCGTCCGTGCGCTACCTCGGAGACGGCTTCTTTCGAGACCGCTAAGTTCGATCCCTCGGATTGGTCCGCCTCTTGGATTACCGATCATAAGGATAAGGAGTTCGAGCCTGCCCCTCTGTTCCGCAAGTCTTTCCCGGTAGGCAAGGAAGTGAAGGATGCCCGTGTGTACGTAGCATCTGCTGGGTATCATGAGCTATTCATCAATGGCGAGCGGGTCGGAACGAATTATCTGGACCCGGGGTATACGCATTTCGATAAACGTATCTTGTACGTGACGCATGATGTTACCTCTTTGCTGAAGCAAGGCGACAACGCCGTGGCCGCTGTTCTGGGAAACGGCTGGTACAATGAGCAGTCCGTGGCGGTCTGGAATTTTCATGAGGCACGCTGGCGGAATCGTCCCCGCCTGCTATGTGAGTTGCGTATTACCTATACGGATGGTACGACGGAGGTGATTGGCTCGGATGAGACTTGGAAGACTTCCACAGGTGCCTATACCTATAATAATATATACAGCGGCGATAAATTCGATGCCCGGCTGGAAGAGGCCGGATGGAAAACCGCTCATTTCGACGATAGTAAATGGGAAGCGGTACTTCCGGCGCAGGCTCCGGCACCTCTGTTGGTAGCCCAGCAAATGCCGGGAATCCGTATCACGGAAGAGGTGAGGCCCGTGTCGATGAAACGTTTCTCCGATCAGTTATACGTATATTCTTTCCCGAAGAACATGTCCGGCCTTTGCCGCTTGAAGGTGAAAGGCGAGGCGGGAACCCGTATCACGTTAAAACATGGTGAGTTGTTGAAGAAAGACGGTCGCTTGGAGCAAGGCAATATCAATGTATATTATCATCCGGTCAAGCCGGACGAGGTATTCCAGATGGATGTCTTTACCTTGAAAGGTACGGGAGAGGAGGAGATCTTCATGCCTTCCTTCTCTTATCACGGTTTCCAATACGTGGAGGTGGAGAGTAGCCGCCCCGTTATTTTAACGGAAGAGAACTTGACCGGCTTGTTTATGCATACCGATGTCCGTCCGTCCGGTTCCTTCGCTTGTTCGAATCCTCTATTGAATAAGATTTGGGAGGCTACGATGCAGGCTTACCGCAGTAACCTGCACAGTATCCCGACCGATTGCCCGCAACGGGAGAAGAATGGCTGGACAGCCGACGCGCATATTGCGATCGACCTCGGTTTGCTGGGCTTCGATGGTATCACGCTTTATGAGAAATGGATGAATGATATTATCGATAACCAGCGTGAGGCGGGTGAGATTTCCGGTATCATTCCTTCCAGCGGTTGGGGATATGGCGAGTGGCCGGGTCCGGTTTGGGACGCTGTCATGTTTATCATCCCGAACGCCTTGTATGATTATTATGGAGAGTCTCGCAGTATAGAACGCTTATATCCTACGATGCTGCGATATCTGGATTATTTGAAGACGAAAGAGAAAGACGGTTACTTGCCGTTTGGCTTGGGTGACTGGGTGTATTGGAAAGCTACGACGAATAATGAATATACCTCTACCGCCTACTATTATCTGGATTATAAGTTGATGGCTCGCTTCGCCTCTTTACTGGGCAAGGATGCCGCTCCTTATCAAGAGAAAGCGAATACGCTCAAATCCTTGATCAACCAGAAGTTCTTCAACGCCGAGACCGGTGTGTATGCCGAAGGGACCCAAACGGCGCAAGCCTTGGCCTTGTATCTGGGACTTGTACCGGAAGGAAAGGAACAACTTGTGGCGGATAAGCTGCGTGAGGTGGTAGCGGGAAATAACTATTTCTTGGATTTTGGTCTATTAGGCAGTAAGACCGTTCCGGCCATGCTTACGAAATATGGCTATATCGAGGATGCCATGAAGATGATCACGAAGACCGAGGCGCCTTCATGGGGGTATTGGGTAGAGACGATGGGTTACTCCACATTGCCGGAGACGTGGACACTTAGTCCGAAGTTTGCCGACGCTTCCTTGAACCACGTCTTTATGGGAGATGTCTCCGCTTGGATGATGAACCAGCTGGCCGGTATCAATCATGACGACTCGGCTCCGGGCTTCCGTCATATCCGTATCACGCCTCATTTCGTGAAAGAACTGGATTGGGCGAAAGGTGAGTACCATTCCGTACGCGGCCGTATCGCCAGCGAATGGAAACGGGAAGGGGATCAGGTTATGCTTACCGTGACGATTCCGGCTGATTGCTCCGCCGATATCGTGGTAGGCGATCAGACCGAGACCGTATCCGCCGGTACGCATACGTTTTCATATCCGGTGTGATAAGAACCGTATGACTTTAGTAAGCCGGTAATGACATCGCCTATATTGGCTTATTTTACCTAGTTGTAGAGACGGGGGGTGGGGGGGG
>NZ_FR885292.1:0-27766 GCF_000436315.1 Parabacteroides sp. CAG:2 | reverse complement strand
ACCCCCCGTCTCTACAACTGGGGATTTCGAAAGTAAATAATTGAGAACCTTAAAGATTAAACGTATGAACAAGCTACTTCTTGCTCTTCTATTGTTTCTCCTATCTTTCAGCTGGATAAAAGTGACTGCCTCGGACAGTTGTCCCGAATCCTTCCCTTGGAAAGCCCAATGGATCAATACCGAGCGTTGCCAAAGTGCTACGAATACTTGGTTGATCTACCGTAAATCATTCGCTGTGACGGATGTCCCGAATCAACTCATCGCCCGTATCGCCGCCGATTCCAAGTATTGGCTTTGGATCAACGACCAACTGGTTATCTTCGAGGGTGGCTTGAAAAGAGGACCTTCTCCTTCCGGGACTTATTACGATCCGGTAGATATCGCCCCTTACCTGACAAAAGGCTCGAACACCATCGCTATCTTGCTCTGGCATTTCGGGAAAGATGGTTTCAGTCATATCAACAGCGGGAAAGCGGCTTTGTTATTCGAGGCGATTGCTCCGGGACTGGAGATCGTCTCCGATGCGAGCTGGCAGTGCGCCTTGTATGAGGCCTATCAAAATACCGAGGCCCCTTTCCCGAATTACCGTATGCCGGAGAGTAATATCCGCTTCGATGCCCGTCAAGCGATAACAAACTGGAACCGTACGAGTTTCGAAGGTTCCCTTCCGGGGGCGGTCTGCGTCGGTAAGGCGGGGAAAGCTCCTTTCGGGGATCTGGTGGAACGTCCGATACCCCAGTGGAAAAACAGCGGCCTGTTATCCTATGTATCCGTCCGGGAATCCTTGAGAGGTGATACCCTGTTCTGTCGTTTGCCCTATAATGCCCAGATCACTCCGTATCTAAAAGTAGAGGCGGAAGCCGGGAAAACCATCCACATACGGATGGATAATTACGAGGGAGGAAGCGAGCGCAACGTACGTGCCGAATATATCACCCGTGAGGGTGAGCAGGAATACGAAAGCTATGGCTGGATGAACGGCCATGAGGTCTATTACATCATCCCTGAGGGCGTGAAGGTGCTGGATGTGAAATACCGTGAGACCGGTTACAACACGGACCTCGCCGGCTCTTTCCATTGTGACGACCCGTTCTACGACGAGCTTTGGCAACGTTCTGCCCGCACCTTATACATAACGATGCGTGATAATTATATGGACTGTCCGGATCGTGAACGTGCCCAATGGTGGGGTGACGAGGTGAATGAGCTAGGCGAGGCTTTCTACGCCCTTTCTCCGTCCGGGCGGAAACTAGCCGTAAAAGGCATCCATGAATTAATGAATTGGCAGCGGGAGGACGGAACGCTCTACGCTCCGGTTCCGGCGGGTAATTGGGATAAGGAGCTTCCTTTACAGATGTTGGCGTCTATCGGTTGGTACGGTTTTTATACGCAATATTATTATAGTGCCGACAGTAGTTTCGTACCGATGATATACGACCGGATGCGCCGTTACCTGCACGAGGTTTGGCAAGTCGATAAGAGTGGCTTGGTGATCGAGCGTCAAGGCGCTTGGAGCTGGGGCGACTGGGGCGAGCATGTCGATATGGGCGTATTGACCAACTGCTGGTATTATCTGGCCTTGAAAGCGGAGCGATCCTTCGCCCTGCAACTCGGCAAGGATAAGGATGCCGATGAGATCTCCCGGATGATGCGTAGCATAGAACGTTGTTTCGACACGAAGTTCTGGACGGGTTCCGCCTATCGTTCCCCCGGCTATAAAGGGGAGACGGACGATCGCTCCCAAGCCATGGCGGTAGTTTCCGGGCTGGCCTCGAAAGATAAGTATCCGGCGCTGACGAAGGTACTTAAAAAGGAGTATCACGCCAGCCCTTATATGGAGAAGTATGTCCTAGAGGCCCTTTTCCAGATGGGCGAGCCGGCGTTTGCCTTGGAACGGATGAAGCAACGTTACACCCGTATGCTGGATTATGCCGAATACACGACCTTGTTCGAGGGATGGGGCATCGGAGCCGAGGGTTTCGGTGGCGGCACGATCAATCACGCTTGGAGCGGTGGCCCGCTTACCTTATTGAGCCAGAAGGTCTGCGGTATCGAGCCAACCTCTCCCGGCTTCCGTACCTTTAAGATCTCGCCTCAATTGGGTCCCTTATCGGAAGCCTCGGCCAGCCTAGAGACTCATTATGGAACCATCCGAGTAAGCATCAAGAAGAAAGGCAAGCGATTGAAGTTCGATCTCCAAATCCCGGAAGGCACCTCCGCCGAACTGATAAAGCCAAATGGTACCCGCAAGCATCTCGGCCCGGGGCACCATTGGGTGGATTAGTAATCTGTGTGTTTGTTATGTTTCTCAAAAACAGAAGCAAAGAATAAATATTTTGGTAAAGAACGGAATTTATCCTACATTTGTAATATATAAGTATTATATCGAAGGATATGGAAAAAGAGAAAAATAGCAAGATTACCAGAGAAGAGGCTTTGCGTCGGTTGGAGACCGCACGGAAGCTGAAGCGAGAGTATGTAGCTAAACTGGAAAAAGAGATGAAAGAAGAGTTTAAGAAACGTACAGGGCAAGAAGCTACTTATTTTGAAGTATGGTAAGCCTTAACCTTGAACGTATAAATTCTAATTCTCCTTATGCGGTAACAGCTCTTAGGGATTCTATGTGTTTCCGGTTTGTTACGGACTTTGGTGTGATTTATTATGTCAGTTTTCTTGAGGACGAATTGATGCTTAGTGATGAATCCTATCAATTTATTATTGCTAATACGAATAATAGAAAGTCTCCTCGTGATTCTAAGTTGAGGCGGGCGATAATGGCGATAGTCTATGAGTTTTTCGAATGTTCTAATACAACTCTGTTGTATATTTGTGAGACAGGAGATAGCAAGCAGAGTATGCGCAATCGCCTTTTTGAGTTTTGGTTTCATTCCTCGCCGCGTAAATCTGATTTCGCTTTCATGTCTGCGGACATCCGAGATGCAGATGGGATACAGAATTATGCGGCGATTATTATTCGACTCGATAATCCCAATTTGAAGTCTATAGTCGCGGAGTTTACTGAAACAATACAAATGCTTAGTCAAAAGCCGGAGTAAAATGTATGTGTTTTCTCCGGCCCGGGGCACCATTGGGTGGATTAGCGATCGCCCTCTGTTTTCCTGCGGACATACACCCGGTGGCTTCCATAACCCGATATGGTGAGCCCACTCGCCGGATCGCTGCTGAGTCGTAGTAGCTCCCGGTTTGCGCTACTGCGTTTTAGTCCGGTGATAGCCATGTAGTCTTGTATGCGCAAGAATGGGTGTTCGTGAAGGTAATCCAATGCCCGCGTCCGGCGCTCCTCTTCGGTGAAGGGCGATTTCCATACACGGCTGATACCTCCCCGTC
The DNA here is from genome assembly GCF_000436315.1 of Parabacteroides sp. CAG:2. Classification (NCBI taxonomy): domain Bacteria; kingdom Pseudomonadati; phylum Bacteroidota; class Bacteroidia; order Bacteroidales; family Tannerellaceae; genus Parabacteroides; species Parabacteroides sp. CAG:2. Next base: position 24,418 of record NZ_FR885292.1, on the reverse strand, counting down.
TTAAGTCGCAACGCAGGTTAGTTTCCCGTACCAGTTCCTTGTCGGCCCGGTAGTTGATGCCATTCACCTCGATGCTCCGTGCGTTACGCTTCGGTTCGTCACCATCCAGCGAGTCGATCTCCTTGTCCTTCGCTACGCCTAGGCGGGGCGTGAACGTACCGATGCCATCCAACGTGACCGACTGCCCTTCCGCCATGCAATAGGCCAGATGTTCCGCTACTGTCGTCATCACCTGTATTACGCTACCCCTGCTCAAGCCCGATCCGGGGTAGGTGATCCGTTCCACGAAATCCTCCATATCCATGTTCCGTTGTATCTTCATCCGATAATACACCGGCTTTTCCCCCGTCCCGTTCAGGTCGCACATCTCTTGCTTGATATATTCTGCCATAACTGCTACTAGGTATAATTGTTTGTATCTTCAAGTTAAAAACATTCTTCTTACTATATACAAATATACTTACTACTTGATCTATTTCCAAATTATCACCGTGGAATATATAGACCACGTCGTGATTTGTATATTCCACGTCTTGATCTGTACAGACCACGTCGTGGTTTGTAGAATTATACAGTATGCGAACAAGAATTCATCTGCTACCGATAAGGTATTTATGCGGTATCGGAGCATTATTTACTTAGGGAGAAGCGGGCAACCCTCACGTTTCCTCTGCCAAGTACGTCGACCAACCCTGCGGGATTCTCTATCTTCCCTAAACGGGTATAGCTGTAAGACGAGGAAAAGGTCTCGTAGAAAAGGACTACCGTATTCGCTCCCCATAGAAGTAGGTCGCTTGTATGGATTATACCCGAACGTATTGGTCGCGATCAAGAGTATTATACTCGTTTTCCCTGCTCGTATGCTTGCCTCAAGGTCGGGTTCCCTTCGATCTCGCCCACGTGCCACACACCACCGCAGAATAGCGTTCCTTTCACGGTCGGGTTCTCCAGACAGTCGAGGAATCCCATAAAGTTGGCCACAATGCGATCCATGATGCCGTTATCGTCTTCAGCGGCCGTGGCGATGAAGTAAAACTCCTTGTTTTTCATTTCGGTATAAGGACCGCAGCAACGGTCTATCAGCGTCTTCATCTGTGCGCTCATGGCATAGAAATAGACCGGCGTAGCCATCACGATCACATCGGCGGCAAGCATCTTTCCGATAATCTCTGCCGCGTCATCTTTTTGTGGACAAGGCTTCTTGTATTGGCTGCACACGCCGCATCCCGTGCAGGGGTGAATGGTCTTGTCTCGCAGAAAAACCTTTTCCACACGATGACCGCTTTCGATCGCCCCTTGCATAAACTCATCGCATAGCGTATCGGAATTGCCTCCACGACGGGGGCTGGAAGATAAAATCAATACATTTTTCATGTTTACTGTTATTTATTAGGTTCTACATTCATTTTTAGGATACAAAAATAGCGAGATAATCCCTATCTTGCGGTAGACAAATTACGGATGTTATGACCCTAATTACATAATAATACGGAAGAATGATCACAACGGACTCCGGTGAGCAAGTCGAGGCACTTGCTCCCATCATCATTTCGGCCAGCCGGTCAACGGATATTCCGGCCTTTTATGCCAAGTGGTTCTTTAATCGTTTGGCCAAGGGGTATTGTGTTTGGTATAATCCGTTTAATCGGCGGAAGATGTATGTGTCGTTTGAGCGGTGTAAGGCAATCGTGTTTTGGACAAAGAACCCGAAGCTGATATTGCCTTATTTGCATGAGTTGGATAGGAGGGGTATCCATTATTATTTCCAGTTCACGTTGAATGACTATGTGAGCGAAGGCTTTGAGCCGAATGTGCCGAGCGTTACGCAACGGGTGGAGACATTTCGGGAGTTGTCGGAAATGATAGGGAAGGAACGGGTGATCTGGCGATTTGATCCGTTGATTATGACTCCATCTATCACGCCTCGTGTCCTGCTTAGCCGTATTTGGAAGATCGGCAATCTGTTGAAAGGATATACTGATAAGCTCGTGTTCAGTTTCGTAGATGTAAAGGCGTATCGTAAGGTACAGAATAACCTTATAAAAGAGACGAATTGCTTTACGAAAGAGGATGTGGAAACCGCTGAGATGAATGCGACGCAACGTCAAGAAACTGTAGAGGGATTGGTGAAGTTGAGGGAAATTTGGGCTTCTACTGGTTGGAATGTGACACTCGCTACTTGTGCCGAGGATATTGACCTTACGGTTTATGGCATTGAACATAACCGGTGTATCGACGGTGATTTAATGGAGCGTGTGTTTGAGGAGGATTATGAATTGGTTTATTATCTTCGAACAGGCCAATTACCTGAACCGGATCTTTTTGGTACGTTTCCCGCTTTACCCGACAAACGCAAAGACCTAAAAGACAAAGGCCAACGGAAAGCCTGTGGTTGCATGATAAGCAAAGATATCGGTAGGTATAACACTTGCCGCCATTTCTGTGTCTATTGTTATGCCAATACAAGTAGGGAATGCGTACAAAAGAATGCGGTACACTATTCGGACGATAGTGAAAGTTTGATTCGAAGTTAGATTTGAAAGCAAGGTCAAATTAAGCGGCGTATTAAATTAAGCCGTCTTTTATAGTAATCGAGACCAATACTATCCTAGAATTGTGTTGTATAACATGCCGGATTTATCTATTTTTGCGCCCAATACGAAAGGTTAAGAATAGGAAGTTTTAGGTATGGCAAAAAAGAAAGGTAAGCCTCAACCCCGGAAAAGCAAGAAGAAGCGGGCATCATCATTCATGTCCTCTGTAAAGAAGATGCTTCTTGGCGTTTTTGCGGTAGTTGTTTGTTTTATCGGTGTATTATTCATATATAACTGGTTTTATCCGGTATCCAAGACACGGCTTGTAGAGAAGAAACAGGATCGGGCGGAGGCAATAGTCCGTCCGAAGATCTCGGACAAAGGCGGCTCCGGAACATCGGGTAAGAAAGCCGCACAAGCGACGAAAAACAAGCAAACGACGAACCCAAAGAAAGAGACCTCCGCTTATACTTTTCAAGGGGGAGCTGAGATACCGAGACTAAAGAATAAACAAAAAGAGCAGGTTATAAAGCATGAGGGCTATACGGTTTCTTATAATTCCGATTATAAGATCGCCAATTGGGTAGCCTATGAACTGACCTCGAAAGAGGCGACAAGTAAGAAGAACGAGCGGTCTAATAAGTTCGTCTCGGACCCCATGGTGAAAGGGGCTAGCGCCACGAACGAGGACTATACCCGTTCCGGCTATGACCGAGGACATATGGCGCCTGCCGGCGATATGAAATGGTCCGCCAAGGCCATGCGGGAATCGTTCTACCTAAGTAATATCTGTCCGCAAAAGCCCGGCTTGAACCGGGGTATCTGGAAAGATCTGGAAGAGCAGGCTCGTTTGTGGGCGAAAGAGAATGGCTCTTTGTTGATCGTGACCGGCCCGGTGATCACGGACGACCTGAAACGGTTAGGCAAGAATCGGGTGGGAATCCCGAAGACCTTTTATAAGGTAATCTGTACGATAACGAACGGTAAACCGGAAGGGGTAGGTTTTCTGTTTGATAATAAAGACTATGGAAAGACTCCGTTGAAATCGATGATGATCCCTATCGATAGCGTTGAGAAGGTTACCGGAATTGACTTTTTCCCTTCTTTGCCTGATTCGATAGAAAATCCGATGGAAGCATACGTGAATGATGGTAGTTGGTCTTTTTAAGGCACGTTATGCTCAACAATCTCTAGGCGAGAATGTTTTATATTTACTGTGAAGAAAAAGAAATCATAATTAAATAACAAAATGCAAGTTATCATGAAAGGAAAATTAATCCCTGTGTTTGTTTTGGCAGCATTGGTTTCCTGTAGTCAACCACCCGTTAAGGAGCAAGGTCCTCGTCCAGTTAAATTGGCGGACGTTACTTCGCTGAACATGGTTGAGAAATCATTCAGTGGAGTGGTATCGCCCGATCAATTCAGTGATTTGGCGTTTAAGATGTCCGGCCCGCTGATCTCATTAAACGTGGACGAAGGCCAGAAGGTCCGTACGGGACAGATCGTGGCCGAGATCGATCCGCTGGACTTTAAATGGGAATATGAGGCGAAGAAAGCGTCTTTCCAGACCGCTGAGGCGCAATTGCAACGTGCGAAGAAGTTATTGTCCAAGCAAGCTATCTCCAAGCAAGAGTATGAGTCTACGGAAGCCTCTTACTCAAATGCCAAGGCGGCTTTCGAGTATGCGCAAAACACATTGAACCAGACAAAGCTTCGTGCGCCGTTCGATGGATTTATCCAGAAGAAATATGTGGAGAATTACCAGAAGGTACAGGCCGGACAAGGAATCGTTTGCTTGATCAACCCGAATAAGTTACAGGTCGTGTTTACGATGCCGGAGAGTAATATCAATTACTTCTCTTCTCCTTATTCTGTTTATGTGGAATTCGATAATTACAAGGGCGTTCGCTTCAAGGCGAAGGTGAAAGAATACGTGGAAGCCTCTCCGGATGGTTCCGGCGTTCCCGTATATCTGTATATCGACGATCCGAACTTTAATTTAGAGAAATATAAGGTAGCCGTAGGTTTCTCTTGCCGTGTGATCTTGAACGTGGATAGCGAGAGTTTCACGCAAGGCGCCGTATTGGTTCCGCTAGCCGCTGTCGTGGCTGACGATGCCAATAGCGATAAGTATGTGTTTGTTTATAATGGGCAGTCTCAAAAGGTTGAGCGTCGCAAGATTACCGAGTCTATGCTGATCGGCAAGGATGGCGTGATCGTAACGGATGGCTTGCGACCCGGCGAACAGGTTGTCTCAGCCGGAGCCACTCGTTTGGTGGATGGACAACAGGTAAAAGTATTAACAGATTAAGAGATAAACAATGAATATTCCAAAATATTCCTTAGAGAATCAGAAGATTATATACTTTTTCCTAGCGGTCATGCTGATAGGAGGTATATATTCTTTCTTTAAATTGCCGAAGAAGGAAGATTCTCCCTTCGTGATCAAGCAAGCGGTTTTGGTTACCCAATATCCGGGAGCGACACCTCAGGAGGTGGAGAAGCTGGTGACTGAGCCGATCGAACGGGAGATTCAGGCTATGTCGGATGTGTTCCAGATCAAATCTGAGTCTTATTTCGGTATGTCCAAGATTTCTATTGAGTTGCAGCCTACCTTGTCTCCGGATTATATGCCGGTCAAGTGGGACGAGTTGCGTCGTAAGGTGGCGAATATACAGCCCCGCCTTCCGTCTGGCGCCTCCTCGATATCCGTTAGTGATGACTTCGGTGACGTATTCGGAATTTATTATGCCTTGACGGCCGATGAGGGATATACTTACGACGACCTGCGTAATTGGGCGCAAAAGATCAAGACGGAGCTATCTCCTGTACCGGGTGTACAGAAGGTCTACCTATTCGGTGAACAGACACAAGTTGTCAACGTAAAGATCTCTATCCCGAAACTGGCTAACCTAGGTATCGACCCGAACGCTATCCAGCAGGTGATGCAAACGCAGAACTTGTTGGTGAATACGGGAGATATCAATACCGGTAATTATCAATTGCGTTTGCGTGCGGAAGGTACGTATAAGGATATACAAGATATCCGGGACCAATTGATCGTGACGAAAAGTGGCGGTGAGGTTCGTTTGGGAGATATCGCTACGGTAGAGCGTGGTTATATGGACCCTCCCTCGAACCTGATGCGTGTGGACGGTAAGCGTGCCATCGGTATCGGTGTCGCTACCGGTTCGAAAGACGATGTGGTTGCCGTGGGTAACGCCGTGGCGGATCATTTAGCGGAGATGGAGCAGCTGTTCCCGGTGGGTATGGACCTGAAAACGATTTATCCGGAGAACAAGATCGCGGATGAGGCGAACAACGGTTTTATCTTGAACTTGATCGAGTCGTTGTTGATCGTTATCGTGATTATCTTTATCGTGATGGGGTCCCGTGCCGGTATGTTGGTCGGTAGTTCGTTGTTGTTCTCGGTAGGTGGTACCTTATTGATCATGTTGATCTGGGGTGTCGGCTTGAACCGAACCTCGTTGGCGGCCTTTATTATCGCTATGGGTATGTTGGTGGATAACGCTATCGTGGTGACGGATAATGCCCAAGTCGGTATCAAGCGGGGACTTTCCCGTTATCAGGCGTTGATCGATGGCGCGACGAAACCGCAGTGGGCGTTGTTGGGCGCTACCTTTATCGCCGTATGTTCTTTCTTGCCGATGTACTTGGCACCGGCATCCGTGGCCGAGATTGTGAAACCGTTGTTTATCGTTTTGGCGGTATCCTTGGGATTAAGCTGGGTCTTGGCCTTGACGCAAACGACTACCTTCGGTAATTTTATTTTGAAAGAGGCGAAACCGGGTGAGAACAAAGACCCGTACGATACGAAGCTGTATCATAAATTTGAGTCGGTATTGGGCCGTTTGATCAAGCGTAGATATGTAACGATCTCTACCGTGGTAGCTACGTTATTCCTTTCCTTGTTCGTGATGAGCATCATGCCGCAGAGTTTCTTCCCGATCATGAGCAAGCCTTATTTCCGTGCGGACTTGATCTTCCCGGAAGGATATAGCATCTACGACGTGGAGACGAACGTGAAGAAGATAGAGGAGGAATATCTCAGCAAGAATGAGAATATCAAATCATACTCGTTTACCTTGGGAGGTTCGCCGGTACGTTATTACTTGGCCAGTTCTTCTATCGGTCCGAAGCCAAACTTCGCCAATGTGTTGATCGAGACACAAGATCCGGAGGATGCGCAAGCGGAAGAGGGTAAGTTCTACGATTATATGGTCGCTAACTATCCGAATATATTGACCCGTTCGGCTTTGTTCGCCTTGTCTCCGGTTCCGGATGCGGCGATCGAGATCGGTTTTATCGGCGATAACGTAGATACGTTGGTTGCCTTGACGCAAAGGGCGCAGGAGATCGCCCGGAATTATGATCAGGTGATGGAGGTTCGCAATAGTTGGGGTAACAAGGTTCCGGTATGGAAGCCGCTATATTCCCAAGAGAAAGGTTTGCGTCTGGGTATTACCCGTCAGCAGGTGGCTTATTCCTTGCGTTCGGCTACGAATGGCGTACCTTTGGGTGAGTATCGTGAGGGCGACGTGTTTATGCCGATCTTACTGAAAGATGCGGATAAGGATTCTATCAGTCTGAATGATATAAAGACTTTGCCGGTTTATAGCGCTAAAGGCCGTTCGGTAAAAGTGGAGCAGGTGATCGATGATTTCTCGCTGGATTATGAGTTTAACGTAGTGAGACGATTCAACCGTGAGCCGTGTATGCTTATGCAGTGTGAGCCGAAGCGTGGCGCCAATACGATGGCTGCTTTCAGTCATTTGTGGAAAGAGGTACAGGAGAAGATTCAGGTGCCGGAAGGATATAAGATGACGTATTTCGGTGAGCAATCCGAGCAAGATAAAGGTAATAAGGCGATCGCCGCTAATATCCCGTTGATGTTCGGTTTGATTTATGTCACCTTGTTATTCTTATTCCCGAAATATTACCGGAAACCGGTATTGATCATGGCGATGCTGCCGTTGATCTTCATTGGTGTGGTATTGGGATTGTTGGTGTTCGGTAAGTCTCTCGACTTCTTTGCTATGCTGGGTCTGTTGGGCTTGATCGGTATGAATATCAAGAATGCGATCGTGCTGGTGGACGAGATCGGTTTACAATTGAACGCGGGCTTGTCTCCGGTGAATGCCGTGATAGAGGCAACGAAAACCCGTATCGTTCCGGTGACGATGGCTTCCGGTACGACGATCTTAGGTATGTTGCCGTTGTTGGGTGACGCTATGTTCGCCGGTATGGCGGCTACCATCATGGGTGGTCTGTTCGTATCTACGATCTTGACGATCTTCGTGCTTCCGGTTACTTATTGTGTTTTCTTTAAGATTAAATCAGAGTAAAAGGTATGAGAAATAAAATAATCATAGGTTGTTTATTGTTGGGTGCCTTGTCCGCTAAAGCGCAAGACACCCGGCTATCGGCTGTGGAATATAAGGAACGGGTCCTTGAATACAGCCGTCAAATCAAGCAAAGCTCTGAGGAGCGTATCGCTATGCAGCATGCGATCAAGGCCGCTAAGACCGGTTTCTTCCCTTCGGTAGACTTCTCCGGCAGTTATCAGTATCGTATCAATAAATATGATTTGGATTTCGGACCGGGCATGTCCGTAGAGATGGACCATAATACGTATAGCCTAGGCGCTACGGTGAGCCAGCCCATCTATGCCGGCGGACAGATCTATAATAACTATAAGGCAGCTCAGGTACAAGGCAAGATCACCGAGCAAGCGGAAGAATTGACAACGGATAATATCGTTTATTCCGCCGATTTGAACTATTGGACGGCCGCCGCACGTAAAGGTATGTACGATGTGATGTGCCAGTATGTAGACATTGTCGGGGAGTTGGCGAACGTGTTGACGATCCGTTTCAATGACGGCCAGATCAGCAAGACCGATTTATTGCAAGTGGAGTCCCGCTTGAAAGAAGCGGAATTGAATAAAAGCTCGGCTTATAAGGAGTATCAGATTGCGTTACAGAACCTGAACTCATTGATGGGTGTGTCTCCGTTAGACCCGATCGAGGTGGAAGATTCCATTACGACCTATTTGGCCTTGCCGTTGCAAGTAGGAGAGGATGTAGCTCTTCGGAATCGTCCGGACTACGCTATTTCCGAGTTGAACATAGAGTATCAAAAGAGACAGATCAATTTGTCGAAGGCGAAATATAACCCGTCTTTGGCGATCGGTTTTCAAGGTACTTGGGGTACGCCGATGTTGAACGTGAAAGGTTCGGACCAGTTGTGGACTCCGGCCGTCTTCGCTTCCTTGAAGATACCTTTGTTCCGTTGGGGAGCCCGTTTCAAGGAGGTAAATTCCCAGAAGGCTATCCTTCGTAGTAAGGAATACGCCTTGGACAATACGCGTGATAAGATCGCTCAAGAGGTAGCGAACGCATGGACAAGCCTAACCGAGTATACGAAACAAATTACCGTCGCGGAAGAGGCTTGTAAGATTGCCGAGGAGAACCTTGATTTGAATACCTTCAGCTACAACGAGGGTAAACTACCGATCTTGGATGTGCTCTCCGCCCAATTGTCATGGATTCAGTCTTACAGTAGCTTGATCCAGACTTGGTATCAGCAAAAGGCTTCTTTAGCCCAATATAACAAGGCTATAGGTATCCGCCGTTTGCAGTAAAAGAAACATTTTATACTTAGAAGACAAGGTCCCTTATTTTGGAAACGAGATAAGGGACCTTCTCTATGAAATAAAACGTCCTTTATACCGTTAGGTAAACTGAAGATTGCTACATTTGCATACAATCTCGTCTGTTTGGGACACTCCTTGGAACCCGGACTTTTAAGTAGAATGATGAAATAATAAGATGTATACAAAGTTACTAGATAAACAAACGAAACTTGCCCTAATCGGACTAGGATATGTCGGGCTTCCTATCGCGATGGAATTCGCTAAACATGTTTCCGTTATCGGATTTGATATCAACGAGGATCGCTTGGACAAGCTTCGGAACTGTATTGATCCGTGTGGTGAGCTTCCTACTGAGGTATTTGAACATAAAGATATCACATTTACTTCTTCTATAGAAAAGTTGCGGGAGGCTTCCTTTTACGTTATAGCTGTTCCTACCCCGATAGACAGCCATAACGAGCCGGATCTATCCCCTTTGTTGGGTGCGACCCGCACGGTAGGCAAAGTCCTTAAACGAGGCGATTATGTAGTATACGAATCTACCGTATATCCGGGATGTACGGAAGAGGATTGCATCCCGATCTTGGAGGAGGTTTCAGGGTTGAGAGTAGGAGAGGACTTTAAGGTTGGATACTCACCGGAACGAATCAATCCGGGTGATAAGGTACATACCTTGGTAAATACCGTGAAGATCGTTTCCGGCTGCGATGCCGAAGCTTTGGAAACGATATCGGACGTCTATAAGCTGGTCGTTCAAGCGGGGTTGCACCGTGCGCCTAGTATCAAGGTAGCCGAAGCCGCCAAGATTATCGAGAATACCCAGCGTGATGTGAATATAGCCCTTATGAACGAGCTTTCCATTATTTTCGATCGAATGGGGGTAAATACGTTTGATGTCTTGAAAGCCGCCGGAACGAAATGGAATTTCCTGCCTTTCTCTCCCGGATTGGTAGGTGGGCATTGTATAGGGGTAGATCCTTACTATCTGGTGCATAAAGCCAAAGAATTGCAATATCACACGAAGATGATCAACTCCGGTCGCTACGTGAACGATTCCATGGGACGGTATATCGGAAAGAAGGTCGTGAAAAAGATTATCTCGCAGGGGAAAAATATCCTAGGAGCGCATGTGTTGGTGATGGGTATGACTTTTAAGGAAAACGTATCGGATATACGTAACTCGAAAGTAGCCGATATTATCAATGAGTTTAAGGACTTCGGAGCCGAGGTCGATGTGATGGATCCGTTCGCTTCCCCTTTGGAAGTATTGCAAGAGTACGGTATCCGGTTAGTAGAGAGGCCCGGGAAGAAATATGACGCGGTAGTGGTAGCTGTCGCTCATACGACTTATTTGAAGCTGGATGAGTCCTACTTCATGTCGATCACGAACGAACATGCCGTGTTGGCGGACGTGAAAGGAGTCTATCGAGGTAGCATCCATCAGATGATCTATTGGAGTCTGTAATTGTTAAAAAGTAACACAAGCTGCAAAGAAATTTCGATAAACTTAAAAAAATGTGTTGTACAATATCTTTTTTTATTTGCTCAATTATATTAATTAGCCCATCTTTGCATGCAGATAACCTAAACAATCTTTTTGCCTTAAAGACTAATACCTATTAAAAACCTATAAAGAGAGCCTTTGCGAAAAGGCTCTCTTTATGATTTTTAGGGGATTAGTAGTTCGTTTCCTCTATCTTTGAGGTGATTCTGCTAATAGCCTCATTCAGTTTGTCTTCGGGTAATATTACGTTAAAATCTCCCCAGAAACCCTCGTCGTAGTTGAAGTGGGTATCCGAGAAAACCGTGCGGGTGGGAAGGGATTCAATGCGTGAGAAGCGGTTCACATTGGCTGTATCTATCTTACAGGTAACCATTTCGAACCAAGTATGTAAAATATTTGTGTTAAAAAGTTGTCTTCTTTTTTTAATTTTAAAATGCAGATCTCCCCGGATATGGTTAATGTAGTAGGTGCCATTCCATTGCTTGTAAGATACCGTATAGGCTACTTTCTGGGGCGTGATCCGTAAATTCCGGCTTTTTCTCTCGACGAACATGCCGGCCGCTTGCTCGATATATTGGGGATTGACCTCAAAGTCCACCCTTAATAAGGCATTATTTTCCATGTCGATATATATCTGTCCCCGATAAAGCGGTTCATTGATACTCTTTCGTTGCTCGAAAGAGATGACGTTAGCAAGTCGATCATCCACTACCGTGATGTCGGTATGGGCGTATGTATAGGGTGAATCCGGGCTAGGATCCAGAAACTCCGGTAACTGTTTCATCAAGTCCAAGACAAGGCAGGAGTAGATACCCGACTTCATTTTTGTGATCAACGTGTCCTTTTCCTGCTCGTTACTAATGCGGCGCATCTTTAGTAGTTTCACTTGATCGGCCAAGGCATTGCTGTGGTAAGATGCCTTATATACCTTAAAAACAGCCTCGGTCAGTCCTACGAGTCCTTTTTTACGTTCAACGCCTTCTCTGTAAAATGTGGTAAGGTAAATCGGGTGCTGGGAATAATTGCTTCTTCTCTCGTCCAGCATCTCCTGTAATAAGCGTTTCGGATTGGTTAGACGCACGATAACTTCTTGGATGGAGATTACTTTAGGCTCTAGGGATAAGACGGTATGTTTATCTATTAACTCCCGACCATCTATCTCTTGGGGAAGATAGCCGATATGAGAGAAACGTACCTTGGATAATCGGAGTGAGTCCGGTAATTTCAATCGGAACTCTCCATTCTGGTTGGTGATGGTGCCGATAGCGGCCTCGCCGATTCCTACCGATCCGAACGCGATTGGCTCATGGGTATATTGATCCTGTAAAGAACCTTCTATCGAGAAATAGGTTTGTATGGAATCGGGAGTTACGGATGCGCTTTTAGGAGCGGAGGGACTCTCTGGCAGATAAAGCAAGAGATGGTTCTCTATCGTACGGATCGCCAGATTTTTATTACCGGTAATAGCGTATATAGCTTCTTGTATCGTATAATCTCCACCTTTTATCGATGTTGTTTGTTCATTATCGATAATCTTACTGTCGTATATAAAAAGATAGCCGGAACGTTCCGTGACGAGTCCCAGCAATTGGTAGATATTTCCTTTTGATTTAGGCAATCGTATGACCTGTCCCAGTACGTTACCATTCTGGGCATTCATAGGGATGAGAGCTACGAGTAACAGCAACCATCCTACGATCAGCTGTCTCAAGGTTCGGAAATCATCCATATATTATTTTGTTGCGTACATTTTAGTTTTAACGCCGCGCAGATCAGTTCAGCCATCGTCGCGGGTGAGTTATTATAGAAACTAACGGTCAGCCGTCTATTCTCTAAATCAGCCGTTGTCTTCAATGGCATCTTCGGATATTCCAGATTAATTACATGCAAGATATCTCCTAAGCGCTCATCCTTAAACTGGATACGGCGGGTGTAATCGGAAAATTGTTCGTTATCTTGAGTCGGAGCTACTTGTAAACGGTTGGAGAATAAGGATACGGTTTGACCGGCCTTTACCAGCGTTTGTTCTCCGTTCTTCTTGAGTGTCACTTTCACTAATCCCCGGCGAACGGCCAATTCAAAGGCGCTTTTATCCGAGCTTTTGATATTGAATGAGGTTCCCAATACCTCGATCCGGGCCTGCTCTGTCTCGATTAGGAAAGGACGTTCCTTATTCCCGCTTACATCAAAAAGGGCGTTTCCTAGTAGAGACACCTCTCTTTTTTCTCTTTGGAAATGTTCCGGATAGCTTAACTGACTGTTATCGGCCAGATAAACGATAGACCCGTCTTCCAAAGTCGTGACCAAGGTGGTGGAAGCCTCGTTATTATGCAGGGTGAGCAGAGTGGTTTCCGGTGTCCGTTCTCGTCCAAGGAAAATAGCCGTAGCTACCGATACACAGAGTATAACGATAGCGGCGGCCCATTTCATAAGTCCGATCCGGTATGGGATTTGTGTACCGGAAATTGGCTTATCCAGCAGCCCGTCTTGCTCCAAGCGAGTGTATAATTGTTCCCATGCTTGGTCTGTCTTCAATTTATTTTTTTCTATTTGATTCATAACTGTTAGGTATAATTCTCGATTTCTTTTCTTAGTGTTTGTAGTGCCTTGGTCATTTCCGCTTCTACTGTCTTTATGGACAATGAGAGGCTGGAGGCTATCTCCGCGTATTTCATTCCTTCGAAACGGTGCATCCGAAAGATCCGGAGGCGGCGTTCGGGCAATTTACCTAATGCCCGGTTGACCAAGGATTGCAATTCTTTGTACTCAAGTTGATCTTGCGGGGTATACGATTCGGATTCCGGATTCTCTCCGGCTAAAACCGTATTCCGGTATCGGTATCGTACTTCCCGATGCTCCAGATATTGTAAGGACCGGTTCCGGGTAGCTCCATAAAGGTAGTTCTTGATGGAACGTAAGATTGGAAGAGATTCTCTTTCTTTCCAGAACACGTAAAACAAGTCCTGGACGATCTCCTCCGCAACTTCCTGCTCTCCTGTTATACTGGTTGCGTACAGGCAAAGAGGGGTATAATAAAGCCTGAAAATACTTTCGAATGCTTTAATATCCCCTTCCTTGATCTTTTTGAGTACGAACAAATCCATAATAATTTGGTTTCAACAGATAATTGATAATGGACAAAGATAATGATTTGTCCATATCATTGTCGATAGTATATTTACACGGTCAATTTTTATGTTGCTTCTTTAATTTATATACCGCATTCTCCAAAGACTCGGTAGGCTCGATAATGTTGTAAGCTCCCCAGAAGTTCTCGTCGGCGAAGTCCGATACCTTGTCGGATAGAGACTGATCCGCTTTAAAAGACATCCGGTAGGGGATGGAGTTATTTTGTTCTTTACCATCGGTAACGACCATCTCGGATACGATCGTGTAGTTGGTAGAGAAAAGTTTTCGTTTCCAGTCGCATTTAAAGCGAACCTCATTGCGGATATAACTCAGATAGCTCATGCCGTCACGTTCTTTGTAAGTTACGAGGAAAGCTACCTCCACGGGTTTAAATCGCAAGCCAAAAGGCTTTTTGCGGAGGATGGCCTCGGTAGCCTTATTCCGGTCATCCATGCTGAGGGCGAATTCCGCACGGCTGAAGGAAAGCCGTTCCTTATCGATATACAATTTACCGTAATATAAGGCGTAAGGCAAGATCGCTTGAGGTTGGAAACTGATTACGTAATGCGGTCGGTCGTTTAACATCACGCTTTCTTCCATACGGAAGGCGTAATAAGGTAAGATATTCGGGTCGAGCAATAAATCCGGATTCTTCACCACATCCACGTAAACGGATAGGTTAGGGCCTCCCAATAATTTCACGGCTAATGTGTCGCTAGCCTTCTCGCTCAATAATTTACGTCCTTTATAGATCTGTACCCGATCCCGTTCCACGTTCCTGTCCTTATAGGGAGTTTTGTAAACATCGATAACCGCTTCCGATATATTGATATAGCGACGGCCTTTTTGTGCGGTCTCCCGGTAGAACCCAGTAAGCATGCTACCCGTGGTAATGTAATTCTTATTTACTTTCTCAATCGCTTCCTCTACGATATATCGAGGATCTCCGGCCCGGATAATGACTTCGCTGAGCGTATTCATGTTCGGTTCGAGTAATACCGTACATTCTAATATGTCCTTATCGTTTACGGGGATCAAGCCATTCAAATATCCGATATGCGATACTTCTACTTGTCTGGCATGGAGGCCGTTTTTCACTTTGATAGAGAACTCACCGTCATTATTGGTGATCGTTCCCACGTTGGTTCCCGGAATAGAGATATTTACGTATTCCAGTTTTTTTCGTGTTTGCTTGTCTTTTACTACACCGCTGACAGTGATAAACTCATCGTCTGCGCTATCCTGTGCCTTTATAGAGGTTACACCGCAAGCCAACAGTATCATCAGGATAAATCCCATAGTTTGTTTACAGAGCGCTTTCATATTTGTATTGTTTTAATGGTAAATAATCACTTTGTACTTATATGATCGCCCAGGAAAGAAATACCCTATGGGATTTATCAAAAAAATCACACAACCTTTTGTCCGGGCTGCAAAGTCAACATTTCTTTAGGTACCGCTTTCTTGATGCTCTCTATTAAAATACCCGCTACGGTATGCCGGATAAAATCTTTACGGGTGACAAAGACGATCTCCCGTGTCGGCTTGGGAATGGCGAACGGACGTACCAATTCTTTCTGCTCTTTACTTAACTGCAGGGTAGCCAATTCCGGGATGAACGTAATACCGTTACCGCTTTCCACCATACGCATAAATGTCTCTAGGCTACCTAAACGGTAAGCGGCTTGGCGAACCTTTACCTTCTCCATCTGGCAGAAACGCATCAGCTGGTCACGGAAGCAATGTCCCTCGTCCCCCAGCCACAACCGCTCGTCGTTGATATCGGCGGTACGGATCAAATCCTTTTTGAATATAGATTCGTTGTGAGCCACGTATCCGAAGAATTGCTCATAATATAATATATCTCCTTGTAAATTGGATTCAGTGGGTTGGTTCGCTATGATAGCGGCGTCGATTTCCCCGTTTTGCAGGGCGGCCATAGTGGGAGCGGTTTTCATTTCCAGCATACGGATGTCAAGATCCGTATGCTTTTCCGATAATTGCTGGAAAAAGCGAGGTAGTAAATAAGGGGCGATAGTCGGTAGCACCGCTAAGCGGAACGTACCTTTCAATGACTGTTCCTCCTCGTTCACGATATCTTTGATAAGAGAAGCCTGATAGAGGACATTTCTCGCTTGCTCAATAACCTTACGTCCGGCAGGTGTGGGGCGAACGGGTTGTAGGTTTCGATCGAACAATTTAATACCTAGTTCGTCTTCCAGCTTTTGGATCATCATACTCAATGTCGGTTGTGTCACCCTACAATGCTCTGCTGCCTTTGCGAAATGACGATAAGTATCCACCGCTAGGATATATTCGAGTTGCTGTATATTCATAGTACTTAATTTTACAAGCGTTAGAAATTAATGAAGACAAACTTACGGAAAAACGCTGGAATAATCGAATAAAAGTGGAAGAATAAATCAGCTTAATTTGAGTATTAGGCATTTAGGGGGAAATCGGAGAAGTTGGGTGAAAAGCCAAAATACATTTGCTTATCATGGAACAGACGAATGGGCTAACTGGATGATAGATTTACACAGAAAAAATATGTAACTTTGGAGAGTAATTTACAAATGGTTTACAGTCGTATATATAATGAGCTAAAAATTAATTGATTAAAGTATATGTCAGACAGTATCGTCATTATTCCTACATACAACGAGAAGGAGAATATTGAGAATATCATTCGTGCCGTGTTCGGGCTGGAGAAAGTGTTTCATATCTTGGTGATCGATGATGGCTCTCCGGATGGGACGGCGGCTATCGTGAAGGGCTTGCAGAAGGAGTTCCCGGAGCGTCTTTTTATCGTGGAGCGTAAAGGGAAGCTGGGATTGGGTACCGCTTATATCCGGGGTTTTAAATGGGCTATCGAGCATAAATATGATTTTATTTTCGAGATGGACGCCGATTTCAGTCATAATCCCAATGACCTGCCGAAGCTATACGCCGCTTGTACCGCGCAGGGTGCCGACGTAGCCATCGGGTCGAGGTATTGCAACGGGGTGAATGTGGTGAACTGGCCGTTGGGCCGTGTGTTGATGTCTTATTTCGCCTCGGTGTATGTCCGTATCGTCACGGGTATGAAGATACAGGATACGACGGCGGGCTTTAAATGTTACCGCCGTGAGGTGCTGGAGACGATCGATCTGGACCGTGTCCATTTCAAGGGATACGCCTTTCAGGTGGAGATGAAGTTTACGGCTTATAAGTGCGGCTTCAAGCTCGTGGAGGTGCCGATCATCTTTATCAACCGTGCCTTGGGTGTCTCCAAGATGAACTCTTCGATATTCGGGGAGGCTTTATTTGGCGTCCTTCAGTTGAAATGGTGGAGTTTCTTCAGGAAGTATCCGAGGAAACATGCGAGCCATGCCTAATGAAAACAGAGTTTGACAATTTATAATAGAATAAGAAAGATGAATAAAATATTAATCCAAAATCCGAGAATCATCAACGAGGGCCGTTCTTTTATCGGCTCGGTGTTGGTGGAGGGGGATAAGATCGCGGCGGTGTTCGAGGGGGAGGTTCCCGGGAACGTGCGTGCCGAGGCGAACCAAGTGATCGACGCTACGGGGAAATGGTTGATACCGGGCGTTATCGACGATCAGGTGCATTTCCGGGACCCCGGGCTTACCCATAAGGGGGATATCGGGACCGAGAGCCGTGCGGCCGTGGCCGGTGGCGTGACGACCTTCATGGACATGCCGAACACGAAGCCACAGACCACGACGATCGCCGATCTGGAATGGAAATTCAATCGTGCCGCCGAGGTCTCCCGTGCGAATTACTCCTTCTTCTTCGGTGGGACAAACGATAATATGGACGAGATCCGCAGGCTGGATCGTAGCCGTGTGCCGGGACTGAAACTCTTCCTCGGCTCGTCTACGGGAAATATGCTGGTGGACAAGAAAGACTCGTTGGAGCGTATCTTTGGCGAGGCCGGTATGCTGATCGCCATCCATGCGGAGAAAGAGGAGGTGATCCGGCGTAATATCCAGTATTACACGAACCTGCATGGCGAGGATCTGGATATCTCTTTCCATAGCAAGATCCGTAGCGAGGAGGCCTGCTACCAATGCTCGGCCGAGGCGGTTGAACTGGCTACCCGCTTGGATTCCCGTTTGCATATCCTGCATCTCTCCACGGAGAAGGAATTATCGTTGCTCAGTAACCATCTTCCCTTGAGCGAGAAAAAGATAACCGGCGAGGTCTGCGTGCACCATCTGTGGTTTCATGACGGCGACTACGCCCAATTCGGTAATCGTATCAAGTGGAATCCTTCTATCAAGACGATCGAGGATCGCACGGCGCTGCGTGAGGCGGTCAATAACAATACGATCGATATCGTGGCTACCGACCATGCCCCGCATCTACCGGAGGAGAAGCAAGGCTCTTGCTTGAAGGCGGCTTCCGGAGGACCGCTTATCCAGCACTCCTTGATCACGATGTTGGAGCTGGCGATGGAAGGCCGTTTCACGTACGAGAAGGTGGTCGAGAAGATGGCGCATATGCCGGCGGAGCTGTTCCGTATCGATAGGAGGGGATACATTCGTCCCGGATACTACGCCGATATCGTATTGATCGATCCGGAGCAGACTTGGACGGTATCGAAGGAGAATATCTTGTACAAATGCGGCTGGTCTCCTTTCGAGGGCTATACGTTCCACCATGGCGTATGGAAGACTTTCGTGAATGGCGAGTTGGCCTATGGCGATGGAGAGGTGAATGACGCCGTGAGAGGTAAAGAAGTCCGTTATCTATAGCAGTAGAGACGGGGCATGCCCCCGTCTCATCCTATCTATTGGATATCGATCAATTTATGGGTTTGCAGACTTAGTCTCCACCGGGGATGCCGGAGGATGTAATCCACTACCTCTTTCGTATTTTGGCAGGAGCAGGGTTGCAGGAAATGGTACCGTGCGGGGATTTCGGCGTATGCGGACAGGTCTTGCCCGGTATAAACCACCTTTATCTCGTCGACTCTTTCCAATACCACCGGGGCGTTCTCCTTGGGCGAGCAAGTCACCCAGTCGATGCCGTCGGGCAAGGGGCGTGTGCCGTTGGTCTCGATACAGATCTGTTTCCCCGCCTCACGTAAGCGGGATATAAGCGCCTTGTCGATCCACAGGCTAGGTTCTCCTCCCGTCAGGATTACCATCCGTGCGGGAAAGGAAGATACCTTCTCCACGATCTCCTCGTCCGTCATCATTACGCCCTCCTCGTGGCGGGTGTCGCAGAAGCTACATCTCAGGTTGCAACCGGAGAAGCGGACGAATACGGCGGGAGTCCCCGTATGGAACCCTTCGCCTTGCAAGCTGTAGAATATCTCGTTAATCTTCCTCATAGATCGCCGTGTTACCCTCAGACTCTTTTACCTCTACCTTGAAACAAGACGGGATCTGCTCGTATACCCAAAAGGCTATGTTCTCCGCCGTCGGGTTGAAAGGTAAGATATCGTTCAAGTTCTGGTGGTCCAACAGGGATTTCACCGATCTCTTGATATGACTGAAATCGACTACCATGCCATCGGCGTTTAATTCCTTGGAGCGGCAATAAACCGTGATCATCCAATTGTGACCATGTAGATTCTCACATTTGCTGGGGTAGGACAATCTCAAGCTATGGGAAGCGGAGATCTCCATACGTTTAATTACGGTATACATACGATAATAATGTTTATACGATAAATAATAATGTACCTAATGTCACCTCGGCACACAAAAAAATCCCGGATATTAATCCGGGATGCAAATATACGAAATATTTAGTTTGTTTGTACGACACTTGTCTACGATCGGTAGAGACAGGCGGTACGTCGATCGGCTATGCCTCTTGGTTCAGCGCCTTCATCGAGAACAGGAAGGTCGTTCCTTTACCCTCGCCCTCGGACTCGAACCAAAGCTTTCCTCCATGAAGCTCCACGAAGTCCTTGCAAAGCATCAATCCCAGACCGGAGCCTTTCTCGTTCTTCGTCCCGTAGGTCGTGAAATGCGAGTCTTGTTTCAAGAGCTTGTCTTGATCCTCTTTCTTGATGCCCTTGCCGGTATCTTTCACGCTAACGGTTACGAAATCCCCCTCGGAGCGTGAGGATAAGGTGATCGTGCCCCCCTCGAAACTAAACTTCATGGCGTTAGAGATCAGGTTACGGATAATCGTCTTGAGCATATCGATATCGACCAAGCCTACCAGCTCTTTATCCAGATTTTCTAGGATAATCTTCACGCCTTTTTGCGCCGCCATCGGGACATACATCTCGGCGGTACTATCGATGATACTGTTTATGTCGGTCTGTTGCTTATATACGTGCTGCTTGTTCAAGCGGTTCTTGGCCCATTTCAGCAGGTTGTCCAGCAAGAGGAAGATCTCCTCGGAGGTCTTGTTCATCATCTGGATCATCTCGTACACCTCGTCGCCTACCCGCTCCTTGTCCACCATCATCAAGATGGCGTTATTCATCATTTTCAACGAGCCTAGCGGGGAACGCAGGTCATGGGCGATAACGGAGTATAGCGTATCCCTAGACTCGATCGTGTTCTCCAGCTCGGCCTTGATGCGCTTGATGCTGTAAAGCTCGTAGCGGTGGGCCACCCTCTTCACCAGCTCCTCACGTTGGAAAGGCTTTGTGACGTATTCGGTGGCGCCCAATTGGTAACCTTTCACGATGCTTTGCATATCGCTTAGGGCGGACATGATAATCACGGGTATATCCGTAGTCTCGGGATTGCTTTTCAGATGCTGGAGGACCTCATATCCGTCCATCTCAGGCATCATGATATCGAGTAATATCAGATTTGGGTGTTTCTCGTTAGCTATGCGTAGCGCTTTTGTCCCGCTGTCGCAAGTCAAAAGCGTATATCCCTCTTTCTTCAGTATGGCTTGTACTAGCATGACGTTTGTAGGGACATCATCTACGATAAGAACTTTATACTCTGAGGCCAATTTATCCATTGTATCTAAATTGTGTTCTAGTTTTCTTGATATTCAAATAGTATCAATAGCGCAAAAGTATTAATTAAAGTCGACATATAACGACTATTTATCCATCTATTTTTTTATTTTTTTATCCCGCGCCTCGTTTGGCTTTTTCCCAAGCGCCTGTGCCTTTATGCTTAGCGAGATAGCTATACCCTCGTATGACATTGATATTCATGAATAAAAAGTAATAAGGAATGAATAATAGCTTGTTCCGGATGTTCCGTTTTTCCATTTTATACCCCAAGTATCCCAGCAGGTAAAACGCTAATTGCAGGGCAAGGATGACCGTGTAAAGGGTATGCCCGGTACAGGCAAGGAGCAGGTTGAGGGGCAGGAGGGCGAAGAGCACGACCGGCGTCAGCGTCCAGCGCAGTACCCGGTGGCTGATGTATTGGAAGCTCAGTATCCCGTACCGGAAGATATTCAATAATCCCCGTAGCCGCCATACCGATTGCAATCCTCCGGCCGATATGCGTACTTTACGTTTCTCCTCCTCCCGCATGTTCAGGGAGGCGCTCTCGAGGGCGTACGCCTCTTTGCTGTAGGCGATCTTGTAGCCTCT
Source organism: Parabacteroides sp. CAG:2 (assembly GCF_000436315.1). NCBI lineage: Bacteria > Pseudomonadati > Bacteroidota > Bacteroidia > Bacteroidales > Tannerellaceae > Parabacteroides > Parabacteroides sp. CAG:2. The sequence continues at coordinate 3,038 of NZ_FR885292.1, read as the reverse complement.
CATCGCTATGCGCAGGGAGAGGATGAAATCGTCCAGCAGGGTATCCGGGGGCATCTGCTCGAAGAGGGAGGTACGGATGGCGAAGAGCTCGCCTGCCGCTCCGACGGCGGAGTATAGGCGGTAGTCCAGTCGCTTGAGGGCGGACTCGTATTTCCAGTATATGCCTTCTCCGGCAGTGGCTCCTTGCTCGGCTTGTATCTCTACCCGTTTCTCTCCGGCCACGCAGCCTACCCGTGGGTCGCTGAACTGGCGTATGATCTCCTTGATGGCGCCCTTGTTCAGCATCGTGTTGGCGTCGGTGAAGATGACGTAGGGGGTATTGACGTAGGGGAGGGCTCGGTTCAAGGCGGCGGTCTTTCCTTGTCGCCGCGGTTGGTACAGTACGGTGACCTCCGGGTACTCTTTCAGTCTCTCATTCGTGTTGTCATTGCTTCCATCGGTGATCCAGACCAGTCTCAGCTTATCCGCCGGATAATCCAGTTGTCTGCAATTCACCATCTTGCTCGCCACGATCGCCTCCTCGTTGTAGGCGGCTATCAGCAACGTGGCCTCCGGTAGTGTCTCGGGAAGGCGGGGGAGCCGGGGTTTAACGAACAGCTCCTTGATCTTTACCATAAGGTATAATACGATCCCATACCCCAGATAGGTATAGAAAACGATCCCGATGCCGATCCAGAAGAGGATCTCAATGACTTGACAGCTCTTTTCCATAATTCATATCCTTGTTGATTGCGATTAATCCGTTTATTAATCCCTTGCCTAGCGCCCCGATCAGCCGGAATTTCCCTTTTACGAGATAGATCGAGAGGCGTTTCGGGAAAGCCACTAGGGTTTGGTAGATGTATGAGTAAATCCTTTCATCCCTTTTATCGATCGATCGTTTGGCGAATAAAAGGCGGTTGCGGGTATGATAATAGACCTGAAGCGGACTTTGTTTCCCTACGCTCATGCTCTCCTTATGATAGACGGTGGAGGTAGCCTCGTACCAGATTTTCAGCCCGGCCCGCCTTATTTGCACGCACCAGTCCAGCTCCTCGTAATAGAGAAAATAAAATTCAGGCATCATCCCGAACTTCTTGATGTCCGTGGTCCGGATCATCATGGCCGCACCGTGGGCGAATGCCGTATAGCGGGATTTATTGAATTGTCTCGTGTCGGTTTGACCGAATCCGATATTCTCGTTGCGGAGGGTAACCGGGCTCATCGGGGTGGAGCCTGCGTACTGTAGCTGCTTCTTCTCAGGCCAGCACGCTATCTTGGGGGAGACACATCCTATTTGCGGATTGTTGTCGAGAGCCCTTGCTAGGTTCTCCAGTATCGGTTGGTTGATGATCGTGTCGTTGTTGAGAAACAGGATATAATCACCGTCGGCGTATGAAATCCCTAGGTTGTTCCCGCCGGCGAACCCGAGGTTCTTGTCGCTGCGAATCACTATCGGCTTGGGGCTATATTTACTGAGTACGCGGTGTTCGCCGTGATTTTTCGAGCCATTATCGATGATGATAATCTCATAAGGATAGGTCTCGTACCGACCGAACGACTCGATTAGGTCTACGGTATCATCCTTCCCATTGTAATTGATGGTGATGATGGATACTTTTTTAGCCATTATTTTCTTTATTTTTTATCGTTATGTCATGAGGAGTACTCTGGAAGCTGGTGTCCTTCTCCTTCACCCGGCGCAAGGAGGCTATATATCCTTTTATCAAGACGCAAAAGAGAAAAGGGAGCCTCGACAGGTTCATGTAGAGCTTCCGGGTATGCATCTTCCGGGGGATAGCCAGCGTATACGTCAAGATGCTGACCAGTATTAGCCCATACCATTTCAGGGCAAGCGGGAAAACCGTGAGGCTCCATGCCAAGGCGAGGAGAGACGGGATGATCAGTTTTAATATTCTCGGGAGCGGGAACCATTGGACCGCCTTGTCCATATAATTCCAGTTGAGGGTACGGAGGTCGAGATGCCGTATGATCAAAGAGAATGCCAGCAGTTGGGCGTGGAACCAGCGGGATCTTTGCCGTGCCATGACCTCTTGGCGTGAGGTCTTCTCGTCGTACACGAGGATGTCCTCGGCGTAATCGACAAAGATATTTTCCGTGGCGAGATAGATCTCCAGCTCCTTGTCCTCGGCGAAAGTGCCGCATTGGGGCATGTGGGATTTCAGCCATCCGAAGTCGAATACCATGCCGGAGCCTATCAAGGAGGAGGAGATCCCGACATTGACCCGCCCCTTGCGGAAGATGGTGTTGTTGATCTCTTCGGAGATACCGTCCCATACCGCTATCGGCGTATTGTCGTTCTTGAGGGTACGGTGCGCTTGCAGGGCGATGTTGTCTTGCGTGATATCGTTGACCCGGGTCAGGAAATCCGTATCCGTGAGGTTGTCGGCATCGAGGATGACGACTTTATCGATTCCCTCTTTCAGGTATTCCAAGGCGTAGGTGATGGACTTATGTTTCATGCTATGCTTGAAATCCGGCGTGAGGAGCTCGATCGGGAGCTTGGCGAGCGCTTGGTTCGTTTCCTCCCGCATATGGTCCGATACCACGATCACCCGGTATTTGTCCGCCGGATAGTCTTGCAGGAGGATGCGCTCCACGGATTCCTGTATGACTTGGTCTTCCTTATAGGCGGCGAAGATGACGGCGAACTTCTGGAGCCGTATGCTCCGGTGCTTCCGGTACCTCCTCCGAAAAAAGGACGCCAACGTAAAAAATAGGTCATAGCCTATGAAAAAGGCGATGAAAATGAATAGGGCGATATCTATGTAGATCAACAAGTGCATTCGCTTTTTTTTACAAAAGTACTTATAATTTTCAATAAGAGTTTGATTCTGCCGTTTTTTCTCACCTAAGGGGGCCATATCTTTCCCAGCGAGCTCAGCGCCGCCGAGAGTATCAGCCCCCAGCCCAGCAGGTTCAAGGGGCCGGGCGAGGGGTGGACGAGAGCGAGAGTATCGCCCCGATAGCCGCCAACGCCGCCTCCCGCATGTCTAGCAGGAGGGAGAGTACCGCCAGCAGGAAGAGGCTGGCCCAGG